>CAYYGZ010000006.1:0-46259 GCA_964471275.1 uncultured bacterium | reverse complement strand
TTCGATACGATCGGAAGAACCACGCGATCCGGGGTTATATACTGAGTGAGATTCGGCATAGGACAGACCCTGAAGGGCCCGGAGAAGCGGTCTACACTGGCTCCATCAGGGGCTCCAGAAGCACCCGACGCCTAGGGTGCCTGAGTCGGCGAAGCGCCTTCTCCTTGATCTGACGTACACGCTCACGGGTCAAGTTGAATCGAACACCGATCTCCTCCAGCGTCATCGGTTCGTCATCTCCCAGACCGAAATACAGGCGCAGAACTTCCTGCTCGCGCGCGTCCAGCGACTCCAGGACCTCTTCCACCTGAATCTTGACAGAATCCTCGACAACCTCCGTATCAGGCGCCTGCTGACTGGTATCGGGCAGGATGTTCATCAGGCTGTGATCGTCGTCTTCCTTGAACGAAGCATCAAGCGACCAGACGTCCCGGGCCCGCATCATCGTATCCTTTACCATCTCTTCGGACACACCCAGCTCCTTGGCAATCACTTCTGGCTCCGGCTCTTTCTCCGTGTTCTGACGCAGCTCGCGCGAAATCTTGGAGATATTATGCAGCAGGTCAATTCGGTTGATCGGCAGACGTACCACGCGTGAATCCTGAGCCAAACTCTGATGAATGGCCTGGCGGATCCACCAGACAGCGTAAGAGATAAACTTGAAGCCACGTGCCCCGTCAAAACGTTCGGCTGCCGTCATCAGGCCGACGTTGCCGGCGCTGATCAGGTCAGAGAGTGGGACGCCATGGTTCTGATACTCGCGAGCGACGCTCACGACAAAACGAAGGTTGGCCGAGACCAGCTGGTCTCTCGCACGCTGATTGCCCTTCTTGATAAGACGGGCAAGTTCGATCTCTTCCGGCCCGGAAAGTGGCTTGGATGAGGAGATGTCGCGGAGATAAAGGTCAAGCGACTCGCTATCTTGAATCGTGATACCTGCCAAAGGCCAACCTCCTGATAATATAATCCTGCATGATGAGCGGCTAGAGAGCCGCTCGAATCGTGCGATACATATGTTCGCTGGACGAGCACTCCAACAGACACTCTGTGAATGCTCGATCATCAAAAGTCTGACTCACATGGGCGAGAAGCGGCAAATACGCGTCCGAGTTGCTGGTCGGAACGCCCAGCAGACAAACGACGTGGACCGGCTCGCCCTGCCCCCCGAATCGCACGCCCTGACGGGAGACACCCACCGCTGCCCCAAGACGTTTGACGGCGTGGCACCGGGCGTGAGGAAAGGCGACGCCTTCCGTAACGACGGTGCTCTCCAGATCCTCCCGAACCAGGACGGACTGCAGAAAGCTCAGACTGTCGTCCACCCAACCTGCGAGGTGCATTCTGTCCACGAGTTCCTTGATTGCCCCGATGCGGTCGCCGGACTTGAGATCCGGTACCATCACCTGAGGATCAATCCGATCCTTTAGACCCACAGTGCTCGCCGATATGCCCGCCAAATAGGCCTCATTGAAAGAATCATACCCCATCCACACGACTCCCTGGTATACCTTGTGCAAATATTGCATCGTTCTCCCCGGAGCCAGCGAAGCCATCCTGTGAAAACCGCCAAGGGATGCCGATTTACAGAATCAGACCGTGCCGCCGTCCAGGTTGTCTGAATAAGTAGCAACGAGGATGCCACACAATCCGGGGCATGACGTAACTTACTGTTTATAGAAAAATTATCGATGTGACACTTTTCACACCGAGGCAAGACACACATAAACAGAGTCGGTTTTATGCAATTTTTGCACGCAGAAAATCGGAGTTAGCGCAAAATTTGCACTACCCCTCACCCTTCTGCAACTCTTTCAGCTTATATTGCAGACTCCTGACGCTGATTCCCAGAATCTCAGCGGCCTTCTTCCGGTTGGACGTCACGTGTGCGAGTGTGGCCTGGATTAATGCGGCTTCCGCATCGGCAATCGATCCGCCCAACTCGACCTGGAGGGATTCGGGCACCCGGGGAGCATCCTGAACACGGGCCGGCAGGGCATCAGGTGCCACATCTCGATCTTTGCAGGTCACCACAACCCGCTCGATCGCGTTCTTGAGTTCTCGCACATTCCCCGGCCACGGGTAGTCCAGAATGCGCTCCATCGCCTCTTCAGTCAGACGCTTCCGTTCCTTGTGGTGAAGTGCGCAGAGCTCCTCCAGAAACGTCTCCACGAGAAACGGAATATCCTCGCGTCGATCGCGCAGTGGTGGAAGCCGAACGGGCACCACGTTGATTCGGTAGTAGAGATCTTCCCGGAACCGCCCCTCCTGTACCTCTTTCTCCAGATCCCGATTGGTCGCAAAAATCACGCGGGCATCGAGTGTCACCGAAACCGTCGAGCCGATCCTAGAATACTTGCGGTCTTCGAGCACACGCAGCAGGTCAGCCTGATTCTGCGGCGGGATCTCACCGACCTCATCCAGAAAGAGAGTGCCGCCCTGTGCGGCCGCTAGCATACCATCCTTGTCTGTGTTCGCGCCAGTGAAGGCGCCGCGCGTGTAACCGAAGAACTCGCTCTCGAACAGGGACTCGGGAATAGCCCCGCAGTTGACGGAGATCAGTGATTGCTCCGCCCGTTTCGACCGTTGATGGATCGCACGGGCCACCAGTTCCTTCCCTGTGCCTGTCATTCCACGTATCAGTACGGGCACATCAGTCGTTGCGGCTTGCTCGATCGTGTCCATCACCGCCTGCATGACAGCGCTGCGCCGGACGATCAGATCGATCGCCTCAGAGGGACCCAGCTTCGCTCGCAGTTCCCTGTTCTCCGCGATCAGCGCCTGATGCTCTAGAAGATGCTGGAGCGATAGACGCAACCGTTTGAGATCGACAGGTTTGGTCAGATAGTCGTAGGCCCCGTGCCGCATTGCCTCCACGGCAGAAGCCACGTCACCAAAGGCAGTCACCAGGATGACACCCGTTTCGGGGGAGACTTCCCGGACCTTGCCAATCAGGGAGAGACCATCGATTCTGGGCATCTTGAGGTCGAAGATCCCGGCCTGGTACTTCCCACTCCGTATCCGCTCGAGCGCCTCGCCGCCATCCTCCGCCGTATCGACAGCATAGTTCTCCCGTTCCAGCCCTTCCTTCAGACCTTCGCGGATGTTGTATTCATCATCCGCCACGAGGATTCGTGCACGTACATCTTCAGCCAAGGTCGCTCTCTTCCACCGTTACCGGCAGGTAGATAGAGAAGGTCGTGCCTTCCCCGAATTTGCTTTCCACATCGATCCTACCCCCGTGCTCATACACGATCCGCTGTGCAATGGACAACCCCAGACCGGTGCCCTCATCCTTCGTCGTGTAATAGAGCTCGAAGACCCGGTCGATGTCGGGTGCCTGAATACCGCTCCCATCATCCTCGATCGAGAGCACGACAAGCCCGGAGGCATCCCGCCGGGTCGAGGCCCTCACCCTACCGCTCCCCCGGATTGCCTGAAAGGCGTTGACTGCGATGTTCAGGACCGCCTGAGCCAGCTGTCCTTCGTCACCGTGCACCGACGGAACGCCGCTCGCAAGATCGAGCACAAGGCTGACTTCCTGGTCGCGTGCTTCGGGTGTCAGCAACTCGAACACCCGGCTGACCACGTCGTTCAGGAAGAGACGCTCGGATCGAACCTGAGGGGCACGCGAGAACCGCAGAAAGTTACCGACGATGCGATCGAGACGTTTGATCTCGGCATTGGCGATGATCAGCCGACGGGTCAGACGTGCCCGTTCCGGTTCGGGCATCTCGATCGCATCCTCCTCCAGCAGTTGTAGCTGGAGGTTCACGGCGCCCAACGGGTTGCGGACCTCGTGTGCGACAGAAGCGGCCAGCCTACCCAGTGCTGTCATCTTCTCAGATTGGAAGATCTCGCGCTCCAAGCGCTTCACGTCCGATACATCCCGAATCACAAGCACGACCCCGATTGTGTCACCAAAATCGATCGATGACGTGCTGATACGCAGATGGCGTTGCGAGGCCCCGTCTTCGGGGACTACGACATCCTGGTGAGTGACATACTCCTGCCGGTTCAGGGCACGTTCGATCAGATCGAGGACATCGGGTAGACGCGCCAGCAGATCCCCCGCCCCCTCGCCTTCGATCGTACCGGCCCAGCCCATCAGGTCGGAGGCGTAGGTGTTGGCAACCACGGCGACACGAGTGGCATCGAAGGCGATGATTCCTTCGCCCAAGCTCTCAAGAACGGTCTTGCTCTGGTCGGATTGCGTGATTGCCACGGAAGCGCCTTCGTTCGGGGAATACCGGTCGATTTGCTGGCAGATCGGCGATCAAAACCTAAGCCAGCCGGTGAGCAAAAGCAAGATGGCGCCCACCGTGTTAAATTGCAGTTAAATCTCGATTCCGATCGATGCTTGCGTACCCACAGGGCCAGCCATCGTGTATATTGGATACATAAGAAGAGATTCAACCCGGTCTTGTACACCGATGGAGCGATGGACACGTCACCGACCCCAAACACAGCGCACGCCACAATCGCTGACATCGCGGACCTCCTGTCCGCAGAGGAAGACCGTCTGATCCTCGCGTGGTCAGAAGAGATCTCGACTTCCAGAATCCTGAGGGTCCGTGAGGATCTTGAGGAAGCCAACCCACCCGAATCCCTCCTTCAAGGTCTCTTCCAGGCTGTTGTTGACCAGCTCCGAAACCAGGAAGACTACCTCATTCTCAGACGAGCTGTCCGGGATCGCGTTACCGAAGGTCTGACACCTGACGCAACATGCCGCTTTCTGTTGGCACTCAAGCAGGTCACGATACGTTTCACCAAGGACTCGCTCGAGGTTGGTGAAACCGATCTATCTATCGCCGCCCTCTACGCCGCCTTTGACGAGATGCTGATCCGGCTCGCCCAATTCACGCACGAGAAGAGACACGATGAGATCCGATCTCTGGAACGGGGACAGCGAAAGGTGCTGGGGTTCGACCAGGACCGACTTCAGACCCTGCTCGACACGATGAATGAAGGCTTGATCTCGGTCGACAACCTCGAAACTATCACCACCTTCAACCGCGAGATGGAACGTGTAACCGGCTACACCCGGAATGAGATGGTCGGCAGGCATGTCTACACGCTCTATCCACCGGAGAACATCGCCGAAGTGCGGACCCAGCTCGGGAGACGTCGTCGCGGCGAATCATCGACCTTTACCACGCGGATCAAACACAAGAACGGCCCGCTCATCCCTGTTCGCGTATCAGGAGCGCCACTCCACGACGGTGAGAACCGTCACGTGGGGAGCTTTGCTGTCGTGTCCGACATCAGTGACCAGGTCGCTGCCGAGACACGGCTCAGACAGAACAACGATGAAATCGCACGGCTGCTGAACAGGGAACGTAAACGTACCGCTCACTTCTCGATCGTCAACCAGGTCGCGCAACTGGCACTGTCGACGCTCGAACCCGATGAAATCTTCGATCGCGTGGTCCGCGCCGTAAATAGCCACTTCAGCTACCACCACACGATACTGTTTCTGGTCGACAACCAGTCTCTTGTCATGCACGCGCAATCAGGGGCCTATGAGCCCTTCTTTTCGATCGGTTACGAGCAGCCGTGGGGGACGGGGATCGTTGGCAACGTGGTCGCGACCGGCCATCCCATCGTCGCGAACAACGTCAAAGATGAGCCCAGGCGAATCGTCGCCTTTCCCGAAGAGGAGGGTACGGGGGCGGAGCTCTGCGTACCGATCAAGATGGGCACCCAGGTGATCGGCGCCCTCGACGTGCAAACGGCCGAAGTCGATGTCTTCGACGAATCTGACATGGCATCACTCCAGATCCTCGCGGATCAGGCCGCCTGGGTCATCCACAATGCCCAGCTCTACCAGGAAACGCTCCAGCTCAAGGACTTCAGCGAGCACGTACTCCAGCACACGCCGCTTCCGATCCTCTTGCTCCAGCCGGACCTGACAGTTGCGACCGCCAACCAGGCCTACTGCGATCATCAGGAGATTGAATCGGGCAATCTGGATGGACGTCTGCTGACCGAGGTTGTCCCGGATTCCTTCCTGCTCGGTGACATCGGGAGAGCAGCTCTAGACGAAGCCCTTCAGACGGGTGATCCTATCTCCCTCGAGGGCATCACAGTACCTCGCGGAGCGTTCGAGAACCGCACCATCGACATACGCATCACACGGGTGCTGACTCAGGACGGCCCTCCTCTAGCACTCGTGGTGATCAGCGACATAACCGAAATCATCGATAAAGCCTATGAATCGTCGCTTCTCCGGCGGGTCGTTCAGGTGATGCAGGGCATACTGGACCTCGATCGATTGCTCTATGCGATCCTCACGTGTGTCACGGCAGGCACGGCACTCAGGTTCAACCGCGCGGTCCTTCTGCTCGTAAACGCAGATGACGGGCACCTGGAAGGCCGAATCGGCGTCGGACCCTCCAGCCCTGATGAAGCTTCCCGCATCTGGCAGGAGCTTGGTCAGCAGAACCCGTCTGTCGATGACATTCTTGACGAGTACGATGCAGACCCGGAACACGTCGAAACCCCGTTGACGGCGGCCGTGCGCGGTATCCGCATACCGCTCGAAGAGGAAGACGACGTCCTGGTGCGCGCCATACGCGAGCAGCAGACCTTCCGTGTGACCGAGGAGGACGCCCTGTCGATCAGCCCGACGCTATGGTCCGCCCTGGGGACCCACCATTTTGTGGCCGTCCCCCTGACAACGCGTGACAAGACGATCGGGATCATTCTCGCTGACAACCTCTACAGCGGAGCACCGATCACAGACGACAGCGTCGATCTGCTGACGACTTTCGCGAGCCACGCCGCAATGGCGCTCGAGAACGCAGAGCTTTACCACGAACTGCAGGAAAAAGTCGCTGCACTCGAGCGCACGCAGGAGGAGTTGGTTCAGTCGGAACGTCTGGCCGTAATCGGGCAGATGTCGGCGCGGATCGCCCACGAGATTCGCAACCCGTTGGCAACGATCGGTGGATTTGCGCGATCAATACGTTGTAAACCAGACCCGGAACGGGTCGAGGCGGGCGCCGCGATCATCAGTGATGAGGTGACTCGGCTGGAGAATCTACTTCGCGATACACTCAGCTTCACCAAACCGACAAAACCTGTCCTTGCGCCCGGAGACCTGAACTCGCTGATTGAAGAGGTCCGCACGATGCTTCGGAAGGATGAATCGGCGACTGGCCTGGAACTCGAGGGCACGTGCGACCCAGCGATCCCAGCATTCCCGATTGACATCGCGCAGATGAAGCAGGTCTGTCTGAATATCGCTCAGAATGCGGCTCAGGCGACGGCTGCGGGGGGAACCGTGTCGTTGTCCACCCAGCGCCTGATCGACGATGATAACCGAATGGCCTGCATCGAGATCCGGGACACCGGTGCAGGCATAAAGCCAAAGAATCTGGACCAGATATTCAGCCCCTTCTTCACGACCAAGACATACGGGACAGGATTGGGGCTTGTGATTTCAAAACAGATCGTGGAGGACCACGGAGGTCAGATAGAGGCAGAAAGTGTGGTGGGTGAGGGAACGACCATTCGGATCATCCTGCCGATCGACCGCAACTCAGGGGGGACGTGAACCATGGCGCGATTGTTAGTCGCAGATGATGACAAGAATCTGGCACTGCTCTACGAGCAGGAGCTGTCGGATGAAGGATACGATGTAGATGTCGTGAACGATGCGCAGAGCGCGATCGACCGGGTCGAGTCCGATCCACCGGATCTGTTGGTGCTCGACATCCAGATGCCGGGCATGGACGGGATCGAGGCGTTGAGCCATATCCTCGGCAAGAACAACCAACTGCCCGTCATCCTCAACACGGCCTACAGCAATTACAAGGACAACTTCATGACGTGGTCGGCCGATGCCTATGTCGTCAAATCCTCGGACCTGACCGAACTCAAGACGACAATCGATGAAGTTCTCAAGAGGCGGGCGTAGCCTTGGAACCAGACCACACGGACCGTGACAGACTGAGTCGCACGCTTACCTTCCTCCTGGCCGGTGGACAGGGCGAACGGCTCTTCCCGCTGACGCGAGATCGGGCCAAACCTGCCGTGCCCTTCGGTGGAACCTACCGCATCGTAGACTTCACGCTGTCCAACTGCATCAACTCGGGATTGCGCCAGATCTATGTCCTGACCCAGTATCGATCCAGCTCCCTCGATCGTCATATACAGAGTGGATGGTCTATCCTTTCGCTGGAATTGGGAGAATTTGTGTTCACGCTCCCTCCCCAGCACCGGTTGGCCGACAACTGGTATCGTGGCACGGCCGACGCAATCCTCCAGAACACCTTTCTTCTCGAGGAACACAGACCGGAGCGTGTCCTGATCGTCTCGGGCGATCATGTATACAAGATGGATTACGCAAGGATGATTGAGGCGCACTGCCAGGCGAACGCAGGTCTCACGATCGCCTGTATCGATGTGCCCATCAGCGAAGCCACGTCCCTGGGTGTGATCGAAGCGGATGCGAACAGCAAGATCATCGGCTTTGAGGAAAAACCATCGGCCCCAAGACCTTCTCCGGACAACCCGAACGTGGCGCTCGCCTCGATGGGGGTCTACGTGTTCGACACAGACGTCCTTGTCCGAGCGATTTCGGAGGATGCAAAACGGGACACGGCGCACGATTTCGGAAAGAACATCATTCCCGATCTGGTATCCACGGGACGGGTCTACGCCCACAATTTCTCGGATTCCAACCGCAGCAGCGATGTCTACTGGCGCGATATCGGCCAGCTCGACGCCTACTGGCAATGTCACATGGATCTACTCGACAGCTGCCCGCCCCTCAACCTGCACGACGGTTCGTGGCCGATCCGCAGCTACCACGACCCGTCCCCCCCCGTCACCTTCTTCTCGAGGGCGGGTACGGACTCGGTGAGCGACATCATCGCCTCGGGTGGATGCCGATTCGAAGACTGTTCCGTATCCAAGAGCGTGTTCTCTCACAATGTAACGATCGAGCGGGGTGCGTCCGTCGAAGGGGCCATTGTCATGGAATGTACGCGGATCGGTCAGGACGCTCAGATTCGGAACGCCATCATCGATAAAGACGTCGTCATTCCCGCGGGAGCCCGGATCGGAATAGACCCCGAGGCAGACCGGGCCCAGTTCAAAGTCACGGATGGTGGCATAGCCGTTATCCCCAAAGGCTACGTGCTACAAGGATGAACGAGAACAACGAGACAAGACAGGACACCCCGCAGACTGCCACTCTCGCACTACTCCTGAAGCAAACCGACACCTCAGACCGCATCAAGACGCTCCGAACCTACGTCGACGCGCAGTGGGATCAGGCAAGGGAAATGCACTGGACCGGTGCCGATGGGCACGCCGTGGTGGAGAAGCTTACCGCTTCGGCCGACACGCTGATCCAGGCACTGTATGCGGAGGCCCGGGCTGCCCACCCGCGCGCCCTGCGAACGGGATACGCCATCATCGCCCTCGGTGGCTATGGCCGCGGGCAGCTCAACCCCAAATCGGACATCGATCTCCTCTTCCTGTTCGACCAGGTACAAAAGGGAGATGCCCTCACCCGGTCCATCCTCCATACGCTGTGGGATCTGCGTTTCGAAGTGGGCTACAGCACACGCTCTGTGTCGGATTGCGTGCAGGCGAGCCAGGAGGATGTTGAGTCGCTTACGGCGATGCTCGAAAGCCGCTTCCTCGCGGGGGACACAGTACTGTATGATCGCTTCCGAACGGTGATGACGACTCAGTTCACGGGCAGGAAGGCGCGAGGGTTCGTGAAGCAGAAGATTGAAGAGCGCTTGCGGCGTATCACTCGCTCATCGGTCCAACTGCAGGAGCCCAACATCAAGGAAAATCCGGGGGGTCTCCGCGACGCACACACGGCCGGGTGGATCTTAATGGCCAAACGGAACAAGACCGCTCCGCAGGGCTTCCTGGACGAACACCTGCTCTCAAAACGCGCCTACCGGGACTATACGCAAGCGCTTGGCTACGTCCTCCGGGTCAGGAACGAGCTCCACTTCCGCACCGGAAAGAGCCACGACATCCTCGAACACGATCTGCAACCGCAGATTGCGGAGGGACTCGGATACCTGGACACCGACCACGAGATGGGCGTTGAGCAATTCATGCGCGACTACTACACGCACGCGCGCACGGTATACCAGCTCACTGACCTTGTCTGCGAGAAGCTTGGTAACACGTCGGTCGCAAACCGGGCACTCGACCTGATCGTCAGACGTCCCCTCGATGACGGTGCGATGTTGTCGCACAAACAGATCCAACTCCCCAAGCGGCGAAGCAAGTTCTTCGAACAGGACTCCCACCGACTCCTGAGCCTGTTTCTGGATGCGCAACGATTCGGCGCACGGATCAACCACACTGCACAACAGGCCATCCGGGACAACCTGCACCTCATCGATGACACGTTCCGTTCCTCTCCCAGGGCCGCTCGCATCTTCCTGGAGATCCTGCGCTCCCCCTCCGACGTCGCACTGACACTCCGACGTATGCACGATCTGGGCGTCCTCGGCGCATACATACCCGAATTTGGTGGGCTTACCTGCCTGGTGCAATACAACCAGTATCACATTTATTCGGCGGATGAACACACGCTAGTCACAATCCGGAATCTCGAGCGTATGGGGCGGAGCCCTAACCTTACAGCCGATCTGCGTCCGTACCGCCGGCTCTACAACGATCTTGCCAGACGCGAGCTTCTCTACATCGCTCTGCTCATGCACGATGTCGGAAAAGCGCGTCGTGGGACAGACCACAGCGTTGAGAGCGCACGTATGAGTCGAACCTTCCTCGAACGCATCAGTCTTCCCGAGAACCAGATCAAATCCGTCGAACTCCTCGTCGCTCAACACCTCAGCATGTCGCACATCTCGCAACGCAGGGATCTGGGCGACGAAGAGATGATCGCGGATTTCGCCAAGCAGTTCCAGACCGTCGACGATCTCCGGATGCTGTGCCTGCTGACCTACGCGGATCTTTCGGGCGTGACAGAGACGGCCTGGAGCGCGTGGAAAGGGCAATTGCTCTGGGAGCTATTCATCAAGACGTTCCACGTTCTGTCAGGTAGTGAGAGCACCGAACAGGATCGGGCGCTTGAAGAGTCAATCCCTCAGATCCTCGAGGAACTGGAAGGTCGGTCAGACCGCGAAGCGATCGAAACACACATCCGGTCTCTCCCAATCCGCTACGCCCAGACGGTCAGCGGCGACGAGGTCGCTGCGCATCTGGACCTTATCGCTCAGTTGGAAACATCCTCGGTCGCTGTCTCATTCACCGAGTCGGGGGCCTTTTCCGAGGTCACCATCTGTACACGTGACCTCCCCTACCGACTTAGCCAGATCTGTGGAGTCCTTGCCACAAACGATCTCAACATCTTCAGCGCCCAGGCATACACACGCGAGGACGGGATCGTGATCGACACCTTTCAGGTGACCTGCCCGGACGGCATCTCAGAAGTTGAACCGAAGAGGAGAAGCCGGGTCGGTAGTCAATTGGGCACGGTGCTCGAGGGAACCACCGAAATCCGTGAACTCTTCGACAGACATCAGGCGCGTTGGTCGCGACGCAGGCGTTCTACCCACACCGTCCCTACAGAGATCCACGTCGACAACGACATATCGGATCAGTACACGGTTATCGACGTCTTCGCGCGGGACGAGGTCGGTCTCCTGTTCAGGATCACCGAAGCGCTCTCGGATTTTGATTTCGACATAAGCACAGCGAGAATCAGCACCCAGGCGGATCGGGCGATCGATGCGTTCTACGTTCGACACAAGGTATCCGGCAAGGTTCAGAACAGTACGGACATCGACACAATCCGCGCTAAGCTCCTTGAAAAACTAGCCGATACGCAAAAAAGGACTTGACAGAAGGGCCCGGATTGCTTTTTGTATACGTGCTGTAAGGATTGTCGCTGTTCAAGACAATCTTCCTGAGAACCAACCATTTTCCTGTCAGACAATCCCGCGCCGCACTCAGAAAAAATCCCTGGGTTGTTACAGTACGAGCGCCCCTTTCTAGCTGATCTCACACAAAAGCCTCTCGCGACGACCAAATCGATCCTGGCATCCCCTGAGCAAAGCTGAATTCCGAATACATCCTTAAGATCATCTTCCACCAGAACACAGCCGTCACGTTGCGTAAAGGCCTCTGCCTGAATCACGCGTGACCCTATCCATCCTCACGGGAGGGACACCCAGCCTACATGGACACGGAAAAAGCAAAGCCGGAGAAACTCGATATCCTGGAACTCCAGGAGATGAAGATTCCCGAGCTCAACAAGCTGGCCGGAAAACTCAACGTTAACGGATACAGCAGTTTGCGTAAGCAGGAATTGATCTTCTCGATTCTGCAGGCACAGACCGAACGATCCGGCCTGATCTTCGCCCAGGGTACCCTGGAAATACTTGAAGACGGGTTCGGTTTCCTGCGTTCGCCAAAATACAACTACCTCCCGGGACCGGATGACATTTACGTCTCCCACTCCCAGATCAAGCGCTTCAACCTGCGCACAGGCGACACGATTTCGGGTCAGATTCGCCCGCCGAAGGGCGACGAGAAGTATTTTGCCCTGATCCGTGTGGAAGCAGTCAACCTGACCGATCCGGAGCAGGCAAAACAGAAGACAGTCTTCGACAACTTGACCCCTTTGTATCCTACCGAGCGGCTGGGTCTGGAGTATGACAAGAAGGAAATGTCCTCCAGAATCATGAACATGCTCACCCCGATAGGGAAAGGTCAGCGGGGTATGATCGTCGCCCCACCGTTCACGGGGAAGACGATGCTGTTGCAGAAGATCGCGAACGCGATCACAAAGAATCACCCGGAGATCGCGTTGATCGTTCTCCTGATTGACGAGCGTCCGGAGGAAGTCACGGACATGCTCCGGTCGGTAAACGGTGAGGTCATCAGTTCCACTTTTGACGAGCCGGCGACACGACACGTCCAGGTAGCTGATATGGTGATCGAGAAGGCCAAACGCCTGGTTGAGCACCAGCAGGATGTTGTCATTCTGCTGGACAGCATCACCCGTTTGGCCAGAGCGTACAACACCGTCGTCCCGCACAGTGGTCGCATCCTGACGGGTGGGCTCGATTCGAGTGCCATGCAGTGGCCCAAGCGATTCTTCGGTGCCGCTCGAAACATTGAGGAGGGCGGAAGCCTGACAATCATTGCAACGGCACTGGTCGAGACTGGCAGCCGCATGGATGACGTCATCTTCGAGGAGTTCAAGGGCACGGGTAACATGGAACTCAAACTTGATCGACGCTTGAGCCAGCGTCGCCTATACCCGGCGATCGCGGTGAGTGAATCCAGCACGCGTAAGGAAGAACTGCTCCTCGGCGAGAAAGAGTTGAACCGGATCTGGATAATGCGCAAGCTGCTGAACCAGATGCCGGTGTTGGAAGCGATGGAGTTTCTGCAGGAACGGATTCAGCACACGGATACGAATGAAGACTTCCTGAATTCTATGAGCGAGCCTGTGCTCTAGCAGGTCAGATCACCAGTGGCGCACATAAATTGCCACCAGACCGTGGTTTCTGTATATTGAAGCGCTTATCAGGATCGTCTTTCAGATAATCAGGAGCAGAACCGATGAAGCCAGAGATTCATCCAGACTACCACGATGTCGTATTCATGGACTCCAGCGTCGATCCGCCTTACCGGGTCCTGACCAAGTCTACGCGCACGTCGGAAGAAACTACCGAGTGGGAGGACGGAAACAGCTACCCGCTCATCCGTCTCGAGATCAGTTCGGCCTCTCACCCGTTCTACACGGGTAAGATGAAGCTTGTCGATACGGCCGGTATGATCGACCGCTACAACAGACGCTACGGCGTCAGCGGCGGAGAAGCAGATACAGACGCCGCTGGGGCGGACACCCCTGCAGCGAAGGGCCCGGAAGCTGAGGCTCAGACGGAGGCAGCACCGGCGGAAGCCAAAAAACAAACCGAGACGGTGCCCGCAGGATCCGAAACGTCCGACAGTTAGCGCGACAAGAACGATAGAAGAGGTGGCAGGATGCCCGCATGCGGGTTGTTCGGCCACCTCTTTCCTTTTGTAAGGCCCGGTGAATCGGCAGAATCGCGGAAAACGTCACTCAAACAATGAGCCATCAACGTGTTTGAACAGCTTGAGGATGTTGAGAAACGATACGAAGAGATCTCTGTAGAGATGTCTCGCCAGGAGGTGGCCACAAATCCGGCCATGATCCGGGACCTGTCCACTGAGCAGAGCGGACTCGAGGAATTGGTCAGAACCTACAGGGAATATCGTGAGGTCGCGCAAGGGCTATCTGAGGCGCAGGAAATTCTGAACGACTCGGACGACGACGAACTGAAGGAAATGGCTTCGCTGGAGCTTGACGACCTGACGGATAAAGAGGCCGAAATGGCCGCACATCTGAAGGTTCTTATGCTCCCGCGTGACCCGAAAGACAGTAAGAATACGATTGTCGAAATACGCGCGGGTGCGGGAGGAGATGAGGCGGCCCTCTTCGCCGCGGATCTGTTCCGGATGTACACGAAGTTTGCGGAATCGATCAGCGCGAAGGTTGAGACACTGGGCTCGAATGCGACAGGCATTGGCGGATTCAAGGAAGTCATCTTTCTGATCACGGGAAAAGACGTGTTCAGACACACGAAATACGAAAGTGGCGTCCATCGCGTTCAGCGGATACCGGAGACAGAATCGAGCGGCCGCATCCACACCTCGACGGCAACGGTCGCCGTGTTGCCTGAGGCCGAGGATGTGGACATCGAGATCGACCAGAACGACCTGAAGATCGATGTATACCGATCGTCGGGGCCGGGCGGCCAGAGCGTAAACACAACGGATTCGGCCGTGCGAATCACCCATCTGCCGTCTGGAATCGTCGTCCAGATTCAGGACGAGAAGTCGCAGCACAAGAATCGGGCAAAGGCCATGAAGGTTCTTCGGTCACGCCTCTACGACATCGCTGTCCAGGAGCAACAGGCCAAGGAATCAGCCCATCGAAAACAGCAGGTTGGAAGTGGCGATCGAAGCGCGAAGATCCGCACCTACAACTTCCCGCAGGGCCGCGTAACGGATCACCGGATCAAATTGACGCTGCACAGATTGGAAGAAATCCTGAACGGTGACCTCACCGAGATGGTGGAGGCGCTCAGACTGGCCGAACAGACGGAGCAGCTCAGGGGCGTAACAGAACCGGCATAGCGGCGATCGAACACGCTGTCTTCGGGGCCACCGACAGACACGTGCCGGTGGCCTATTTTTTTTGGCCTACTCACGTGATGGAAATGACGACCCGAGAGACCCTCTCTGCCGTGCGCAGCACGCTCGCAGCCGGCGATACCGAGAACATCGAGGCGGAAGCCGAGTGGATCGTGTCGCACTTCCTCGGTCTGGACCAAGCAGAACTCCACGTCAGCCCCGATCAACCTGTTGCTCCTGCCATCGCAGCAGATATCCACGACGCTGCAGACCGCAGATGCGAAGGCGAACCATTACAGTATGTGCTGGGTGACGTCGAGTTCTGTGGCTGTAGAATAGGGGTCGCTCCCGGTGTTCTGATTCCAAGACCCGAGACCGAGTGGATCGTCGAAACAGTGTTGGAGACGCTGCCCCCTGACACCCGGACAATTCTGGACGTGGGAACAGGATCCGGAGCCATCGCGATCGCTATTGCCGCCCGACTACCGTCGTCTCGTGTAACCGCAATCGATGTATCGGGAACTGCGCTCGATCACGCCTCGCGAAACATCGTGGCCAACGAGGTCACCAGCCGCATACAACTGCTCCGAGCCGACCTGCACACCCTCCCCTTCCGTTCCTCGGTGTTCGACCTGATCATCTCGAACCCACCCTACATTAGATCCGCAGACATACAGAAACTAGAACCCGAGATCCGTGATCACGAGCCCCTTCTTGCCCTGGATGGTGGGCCTGATGGC
Source organism: uncultured bacterium (assembly GCA_964471275.1). Classification (GTDB taxonomy): domain Bacteria; phylum Latescibacterota; class UBA2968; order UBA2968; family UBA2968; genus UBA2968. Next base: position 30,348 of record CAYYGZ010000006.1, on the reverse strand, counting down.
GCATCGAGCTACCACGCACTGGCGCTGCAGACGTCTCGATTGCTCACGGACAGAGGCCACGTGGTGGTTGAACTCCCAGGCCACGACCCAGACCCGATTGTCGATCTCTTCTCTACTCACGGATTTGGCAAGGCAGGCGTCCTGAATGATTGGGCCGGAAAACCGCGTCTTCTGAGTACCCGAAAGTCGACGTAAACTCTTGTTTTCCGTTGCGATGCGACCAATCTATGGCCCGGCTTTAGAGTTGACTTAACCCCTGCTTTTTGTTAGCTTGAATCGCTTTTGCGGGTCTATTCAAAATCTGAAGCATTTCGCAACCAGGAACGTCAGAACCGAACCATGTTCGACCAGATCGTTGCCCCTATAGCCGATCAGATTGCTGAATTCGAAGCACGCTTGGAGAAGGCGCTCGACTCAGATGTCGGCAAAGTCCAAACGATGGCTCGCTATCTCGGTAAGAATCGGGGCAAGCACTTCAGACCTGCCTTGTCCTTGCTTTCCGCGCAAGCCGTCGGAAGATGTTCAAAGGACGCAATCGACGCAGCTGTCGGAATCGAGATCCTGCAGACGGGCACGCTGATCCACGATGACGTGCTCGATTCGGCAGCGATGCGACGCGGGGCTGACGGGCTGCACATCAAATGGGGGAATCACGCGGCGATCCTGATGGGGGATTTCCTCTTGGTCAAGGCAATGGAAGTGCTCGTCGGGCTGGGCTCGATAGAGGTTATGGAAGCTTCCACAAGAGCGATCAGACGGATGATCGAGGGAGAGATCCTGGAAGATGAGAAGGGCGGCGACGGTGAACTCGCGATCTATTTCACGATGATCGACAAGAAGACCGCCTCCCTCTACGCACTGGCCTGTGAGGTCGGCGCGATCCTTGGCGGCGGCAGTCGACAAGAGATACACAGGATGTCCACCTTCGGAAACGATGTGGGCATGGCGTTCCAGATCACCGATGACTTGCTCGATTTCGTCGGGGATGAGGAAACGCTCGGGAAGCCCGTCGGAAATGACGTTCGGGAAAAGAAGCTGACTCTCCCGATCATCCGTGCCCTCAAGAATTGCGAGAACGGTGAAGCGGAAGGAATTCGGTCCAAAGTTCACAGAGGGTTGGATTCGGATGAGGATTGGGAGGAAATCCAAAGTTTTGTCAAGCAGTACGGTGGCATTGAGCGCGCGCGCGAAGAAGCGCGTTCCTATGCGGCCTCGGCAGAACGCGGCCTCACGAGCCTTCCTGGTTCAGAAGCTGTCGAAGCACTAAAGCTCGCAGTCCACAGCGTCGTGGATCGTGAGCGCTAGTTGACCTGAGACGACGCGACGCTTGTCCGGCGACCATTCCTGATCGGACAGGCGTTTTTTTGCGTCTTACAACGACGGGTCGGCGCACCCGTCTACACGGAGCGCACGGGAAACAATGAAGCGAGACACCTGGCGATCACTCATCACGGCGGCCTCGATCATACTTGGCCTCTACTATCTCTATCCGACATACCAGTACTACTTCGCCCCGCCGACAAATCCAGACCAGCTCGAGTCGATCAAGAAGAAAAGCATTAACCTGGGGCTTGATCTGCAGGGCGGAATTCATCTCGTGCTCGAGGTCGACCCGAGCAAGTTGTCCGAGGACGAGCGTAGCGACATCGTAGAGCGGGCAAAGGAAGTCATCACGAATCGGATCGATCAGTTCGGCGTCTCAGAGCCAATCATCCACAGCGAAGGTCAGTGGCGGATCGTCGTCGAGCTGCCGGGCGTCCAGGATATCCAGCGGGCAAAGGATCTGATCGGCGAGCGAGCGCGTCTCGAATTCAAGATCCTCAAGCCAGTTCTCGAGCGAACCTCGCTTCTAGATAAGATCGATAGCTACCTGGCGGAAACGAGCGGCGACAGTTCCTTGAGTGCCGTATCGGACATCTTCAGGGCCACCGATGAGACACCCTCTCTTCGGAAATACATTCTTCAGAACTCCGGTGGAGGTGACTGGCTGGTCGCGGAGGATCATCAGAAAACTGTCCAGGCGATCCTAGCCGAGGCAGAGCATCTGGTGCCATCTGACGGCGAGTTCATCTGGGGCAGCAAGCTCGAACAGATGGCGGACGGCAATCAATACCGTCGGATCTACTATGTGCGCAAGAAAGTAGAGATGACCGGTGAGATCGTGAAGGATGCCAAAGTCACGCGAGGCCAGAGCTTCGAATACGCAAACCAATCGATCATCAACTTCTCGACGACTGATGAAGGTGTAAAGATCTTCTCCCGCGTCACGGGAAGTCACATAGATGAGCGAATGGCGATCGTGCTCGACAACAGGATATACTCCGCGCCGACGATTCAGGTTAAAATCCGCGATGGTCGATCGATCATCACGGGAAGCTCCTCAGTCGACGAGGCGAAGGACCTTGCGATCGTGCTTCGATCCGGATCGCTTCCGGTGGACGTGGACATCGTCGAAGACCGAACCGTCGGGCCGTCCCTCGGTCGTGACTCCATCGAGAAGGGCCGCAAAGCCGCATTGATCGGGCTTGCGATCGTGATGGTGTTCATGGTCTTCTACTACGGTCTGTCGGGCATTATCGCCGACCTTGCCCTAACGCTCAACCTGCTCTTTGTGATGGCGATCCTGGCCGGATTCGGCGGGACCCTCACACTCCCGGGCATAGCGGGTATCATCCTGACCATCGGTATGGCCGTCGATGCGAATGTCCTGATCTTCGAGCGCATCCGCGAGGAATTGGATTCCGGGAAGACGGTTCGCGCGTCAGTCGACACGGGCTATAGTCGAGCGTTCCTGACGATCGTCGACGCAAATCTGACGACGATCATCACGGCGATCGTGCTGTATCAGTTCGGTACCGGACCGATCAAGGGCTTCGCTCTCACTTTGATGGTCGGAATCCTCTCGAGTATGTATACCTCGCTGTTCGTCACACGAACAGTATTCAACCTCATCCTCAGCAGACCCGATGTTTCATCCATCAGCATCGGCAAGCTACGCATCTTCAGGAAGCCGGCTTTTGAGATCCTCGGACTCCGCAAGATCGCCTTTGCGCTTTCGCTCGTACTGATCCTCGTCGGACTGGGGTCGACAATCGTGAAGGGCGGATACAACCTCGGGATCGATTTCAAGGGAGGAACGCTGCTCGAACTGCACTTTGATCCCGTCGTTCCCGTATCGGAGATTCGCGATGCGCTCGCAAGTGTCGATGTCGGGGACAGAACGCTGGATCTCCGCAGGAGCGAAATCAAGGAATTCGGATCCGTGAATGATGTTCTGATCCGAGTCGAGGAGGAAGCGGAAGGCACGGCGGTTGCTGACGGTATCAGGAATACGCTCCGCTCACGGTTTGGCGAGAGCATCCCGGCCGAGGGTGAATGGCTCCGCAGACAAGAGGCCGTCGGCCCGAAGATCGGCGCCGAGCTCAAGAACGACGCGATCAATGCGATCCTCGTTTCGATTCTCCTGATCGTGGTATACATCTGGTTCAGGTTCAAGCGCATCCAGTATGGTATCGCGGCTGTCGTCGCGCTCATCCACGACGTGCTCATCACGCTAGGTGTTTTCTCACTCTTCGACATGGAGATCTCGCTTGCGATCATTGCGGCACTGCTTACGATCGTTGGATACTCGCTGAACGATACGATCGTGGTGTTCGATCGTGTGCGCGAGGACCTCCGTCTCTATCGACGTGAGAGCTTCGGACAGATCCTTAATCGAAGCATCAACGGGTGCCTTAACCGAACCTTTCTGACATCAGGCACGACCCTCTTTGTCGTAATGGGGCTACTCACCCTGGGCGGCGAAGTGCTGAGCGATTTTGCCCTGGCACTGCTTGTGGGCGTGATCGTCGGTACGTATTCCTCATCGTTCATCGCGACACCCGTCGTATACCAGTGGCTGGGGTCATCCGACAAGGGTCGCGGGAAGCTGTCCAAGCAGGGCTCCGAGGCAACTGCCTAACCACCAACGGTATCTTGCGACGTCGGCGACGGCCCAGCAGGCAAATAAGAGGGCGCTCTGCAGGGGATTATCCTGCAGAGCGCCCTTTCCATTTCTGCGCAGCCTGATCGATCAGAATTGGAAGCCCTGCTTCTTCTTCCGCACTCCTCGGCCCCGTTGATTCGACGGCGATGTCGTGTTCAGGGACGCGTGCTTGGGACACGTCTTCGATGGCTCCGTCCCGGGAAGGAAAACCTCCTTGAACGGGTTTGGACAATAGATCGTCGCGACCTCGTAGGTCTGATCACAAACGTCGAGTTGTGGTACGGTCTCCGGAATTTCGAAATCTTCGACCGGCAGTTCCAGAGCTGTGTGGGCGCGTTTCATGAAACGTGCCCACACAGGGACAGCCACGACAGCGCCCGACATCCGGTCACCAAGTGACACCTTCGCATCGAGTCCGACCCACACACCGGCCACGATCTGTGGCGTAAACCCGACAAACCACGTATCCGCGAAATTCTGCGTCGTCCCCGTCTTCCCTCCCGCAGGTCGCCGGAACCGGTGAACACGTCTCGCACCATAGTATCCCGTTCCCTTGGGTTGATCCATGACCGACTGCAACATGTTCACGGAAACTGCTGCCGTCTCGGCACTCAGCGCGACGCTTTCCTTACCTGCAACACGCTCCTCGAGTACCTCGCCTTCCTTGTCTATGATTCGCGTAATCGCGATCGGGTCGACGTGGATCCCCTTGTTCGGATACGTCCCGTAGGCAGAGACCATGTCCATCAGCGTGACCTCGCTCGTGCCCATCGCAAGCGAAAGATACGGACGAAGACGTGTCTTGATCCCGAGCTTCTTGGCACAGGCCACCGCGGTTCGCGGACCGATCTTCTGCAGAACCTGTGTCGTGACGACGTTCCGGGACATGTAAAGTCCCTGCCGCATCGTCATCCATCCCAGAAACTTTCGATCGTAGTTTTCTGGCTGCCAGAATGTACCGCCTGCCATCGGAATCGACACCGCGGTGTCCGGGATCTTCAGAGTCGGGCGAAGGCCCTTGTCGAGCGCAGCCGTATACACAAACGGCTTGAAGGACGAACCGGGCTGACGAAGCGCCTGAATCGCACGATTGAACTTGCTCTCGGTAAAGTTCCTGCCCCCGACCATCGCGAGGATATGACCCGTGTGAGGGTCAAGTGCGACCAGGGCGCCTTGGACAATCGTTGCTGCGAGCGTATCCGCTCTGGTCTCGACACCTTCCCAGAATGTGGAATCCGGCGGATTCCTTCTGCGCCGCTCATCTACCATTCTCTGGACTTCCTCGAGCTGCTTCCCCAGTACCTCCTCGGCGATCTGCTGAACGCGTGAATCCAGCGTCGTATGAACGGACACGCCATCCTTGTACAGATGCTTCACGCCATACGTATTCTCAATATACTGGCGTACGTGTTCAGTGAAGTATGGCGCATCCCCTGTCGCCTCGTCCAGAGGCTTCAGCACGATGGGACGGAGACGCGCCGATCGATACTCATCGCCCGTGATGCGACCTGCCCGATACATGCTGCGGAGTACGATGTTGCGACGATCCTTCGCACGGTGGGGATGGTTCACCGGGGAGTAATAGTAGGGTCCCTTCAGCAGACCGACGAGTAGAGCACACTCGTCGATCGACATCTCCTTCGCCCCCTTCCCAAAGAAACGCTGGGCAGCGGCTTCGATCCCGTGGGCTCCACGTCCAAACAGCATCCGGTTGAAATACTTCTCGATGATCTCGCGCTTGGTGTAGGTGCGTTCCAGAAGAACTGCAGTCAACTGCTCGGCTACCTTACGGGCCCAGGTTTGATCCTGGGTAAGAAAGATGTTCCGGGCAAGCTGCTGAGTGATCGTGCTGGCGCCGTGTCCCTTCAGTCTGCCCTCTACCCAGAGATTCCGGACGATGACTCTGAAGATATCCGGAATGCTGACGCCCCAGTGTCGCCAGTAGTGCTGGTCCTCTGTAGAAATCAATCCGTCGATAGCGGCTTGAGGCAGTTGATCGTATGTGATCGGATCGCGTCGTTGAACCCAGAACTTTCGGAGGATCTTGCCGTCAGCGGAGTAGATATTCGTCGTGCGGGCGGGGTCGACGTCTTCCAACTCGTCGAAAGAAGGCAGACCATCCTGGAAATGCCAGATTACGCCGCCTGCGAAGAGAGCCATCAGGAGAGCACAGATCGAACAGTAGGCGAGGATGCGAACGGCGTAGTATCGAAACATCCGGTATCAGCTTCAGGTCAGGGAGGCGAGTGTGTCTTTGATCCGGCTGGCGGTTACCGCGTATTCGATCTGCTTCTGACGCTCGTTGTCCACCACATCGGCAGGTGCGTTTTCCAAGAACTTCTCATTCTGAAGCTTCTTGTCGAGTCCACCCAGAAGCTTCTCCAGCTTGTCCAACTCCTTCTGCTGCCGCTGACGTTCCACATCCAGATCGATCACGCCTTCCAGCGGCACATAAACTTCGGCGTCCGCCAGTGTGGCCGTACCCGATGCCGGAGGGCGGCTAACATCAGCGCCTGTCGCCAGTGAACCGATCCGGCCCAGTTCTTGAATGTAAGGCTCGGCTGCATCTAGCAATGATTTCAGTTCGGCATCTTCCACCTTGATTACCAGATCGACTCTCTTTCCCGGCGGGACACGCATGGTGCCCCGGATGTTCCGGACCGCTCCGATCACATCCTGCACGTTCCGAACGTCCTGCTCGGCCGCTTCATCAAAACGGGTGGAGTCGACTTCAGGCCACGCTGCCGCGATCAGATAATCTCCTTCGTGCGGAAATTGCTGCCAGAGCTCTTCCGAGATAAAGGGAATCATCGGATGGAGCATCCGCAGGGTGCCTTCAATCACGTGGCACAGAATCTGTTGCGTCTGAGCGCGTGCCACGCTGTCCTCGCCGTTCAGCTTCACCTTTGCCAGCTCGACATACCAGTCGCAATAGTCATTCCAGACAAATTCGTAGAGTGCCCGTGATGCCTCGTCGAAGCGATACGAGTCGAGCGAGGCCGTAACCGATTGGATCGTGCGGTTGTAGCGACTCATGATCCAGCGATCAGGGAGATCGGACACGGCTTCAGGTTTCGCGGCCAGGAAAGCATCGGACAGATCACGGTCGCTCAAGTTCATCAGCACGAACCGCGAAGCATTCCAGATCTTGTTGCAGAAGTTCCGGCACGATTCAGTCACCGGTGAGACCTCGAGACGGTTGTCCTTCACTTCTGCATCAAACCTGATATCCTGCGAGCTCCCACATTGGTAGAGCAGAGAGAGACGGGTCGCGTCCGCACCATACAGACTGATGAGCTCACGAGGGTCGATCCCCGTGCCGAGTGACTTGCTCATCCGCTTCCCATCCCGGGTCTGAACAGTCGGGTGGACCAGAACGGTCTTGAACGGTATCACGTCCTCGAACTCAATGGCAGTCATCACCATGCGCACGACCCACAGATACAGAATATCGCGCCCCGTGATCATCAGATCATTCGGGTGGTATCGCTTCAGATCGTCTGTTCGGTCCGGCCACCCCATTGTAGCGAACGGCCAGAGCGCCGAACTGAACCAGGTATCCAGCACATCCGGGTCCTGTTCAAACGCTGAAGCGTCCGCGGGCGGCTCGGAGGAAACGACGACCTCTCCGGTCTCCTTGTGAGTCCACGCCGGGATCCGATGCCCCCACCAGATCTGACGCGAGATGCACCAGTCTCGGATATTCTCGAGCCAATCCACAGTGTAGGAACGAAACCGGTCCGGCACATACCGGATCCCGTCCTCCTGAAGAACCGGGAGTGCTTGATCGGCCAGATCACGCATACTCACAAACCATTGCTCCATCGCCAGTGGCTCGATCACAGTGCCACACCGATCGTGATGCGGGACTGCGTGCGTGTGATCATCGGCCTGGACCAGGTAGCCGCAATCCTCGAGTGCCGCCAATACAGCCTTCCGACACGCATATCGGTCCTGCCCTGCGTATGGGCCGGCCGCCTCGGTCATCGTCCCGTCCAGCCCGATCACCTGGATCTCGGGCAAGCCCTGTCGTTGACCAATCTCATAGTCGTTCGGATCGTGTGAAGGCGTCACCTTCACGGCGCCGCTCCCCATCTCCGGATCCGCCGCTTCATCCGCTACGATCGGGATCTCCCGATCCACAAGCGGTAGCATCACGTGCTTGCCGACTGCACCCGCAAACCGTTTGTCGTCCGGGTGCACGGCGACCCCCGTGTCACCGAGCATCGTTTCCGGTCGGGTGGTCGCCACAACCACGTCGGGTCCGCCGTCGATTCCGGGATACCGGATGTGCCAGAGATGGCTGTCGGCTTCGATCTCATCCACTTCCAGATCCGAGATCACGGATTCGCACTGGGGGCACCAGTTGACGATGCGTCTGCCCCTGTAGATCCAGCCCTTCTCGTAGAACTTGACGAACGTTTCGATCACGGCGCGATGGTATCCCTCGTCCATCGTGAACCGTGTCCGCGACCAGTCGTAGCTGCATCCCAGGTCACGCAGCTGCTTTAGAATCGTGTCACCATACTTGCCGCGCCACTCCCAGATACGTTCGAGCATCTCTTCACGCGTGATGTCGTGACGCGTCTGCTTCGTCTCTGTGTAGAGCGCCTCTTCCACCTTGGCTTGAGTTCCAATGCCTGCGTGATCCGTTCCGGGAAGACACAGCGTCTCGAATCCCTGCATCCGCTTCCACCGGATCATCGTATCGTGGATCGCGTGCTGAAGGGCGTGCCCCATGTGGAGCTCGCCGGTAACGTTCGGCGGCGGAATCGTGACGGTAAACGGCCCGTTCTTCGCATCGGTGTTCGGCTGGAAGTGGCCATCCGCTTCCCAGCGGTCATACCAACGTCCCTCCACATACGCCGGGTCGTATGTCTTCTCCAATTGCTCTTGATCCGCCATGAATCTGTTCACTCTCTCCCTGCAACACGTTTCGTCACGCGAGCCCTCAAGTAAGCGAGTAGCTCCGCAAGCCTTCATATACAGTTTGTACAGACACCTTCAGAACGGCGGTCAGCGGCACCGCCAGAAGCATACCGACAGCACCAAACATCTGACTCCCAACGAGAACGACAAAGATCACAATCAGCGGATGCAGATTCACGCTTCTCGCGACAACTACCGGTTGCACAAACACGTTGTCCATCAACTGTACGACCAAGAACACAATCACAACGGGCAAAACGGTTGCCCAACCGAGTGTCGAATACTGTAAAATGGCGGCGATGGTACCCGCTAGGATTCCGATCAACGGGCCCAGATACGGTATGATGTTGGATACACCGGCAATCGTGCCGACCACCAGGTAGTCGCGAAGCCCGATCACGCGAAGCCCCAGAATCGAAAGCAGTGAGACGATCACCACCGACATGACCATCCCGCGGATGTAACCGCCGAGTTGCTGGTTGATCCGATGAAGCAGATTCAACACCATCTCGAAGTACTGGTTCGGGATGATCTCAATCAGCCCTCGCTTGATCGATCGGCCCTCGGCGAGCAGAAAGAACAGGACCAGCGGCACGATCACCAGAAACGTGATGCCCGAAAGAACACCACCAAGCAGTGCCGGGGTCTTCTTCAGCACATCGGTCGCTGCGCTCTGAACACGACCGCCAATTTCCTGCGCGATGTCCAGATTCTCGAACTGCGGAAACGCTTTTTCCACCTGCGGCTGCAAAGCCGCCATCTGCATCTTGAAGTGCATCAGGTAGCCCGGATCGACATGGCCGAAAGCATACGCAGAATCGGATACGGCCACCAGCATCGGACCCAGGCTCTTCATCTTGCCTGGAACAAGATTGACGGGATCGGCCTCCCCGCTCAGGTTTCCACTGAGTCTCAGAACGAGGGGTGACGTGTCCTCGTTATCACTCGATATGATGGCAGTGGCCACAATAGGCGCCATGCTGCTCGGGGCATATTCGATCGTGACTGTATCCTGCTCCCCAGGTGCGAGTTCGATCGGAAAGGCTTTAGGATCCAGTACGAACTCCGGATGACTTGTCTCACCGTCCATAAATCGAACGAGTTCCCATCCACGATTCAGGATCACACAAGACCAAACCGGACGACGTCCGAGGATGCTGTCCTTCATATCACCCATCCCGGTAACCAGAACCGGAATGAACGTGACGATCGAGATCACGAAGATTCCGGTGATCGAAATCAGAACCAGAGCCGTTCCGGCCATGCGATTCACTCGATGAGATTCGAGGTAGTCGACCACGGGCACGAGGAGATAGGAGAGGACAAAGGCGATGCCGAACGGCATCAGAATCCCCCGTATCATGTACAGAACCCAAGCCGCAACCACGAGGGTGGCCGCAACAAGCACACCTCGCAGAAACTGCGAGACGGTCAGACTTGCAGATCGGGTTTCTTCCACGGTCTATGCGCCTTCCTTTGCGGTGTCCGCCATCAGGCGTACATCCTTCAGGGCACGATTGGTGCGTCGAAGTCGCTCTGCGACAATCTGCGAAAGCTTGATCAGAATCTTCACGCCCAGACGCGGCCGGGTCTCGGACAACGCGAGGAGATCCGTCCGAAAGAGGGCCACCAGAGACGTCTCGTCGACGGCGATCGCCGTAGCGGTCCGTGGTGCATCGTCCAGAAGCGCCAGCTCCCCGAAGAACTCTCCTGGCTTCGCTGATGCCAGTTGGATGAGCGTCCCATCCGCTTCTTCCTGCTGCACATCGACGCTCCCCGTCATCACGATGAACAGGCCCCTCCCCGGGTTGCCTTGCTGAAACACGACCTCACCTGACTCATAGGTCTTGCGCTGGAAAACACGATTGATCTCCTGCTGCTCACGATGACTCAGCTCAGCGAACAGGGAAATATCGGCCCATCGACCGATGCTTGATCTCTTCTGCCAGGGCCATCTCAAGGCGTCACTCCTCCTGCAACGGGATAATCGGCCGCTACGGCAGACCGATCGGCCTGACTGCTCCTCAGCTTCTCGAGATACAGGAACGACTTTGGGCGCCGATCACCCAGATGGTAGTCTAGGTAATGCCGGACCGCCATCCGACATTGGTTTCTGTCCACACGATCGTAGGCATCGGCATCGATCCGATCGGGAGTCTGGGTCTGGAGATGCTCCAGGAATGCGACGGTTGACGCATCCAGCCAGACACCCGCGCCGTCCGTTCTCCGACGAGCCGTCCCCCCGTGCTCGGGACTGAACCAGGCGCGTGACCCGTCAAGTCGCTCACCGGTGACCGTGCAGCCACTCAGGTGTGGACGATATCCCAGGCATCCGGCCGCCTTAATCTGATAGTAGAGGAGGGGTAGTTCAAGACGGTTGTGTTCGACAGTCTCCATCCACCTCAACGTATCCAGAGTGATGCTCAGGAGCAATGCGTTTGGATCATCTTCGGCCGTCATATGATCAAGTAGATCGCATACGGCGCTCCCATATCCCAGCCGCTCATAGTCCTGTTTCACACCGTCGAAGGTGTAGTGAATGTCTCCTTCGCTGGCCGTCTGAAGATCACGGCCCTCTTTGCGATAATAGACGTAGGACCCCCACGTGATGGGCTGGAAGGCCGCCCCGAATCGCGACTTCGGTCGTCGCGCACCCTTTGCCGCCAATCGGACCTTGCCCCACGCTTTCGTGTATACAACGACGACCAAGCTGGTCTCCGTCATCTTGTGTGTGCGGAGGATCAGACCGTCCGTGTGAACAATCACGGTTGCTTCCCTGGTAGGCTGGGATAGACCATGTAGACCGATTCGTTGTCTTTCACCATACCGTATCGCTCACGGGCGATACGTTCGATCGTTTTGGGATCATCTCGCAGAAGCCGAGCCTCTTCGGCCAGCACCGAGTTCTCCTTCGCCAGCCTCGCAATATCCCGTTGAAGCACCCGGATACGGTCCGCCTGATCCCAGAGCTTCGACACGCCGCTATCGCCCGAACCCAGAAGATATCCGGACATGGCGAACGGCAGGATCACCAGAAGAGCGCGCAGACGTCTGGATGATACGGTCTCGATATGCGAAGTCTTTCGCTCAAGGACAGGCATCAGAGAACCACCATATCATCTCGATGTATCACCGCTTCCGCTGTCTTGCTATCCAGAATGACCTTTATTTCGTCCGACCGCTTTCCCTGAATCAGGCGCACGTCGTCCGCACCGTATCGGACCAGGCCACGGGCTATCTCTTCGCCGCTCTCATCGGCGATCGCGATGAGCTCGCCTTCGTCGAATTCACCCTCGACACGTATGATACCACTGGCCAGAAGACTCTTTCCACCATCCGTCAGCGCCCGGGAAGCGCCAGAATCGACGATGACACTGCCCTTCTTGCGGGTATTCGCCAACCACCGCTTCCGCCCCTGGATCTGCGACGAGTTCGGGAGAAACAACGTGCCGACATCATCCCCGGTCAGGATACCGTTCAGAGACGCCCCACGGCCATCCGCGATCACCACAGCGCCGCCGCTTCGTGTCACACTCGTAGCCGCCTGGAGCTTTGTCCGCATACCTCCCAGGCTGACAGCACTCCCTGCAGTCCCTGCTGCCTCCACCATCTCGGGTGTCACCGTCTCAACCACCGCTATATGCTCGGCATCCGGCGATCGGGTCGGGTCCTCCGTAAAGAGACCATCCACAGTCGTGTAGGTCACAAGCAGTTGTGCCTCTACAAGATGGGTGACCAGGGCGGAAAGTCGATCGTTGTCTCCAACCTTGTTCTCCTCGACGGCGACGCTGTCGTTCTCGTTCACGATGGGGACGGCACCGAACTTGAACAGCGCATCAAGCGTGTTCATTGCGTTGACGTAGCGCCATCGATCCTCCAACCCGTCGTCTGTCAGGAGGACCTGACCGATTGGCACGTCGTGCTCGCGAAACGCGAGCTTGTACGCGTTCATCAGGAGCCCCTGACCAACAGCAGCCGTCGCCTGGAGCTCGGGGATGCGAAGTGGGCGATCCTTCAGGGCCAGCCGTCCCATGCCGGCACCGACAGCACCCGATGAAACGATCGCGATCTGGTATCCCTCCTGCATCAGACCCGATACTTCACGTGCGATACGGTCGATAAACGCCCGGTCCAGCTCGTTGTCCTGAACCGTAACAACTCGTGTGCCCAGCTTGAGCACAACGCGTCGCACGTCCTTCAGAACCTCGTGCCGATCGATTGTCCGTTCAAGAGTCACCATCAATCCCTAGACTCCCAGATCCAGCTTCGGACGCATCAGGACACCCCGATTCGTCAGGTATTCTTTCACTTCCGGGATACTGTGCTGCTCGAAATGAAAAATAGATGCCGCGAGAGCTGCGCTCGCGTGACCCTCGCTCAGGACATCCAGCATGTGCTCGGGGCCGCCACAGCCGCCCGAGGCAACGATCGGTACATCCACCCGATCGGCCACCGTGCGGGTCAGTTCGACATCATACCCATCCTTCGTCCCGTCGGCATCGATGCTGTTCAGCACCAGTTCCCCGGCTCCCAGATCCACAAGCTCCTCAGACCAGGCGACGGCGTCACGACCTGTCGACTCCCGTCCCCCGTCGATGACGACCTCCCACCAGATCCGGTCAGGCTCGTTCCTGCAAATGGCATCCAGGGAACCGACGATCGCCTGGCTTCCGAAACTCTCAGCGCCCTGGGTCACGACCTCGGGGTTTCGAATCGCCGCGGAGTTGATCGAGGCCTTCTCCGCACCCCCCTCAATGATGGTGCGTATATCCTCGTATGATCGAACGCCTCCCCCTACCGTGAATGGGATAAATACCTGTTCAGACACGCGTCGGACCAGGTCGCCGACGATATCGCGCTTCTCCGCCGACGCGGTGATGTCGTAGAAGACCAGCTCGTCCGCACCTTCTTCATCATAGCGACGCGCCAACTCGATCGGATCCCCCGCGTCCGTGTCGGCGGAGAATTTCATCCCGCGGACATTCCTCCCATTCTTCACATCCAGACACGGTATTATGCGTTTGGCAAGCATTCAGGCCCCCACGAGACCGGCGAAATTCTTCAGCACCCGAAGACCCGCATCCTGGCTCTTCTCCGGGTGAAACTGAACACCGAAGCAGTGGCTCTTACCGGCTATCGAGCAGTACTCGATGCCATAGTCGGTCGTTGCGATCACATCCTCTTCTCGTTCCGCTTCTACGTAGAAGGAATGTACAAAATAGAAGAATGCACCGTCGGGAACGCCCTGGAGGAGCGGACCCTCGTTACGCACGCGAATCTGGTTCCACCCGATCTGTGGCACGCGTTGACCGGCAGGGAATCGCGACACGCGACCCGGCAGGATATCGAGTCCTCGATGGGCTCCAAGCTCCTCACTCTGCGAGAACAACAGTTGCAAACCCAGGCAAATCCCGAGAAAGGGGACGCCGTCGGACACCGATTTCACGATCGGATCGATCAGCCCGGATAGCTTCAGGTTCCCCATCGCGTCCCCGAAGGCGCCCACACCGGGCAGCACGATCCCCGCGGCACCGCCCACGTCGTCGGGTGTGGACACAATCTCGGCGCTGGCACCAACGCGTTCGAAGCCTTTCTGCACGCTGCGCAGATTGCCCATGCCGTAATCCACGATCGCGATCATCCGTCTCCTAGCTCTTCAGAACGCTGTGTCGCCGCCTCAACGGCGTTCATCAGCGCCACCCGGAAACCGCCATCTTCGAGTGCCTTCAGACCCGCGATCGTCGTCCCGCCCGGAGATGTCACCTTGTCCTTCAGGCTCATCGGATGCTCCCCCGTCTCCGCCACCATTTTCGCTGCACCCATAACGGTCTGTGTTGCCAGTTTCGTGGCAGTCGCCCTTGTCAACCCACACTTGACGCCGCCGTCGGCAAGTGCATCGATCAGCGCAAAAACATATGCCGGGCCGGAGCCCGACAGACCCGTCACCGCGTCCATCTGCTTTTCCCCAATGACAACCGTCTCACCCACAGCCCCCAGGATCGCTGATGCCGTCTCAAGGTGCCCCTCATCCGCGAACTGCCCCGCACACAGACCAGTCACGGATGCCCCGATTTGCGCGAGGATATTCGGCATCGACCTTACGACCGGCACGTCACCGAACACCGACTCCAACGCTTGCGTGGAAACGCCCGCGGCGATCGACACCACGAGATGGTCCACCGTAATCGCCTCTTTCAGCGCCGCCACGTCTCCCAGGTGCTGGGGCTTGATCGCAATCACCACGATACTTGATGCCCGCACAGATCCCGTCGCATCCTCAGAGATCTCCACGCCAACCTCGTTCCGCAGCCGTGCGAGCAACCCGGAGTCGATATCGACTGCCGTTACCTGCACCGGGTCCACGGTCTCAACAAGCCCCCGGATCAGTGCCCCCCCCATGTTCCCGGCCCCGATCACCGCAATCTTCTGGTCTTTGAGTCCTGCCATCCGCTCTACCTGCCCGCGTCCACCGCTGTCGTCCAAAACCCACCCCCCACAACCCATCCCCAATTCCTAAACATAAGCCAACCAGCCGTGCTTGTCTTCTCGTTCCCCCGAGGTGATCCCGAAGTAGGCATCCTGAAGCTCTTTGGTGATCGGCCCGCGGGTGCCCTCACCCACTGGGATGTGATCGATCTCGGCTATGGGAGTCACCTCAGCCGCGCTGCCCGTGAAGAACACCTCGTCGGCGATATACAGAGATTCTCTCGGAATGGGCCGCTGCGTTACCGTGTATCCCAGGTCCCGAGCCAAAGTAATCACGGAGTGACGAGTGATGCCGGGCAATATCGAAGATCCGGAAGACGGCGTGTAGATCGATCCATTCTTAACGATAAAGATGTTCTCGCCACTGGCTTCGCTCACGTAGCCCTGCGAATCCAATGCAATCCCCTCTGAATACCCGTCTGCCATGGCCTCGAGCTTGATGAGCTGTGAGTTCATGTAGTTCGCGCCGACCTTCGCCAGCGAGGGCATCGTATTTGGAGCCATTCTGCTCCAGGAGGCCGTCCGTACCGACGCCCCCTTCTCCAGCGCTTCCGCACCCAGGTATGCGCCCCACTCCCAGACTGCGACAACGAAATCCACAGGACAGGTCGTTGGGTCGACACCAAGGCTGCCGTATCCACGGAAGGCTATCGGTCTGACATAGCACGACTCGAGCTTATTCACCCGGATGGTCTCGAGGATGGCCGAGGTGATCTCTTCCTTATTGAACGGGATCGGCATCCGATAGATCTTCGCAGAGTCGAAGATTCGGAGAACGTGGTTCTCAAGACGGAAACACGCCGGCCCCCTCTGCGTGTTGTAGCACCGCATGCCTTCGAAGACGCTTGTCCCGTAGTGGACGACGTGCGACAGCACGTGGATCTGGGCATCATCCCAGTTCACGAATTCTCCGTTGAACCAGATCTTGTCTGCTTTCGGCATTGGGGGCATTAAACTGTCCTTATTCAGAGTGTTTGCTGCGAGTCGTCCTACAAGAGGTAGGACAGGGCATGCGTTGACCCAGTTTCAGTCCCGATGCGCTATCTCAGATCACGCAACCTGAGTTGTATATCTGTCCGACCACGCCATTCGTTTTCCTCGATCACATAGGCCATGTCCAGGTTCGATTCACCGGGTGTCAGCCGGTAGATCAAATGACCGAGGTTGTAGCCGATGCAGTCGAATACGCTGCCCTTCTGACGTGCCTTGAACCGGATGTGATTCCGTCCCACGACAGCCGGGTTACCCACGACTTCCACCTCCCGTGACATCATAATCGGACGGGTGTTCTGCGGGCCAAACGGGCCGAAACGCTTGAGAATATTGATCAGTTTCGTGTCGATCTGGTTGAGTGTGATCTCATCGTCGATCTCAAGCTTGGGTATCAGATCCTCCTGGTCGAGCATCTCACCGACTGCTTCGAGCAGCGCACCCCGGAACTCAGGCAACTGCGTCTTCTCGACGGATAGACCGGCCGCATACTTGTGACCACCGAAGCTTGTCAGGTGACACCGGCACTTGGCGAGTGCCCCGAACAGGTCGAACCCCGGGATACTCCTGGCCGATCCCTTTCCGCTGCTGCCATCCATCGAGATCAGCACGGTCGGCAAATGCACGCGCTCGGCGATCCTTGAAGCGACGATACCGATCACGCCAGGATGCCAGTCGTCAGAGGCGAGAACGATGGCCCTGTCATTCTCGAGATCGACTTCCTGATCAACCAGATCTATCGCCTCGCGATACATCCGCTCGTCTACTTGCCGTCTACGCTGGTTCTGATCCTCCAGAAGACCCGCGATCTCCATGGCTCGATCGGCGTCATCCGTCGTCAGCATCGTCACGGCGTCCAGCGCGCTCCCCATCCGTCCCAGCGCGTTGATCCGTGGCGCGAGCACAAAGATCAGTTGTCCCGTCCCAAGCGTTCTTCCATCCAGATTCAGCTTACGCAGCAATGCCCTTAAGCCCGGGTTGCGGGTCTTTTTGATTTCACGCAGACCGTGAGCGACAAGAATACGGTTCTCATCGACCAGGGGCACGATATCGGCTGCACACCCGAGGGCAACCAGGTCCAGATTCTCGTAAACCGGCCCCAGATCCAGATTTCGATGGCGATACAGAGCGTCAGCCAACTTGAATGCGAGTGCGACACCGGGCAACTCCTTGAAAGGATAGGTGCAGTCCGGTCTCTTCGGGTTCACAACGGCGGCCGCTTGGGGCAACTCCCCTGGCTGATGATGATCGGTGATGATGACATCCACCCCACGCAACCTCCCATACTCCGTCTCCACGACAGCCGTGATGCCGCAATCGACAGAGACCAGAAGCGTAACCCCCCGTTCACAGCACGCATCGATCGCTTCCTTGGAGATCCCATATCCCTCATCCAGCCTGTTCGGGATGTAGAAGGTCACCTCGGCACCGAGGTGTCTGATCGAACGCACCAATACTGAGGTCCCCGTCACCCCGTCCACGTCGTAATCGCCGTGGATCATGATCTTCTCACCGGCCTCGACGGCTTCCCAGATCCGTGTCACAGCGCGATCCATGTCCAGCATCTCGAACGGATCAATCAGATGATCGAGAGAGGGATACAGGAACTCGCGAGCCGTCTCGACACAGTCGATTCCCCTGTTCACAAGGATCTTGGCCATCACGTTCGGGATCTGAAGCTCCGAACAAATGGTGTCCAACATCTCAGGCCGTGGACGATTCGCCAGAATCCACTTCGGCTCGACTCGGCGCTCAAAGACGGGTTCTTCATTCCCCATGGTTTCGACTCGCCCAATCAGAGTAAGCCCGACAGATTCGATCGAACCCATCTACAGACACGGTCTCGGGACGATCTGTCGGGTTCAGACCGGCACATTCGATCACTTCCTCAACACATCCGGTCAGCACACCGGCTAACGAATTGCGCAGCATCTTCCGTCTCTGCTGAAAGGCTGCCCGAACAACACGGAAGAACTGCTTCTCGTCGAGTATGCCCGAGTCTTCTTTACAAAAACGCAGACGCACAACCGAGGAGACAACCTTGGGTGGCGGATCAAAGCATCCGGCAGGCACGCTGAACAGGTATTCCACGCTGCTTCGGAGGTTCGCCGCGATCGTCAGGATCCCGTAATCCTTCGTCCCCACATCGGCGGACAGGCGTCTCCCGACTTCACGCTGCACCATCAGAACCGCCCGGTCCCAGCAGGCCGCATCCAGAATCCGTTCGAGCAAAGCTCCCGTGATACGGTAAGGAAGGTTTGCGACCAGCACACTCCTGTTTCTGTCGGGTGTCGTGACCAACTCCGAAAAGTCTGCAGTCAGCGCATCTCCACGGACCACGGACAGACCGGCCGGGGTGCCCGATTCGAGGTTTGCTACCAGACCTTCATCCAGTTCGAGACTCGTGACAGGGACACCTTCCGCCATCAGCGGATAGGAAATCGCGCCCTTACCCGGGCCGATCTCGAACACGTGATCGTCGGGTCCGAGCTCGGCGGCTACTACGATTCGACGAATAATCGCGATATCCGTGAGAAAATGCTGACCCAGTCGGCGTCTGGACACCTATGCCTCGAGCTTGAAAAGTCGTACAGCGTTTGCACCGGTCTGCTCGGCGATGTCGGTCAGCGAGGATCCCTCCTGCTCGGCCAGGAACTCGGCGATGTATCGCACGTAAGCAGGCTCATTCCGCTTTCCCCGAAACGGCACCGGCGCAAGGTAGGGGCAATCCGTCTCGAGCAGTCGTCTGTCGTGGGGGACGGAGCGTGCAACGCCGAGGCTGTCCGAATTCTTGAACGTCACCGTACCGCCCAACCCGAGATAGAACCCGGCCTCTACAGCCCTGTCTGCCTGGTCGATTGATCCGCCGAAACAGTGCAGAACGCCACCGACCCGGGCGGCGTCGCTTGCGCGCAGAATCTCGATCACGCGGTCCTCGGCACCCCGACTGTGGATGATCAGAGGCAACCCGGCATCGATCGCCATTTCGATGTGAGTCCTGAAGATCTGCTCCTGCAGATCGCGAGGAGCGTAATCCCGAAAGAAGTCCAGTCCCGTCTCACCGACCGCGACAACCCGATTCTCACTCAGACAGGATCGCACGTAGCTCACTCCGGCTTTGTCCGCGCCCTCGGCATCGTGGGGATGGAAGCCAACGCTGGCGTATACCGCATCGTGATCAGCCGCCGATCGCAGAGCCAATTCGCTCGTCGCCACGTTCGTTCCAACATCCAGGATCCGCGTTACGCCTGCCTCCAGGGCCCTTCCCACCACCGCGTCCCTTTCCGCAGCAAGTTCCGGAAAGCTCAGATGTGCGTGCGTGTCGATCAGCATACTTCAGCTGATCAGCTGACGCTGGATCCGGGGGGCACCGACGGATCCGGACGCAGAAGTGCAAGTCCCTCGCCAGCGGCGGCAGCGAGCAGCATACCTTGCGATTTCACACCCCTGATCGTCGCGGGTTGCAGGTTCGCGACGACCACGATCTGACGGCCAACCAGATCCTCTGGGCTGTAGAACTCCGCAACGCCGGCCACAATCTGTCGCTGTTCATCACCGATCGTGATTTGCAGTCTCAACAGACGGTCCGCTCCCTCGACCTTCTCTGCCTCCAGAATCGTGGCAACCCTCAGATCGAGCTTCTTGAAGTCATCGAAAGTGATCAGATTGTCTGCTTCTTCCTTCTGTTCCTTTGCCGGTTCTTCCGCCACCTTTTGCTCCTTCGATTGGGATTCCGTACTCTGGTCATCCAGCCTATAGTCATCGATCCGAGGAAACACAGGATCTCCGGGCCTAACGTGTCCCCCTGCTGACAGTCCCCCCCACGCGAGATCTGAAATCAGGCTGCCGGAAACGTTGCCTGCGAGTCCCAGCTGAACCCACATTGCCTGCGCTCGCTCCGGCATTACGGGATACACCCATACAGCCACGTGGCGCATCGTCTCCAGAAGCCCATAGATCGTTTGCTCCAACTCCCGCCGTTTGGTTTCATCCTTCGCCAGCGCCCAGGGAGCCTGCGTCTCGACAAACCGGTTTGCTTCACGGATCAGGCGCCAGACGATCTCCAGGATTCGTGAGGTGTCCAGCCGGGGTAGAAGCGCTTGAACGGCCTCCCGGGTCTCTGCCGCCGACGTTCTGAGAACATCGATCGTCGAGGCGTTCGCATCCACATCGGGCACACGCCCATCCAGATAGCGGTCAGCCATCACAACCGTTCGATTCAACAGATTCCCCAGGTCATTAGCCAATTCTGAGTTGTAGCGGGTGACAAAGCCTGTTTCCGAAAAACTGCTGTCCTGTCCCAGCACCATATCTCGAGCAAGGAAGTATCTAAACGGGTCAACCCCATACTTCTCTGCGAGGGCAAGCGGCTTGATCACGTTTCCGAGAGACTTGCTCATCTTCTGCTCGTCGACCATCCACCACCCGTGTCCCATCACGCTCTCGGGCATCGTGACTCCCATCGCTTTGAGCATCGTGGGCCAGTACACACAGTGGGTCGTCAGGATATCCTTCCCGATCAGGTGACAGGAAGCGGGCCACCAGCTGTTGAAGCGATCCGTATCGGTCAGGTAGCCGGGCGCAGAAATGTAGTTGATCAGCGCATCGAACCACACATAGGTGACGTAGTCCGAGTCGAAGGGGAGCTCGATGCCCCAGGTCAATCGGGATTTGGGCCGTGATATACACAGATCCCCGAGAGGCTGCCTGAGAAAACCAAGGATCTCGTTACGACGCGTACCCGGTCGGATGAAGTCCGGATGCGTCTTAATATGATCGATCAACCATTCCTGATACTTGCCCATACGGAAAAAATAGTTCCGCTCGACGATCTTGACCACTTCTCGGCCGCTCTGCGGATCCTTCCCGTCGACCAGGTCCTTCTCGGTCCAGAATCGCTCGTCGTGAACCGAATACCAGCCTTCGTACTCATCCTCGTAGATATCACCTGCATCGTAGATCTTCTGCAGAATCTGCTGAACCACCTGCTTGTGACGAGGCTCTGTCGTTCGGATGAAGTCATCGTTCGAGATGTTCAGCCGCTCCCAGAGCTCCCTGAACCGGACAACCATTTCATCGGCGTGCGCCTGGGGTTCGAGCCCTCGGCCGCGTGCGGCCTGCTCAACCTTCTGACCGTGCTCGTCCGTACCGGTCAGGAAGAAAACATCGTCACCCATGATCCGGTGAAAACGAGACAGCACATCAGCCATGACCGTCGTGTAGGCGTGACCGAGATGTGGTTCATCGTTCACGTAGTATATCGGTGTGCTAATGTAGAAGGAACCCAACGTCAGAAACTCCCCACAGGTGCTTTCGCCCTGGCTTTGCGCCAGAGCTCCGTGAGACTCAGATGAAGATTGATGTTCCGCCGATTCATGCTTCGGACACGTTCAATCTCCTCCGCGAGAACCCGAACGGTGTCATCCGTCATCACATCCGCCAATTGCTCAACATCTGCCTGTCTGTGCTTGTTCACGATGCGCTCCGAGCCCGAAGCCCTGAACTGCAGGACGTCCCGCAACCAAACCTCCGCGCTCTTCAGGACATCGAACACGTCCGCCTTTTCCGATGCAAGCTTCTCGAGTGCTTCAAAGGTCCGGGCCTCTCGGCCCTCGACCAGAGCAGACAGAAATCGGAGTGCTCGATCCTGCGTTTTGTGCGCTTCATCTGAAGCGATCGTAAGCGCCTGTCGGACATTCCCACCTGCCAGTTCAGCTATGAACGTCGAGTTCTCGGGCGTCGTTCCGCGCATCTTCACGAGGTGTTTGGAGAGGGCAGCTGTCGGCACGGGACCCAAACGAAAATACTGGCATCGAGAGACAATCGTCGGGAGCAACGAATCGAGTGAAGGTGCCGTGAGAATCAGGATCGATCTTGGGGGTGGCTCCTCGAGAGTCTTGAGCATTGCGTTGGCGGCTTCCGCTCGCATCTTGTGCACGTGCAGGATGACAGCGGTACGCCAGCTTCCTTGAAAACTACCGTAGGCAAAGGTTTTGATCAGATTACGAATCGCGCCGACGGAAATGTTGGCGGATTCCTCAGGCAAGGAATAGCCATACGGATTCTGGATCGCTTCCTCTGTGTAAAAGCGACGGTCGCTTTCACTCACCTTGCTCAGAAAAGGGAGCAGAACGGAGAAATCGGGATGCGTGAAGCCCCGTGTTCGACCACAATTCTCACAGACCTCACAGGGCCGACCAATTGGCCCTGTGCCCGAACACTGCAACGCCCGAGCCAGAGACACCGCAGCAGCAGCCTTTCCAGATCCCTCCGGCCCACAGAACAGTACGGCGTGTGGGACACGCTCACCGTCAAGAACGCGACCCAGCAGGTCGGAGACGCGCTCCTGTCCGATCAGAGAGCCTAGTGTCATCAGACGATCACCCCTGAAGGGGTCCTGAGCGACTTGGAATCGGCTATGGGTCTTGTTGCGGCTGAGGACTGGGCTGCTCCAGAAGTATGACAGAAAGCAGTGCGACGAACATTTCGTGAGAAACACGCCATGTGGGACGATCTGAGGACTGTGAATCTGCGTGGGAAAGGGTGGTGCGAGGACTTCCTAACTGGCTGTAAAAATAGCGCTAAACCCTTGATAAGTCAACTACTTTCGCCTGTTTCAAGATGCCCGTCGAGCGCTGTCCCAACCCAGTCGGACAGGCGACCGGACAGAGCCTTGACCATCACGAGAGCGTCTTCGGTGGGTCGATTGTAATACCCCCTTCGTATCGCCACAGTCTGGAAACCTGCACGTCCGTAGAGTCGAGCAGCTGGTTGATTCGACTGTCTGACTTCGAGGGTAATGACCTGATGCCCAAGGCCTCTCAGCTCGGCGATCAGAATGTCCAGCAGATCGATCCCGTAGCCCCTTCTCTGGCAATCGGGACGTACAGCAAAATCTGCAAGGTGGAATTCCTGAGAGGTAGTGAAACCCACGGTATAGGCCAGGACCCCATCCCCCTGTCGACAAATACGGGCAATTCCGTGATCTCGCTCCAGAGCGTAGAGGAAATCCCGTTCCCGCCACGGGTTCGAGAAGGAGACAGCCTCGATCTCCAGAACTTCCGGAATGTCACGAACCTGCATGGGCAAGAGTGACAATCGTGTGCCCTGTTCGCCTCGGTTTGCCCCCCTCATCGAGGAGGTCACCCTTTTTCTCCGGCTCGCAACTGTTCCGCCTGAGACTTCTTGCAGTAGTTCGGCTCCGCGACATCCACTCGTGTTGACTCGTCGGCCAGCAGCTTCTGTTCGCCCACCAGGGCAACGGATGCGCCACTCGGAATGACACTCGGGAAGACCGTGTGGCCGGCACCCAGAAATCGGGTCTCGTAATCCTCTACACCGTAACCGACAACAACCGTATCAGACCCCAGAACGTCAACCAGCTCGTCGATCGGCCGGCTTGCATCCGCTTGCGCGGTCACCAATCCCGCACGGGAACGCTTGTAGATGCCAGAGTATAGCGCCTCGTGTCTGGCATCCAGACAGGCGCAGATTTCATCCGATTCAGATCCGGAAGCGACGGCCAGTGCGTGGAGTGTCGAAACGACCGCGAGCGGAATCTCGTTTGCCAGACAGATTCCCTTTACGAGTGCCATCCCAATCCGCAAACCGGTGAATGAGCCGGGACCCGCAGAAACGGCAACGCCTTGAACGGCGTCCCGCTCCAAGCACGCGTCCGTCAGGACCCTTTCGATCATATCGACCAGAACCACAGAGTGTCGACGACCGGCATCTTCACTCTCGATGGCCAACACGGTCTGGTCGTGGGCAAGCCCGATCGAGCAGATGGCTGTCGCGGTTTCGATTCCGAGGGTGATCATACGGAGAATCCGAATCAGAGCAGGCGCATCTGGTCTTCGGGCGGAACCATGCCCAGATGCTCGTATGCCCGGGGCGTGACCTGTCGCCCTCTCTGGGTACGCATAAGAAAGCCTTCCTGGATGAGAAACGGCTCGTATACATCTTCGATCGTGTCCGTCTCTTCGCCCAGCGCGGCACCGATGTTGTTGAGACCAACCGGCCGACCACCGAACTTGTCGATCATCAGCATCAGCAGCCGCCGATCCATCTCATCCAGACCGATCGCGTCGATCTCGTGCAGTTTCAGCGCATCTTCAGCGACCTGACGGGTCACCACGCCATCGGCTCTTGTCTCAGCGAAATCGCGCGCGCGCTTCAGCAGACGAATGGCGATACGTGCCGTCCCTCTCGATCGACCAGCAATTTCCGCAGCGCCCCCATCGTCAATCGTGAGGTTCAGAATTCTTGCACACCTGATGACGATCTTGAGCAGATCCTCGGCGCTGTAGAAGTCGAGCCGCTCGATCATTCCAAACCGGGATCGCATCGGCTCCGAAAGCAGACCCAGACGCGTTGTCGCACCGATAAGCGTGAATTTCTCAAGCGATATCCGGTATGAGCGAGCGCTCGGGCCACTGTCGATCATGATATCCAGAGCATAATCTTCCATCGCCGAGTACAGGTGCTCCTCGACGACACGATTCATCCTGTGGATCTCGTCGATAAAGAGCACGTCGCGCTCCCCGAGATTCGTGAGGAGCCCCCCAAGATCAGCAGGTCGCTCGAGCACGGGTCCAGACGTGACTCTCACCTCCACACCCAGCTCGTTCGCAATCACGTAGGCAAGCGTCGTCTTGCCCAACCCCGGGGGACCGTAGAGCAGCGCGTGGTCCATGGCCTCGCCTCGCTGAGACGCCGCGGCCACCGCGATCTTGATCTTCTCCTTGACCTTGGTCTGGCCCGCCATTTCCGAAAAACGTGCAGGCCTTTCGACCTCCTGGGCCTCCGTCTCCGAATCCCACACGTGCGGGTCCACGAGACGGTCCTCCGGCACGTTGATCTCGGCTTCGTGATTCATCTCATCCATCAGATATTCCGTAAGGCCTCTTTGATAATCTCTTCAACCGAGAGATTTTTCTTTGCCGCAACCTGCTCGACGATCCGTCGCGCTTGTGCAGGATTCGCTCCCAACCCGATCAATGCTGCGGTCGCCTCAGCAGCCACAGAGGATTCCTTAGATTCGGAAACGCGTTCATCGCCACCGGGCAGACCGATGTCACTGACACGATCCTTGAGCTCCAGGACAAGCCGCTGCGCCGTTTTCTGTCCGATACCCTTGATCCGTGTCAGACCCTTAGCGTCTCCCGTTTCGACCAGGTCCACAAAGTCGGACAGAGCAATACCGGACTGGATCTTCTGGGCCATGGGAGGACCGATACCGGACACACCGATCAGAAGACGAAACAGGGCACGTTCGGGCTCGGTGGCGAAACCGTAAAGAGCCAAGATATCTTCGCGCACGTGAAGGTGCGTGAAGAGACGCACCGGATCGCCCGCCTGTTTGGTCGTGTCAAAACTCGAAAGGGGAATGTTCAGGAGGAAACCGACACCGCCGACATCGACGACAAGGTGCGTTGGCGAATAGGAGGCCAGTTTGCCCTCAACAAAGTCGATCAACGTGAGCCCTTTCCGGCGCGGCGGGCCGCACCTGCCGGCGCACCGGCCGCGATGAGACGATCAGCAAGACTGGCGACTCCTGACGCCTCCGCATCTGCCTGGCTGGATCCAACGCGGTGCGCTCTGCACATCGCTGTAGCGATGGCGTCTGTGACATCGAGCGGCCACGACTCGTCGTACTCCCCGTCTTTCAGTGTCTGCTTCAGCATATACGCGACCTGCTCCTTCGACGCATTTCCATTCCCGACGACCGCCTTCTTTATTTCGCGAGGCGCGTACTCGTGAACGGGAATCCCCCGACGGGCAACCGCAACAAGAAGACTGCCCCGTGCGTGACACATCTTCATCAACGTATTCGCGTTGACACCGTAGAAGGGAGACTCGATCGAAACTTCATCAACGGGGTGGTCGGCCAGAAAGGCATCCAGCGCATCGTGAAGACGGAGGAGGCGTTGCTCGAACGGCTCGACGACGGGGGCGCGCAGACAGTCCGCGTGGACGAGTCGAATAATCTGCCCGGTTCGGGCAACCACACCGATTCCCGTCACAACGCTGCCGGGGTCGATTCCTAGGATTGTCAACTGTGAGATCCTTCCAGGGCGCTGTCGTATGGATCACGACTACCCGGTACCCGGTCAGGGAGAGTTTTGCATCAGGGAGGAAGCAGAATCAGGCAGTGAGTTCGGCCAGTTCGTTGTCGTCGATCTCGAAGTTGGCATAGACATGCTGTACGTCATCCTGGTCTTCCAGAGCTTCGAGCAAACGGATCAGCTGTGCGGCGACTTTACCCTCAATGGCGACGCTGTTCTGGGGGATACGGGTCAGCGACGCCCGGGTATAGGCCACTTCATTCTCGTCCAATGCCTTGCGTACGATATCGAACGATTGGAGGGGGGTAAAGACTTCGAATTCGTCATCGCCCTCGACCAGGTCATCGGCACCCGCGTCGAGTATGATGGTCATCAGGGTCTCCTCGTCGGCGATCTCTTTTGACACGGCAATCACGCCCTTCTGATCAAAGATCCATCCAACGGCGCCGGATTCGGCCATGTTACCATTGTATTTGCTGAAGAGATGCCGAACTTCGGAAACCGTTCGGTTCCGATTGTCCGTCAGTGTTTCGACAAAAAGAGCGACACCGCCGGGACCATAGCCTTCGTAAATCGCGCTCTCGTAGGATTCCTCTTCGAGCTCGCCCGATCCCTTCTTGACCGCCCGCTCGATCGTTGCCGCCGGCATGTTCTCCGACTTGGCGCTCAGGACAGCTGCGCGCAGCCTGGGATTGGCGTCTTCGTCGCTGCCACCTTCCCGCGCGGCGACCGTGATTTCTCTGATTAGCTTGGTGAATACCTTGCTTCTGGCGGCGTCCTGACGCCCCTTACGATGCTTGATGTTCGCCCATTTGGAGTGGCCTGCCATACGTGAGTCTCAGCTCCATTCTGGTCAATTCAGATCGACGTAACTGGTTGATAATGTAGCAAGAAGCCAACAGACGGGCAATATCAAAGCCCTGTCAGACGCCGGCTCCGACCATCAAAAATCGCTCGGTATTGCGACCTCGAAGTTCCAGACCGGGGTCGAGTTGGCCGGTTACGAAACATCCCATCTGCTCCAATTCAGTGATCACAGATTCGACGATTTCCTCGACCCGCGCACTCTCCACGTGGCCGTCAACCAGATCATCCCTACCCACCTCATACTGGGGCTTCAAGAGCGCGATACAGTGTCCGTCCACCTTGAGGTGTGCGAGCGCGCCGGAGACATACTTCAGAACAGACGTCCACCCGACGTCGGCGACGACGAGATCGACGGGCTCTGGAAGAACTACGTGCAGCGCATTCGTCCGTTCCATGACCACAACACGTTCATCCTGACGCAGTTTCCACTCCAGCACACCGTAACCGGTTTCGACCGCATAGACCCTGTCCGCCCCGTGCTGAAGCAGACAATCGGTGAACCCACCCACATTCGCACCCAGGTCAACAGCCACATGCCCGGCAGGATCGATGCCAAACCCCGACAGCGCACGCTCGAGTTTGTCGCCGCCCCGGCTCACATACCGGCCACTTCTGTCTTTGTCTCTCTTGGCCATACGGAAAGAGAAAGGCGGTGCTCACAGATGAGCACCGCCTCCCTAGATCGATTCTGGACGAACTACGCTTCCACAGCTTCTTCGCCCTTCTTGGATTCGGCGACGATCTTGGCTGTCACATCGTGCGGCACCTGTTCGTAGTGCGACAGCGACATCGTGTATTCGCCCGTGCCCTGGGTCATCGACCGCAACGCCGTCGAATACTTGTAGAGTTCTGCGAGAGGCACCTCAGCCCGGACAATCTGAAAATTACCCTCAGGATCCATGCCTTGGATTCGACCCCGCCTGGAGTTCAAATCTCCCATCACTTCACCCATATACTGTTCGGGCACCTTGATTTCGACGGAGTAAATCGGCTCGAGCAGAATCGGTTTGGCACTCAGAAAAGCCTTCTGAAATGCGTGGGACCCTGCCATTTTGAACGCCATCTCAGAGGAATCGACCGGATGATGTGAGCCATCGTAGACGGTGACCTTCGTGTCGACAACCTGATAGCCTGCGTAGGGTCCGGTATCGAGCGTTTCCACGATTCCTTTTTCGACCGCCGGGATGTAATTCCGCGGGATGTTCCCACCGACAACGGCATCTTCGAACTCGTAGCCCTCGCCTCGCTTCTGGGCAGCGATCCTCAGGTAGACCTCACCGAACTGCCCCCGACCACCAGACTGTTTCTTATGTCGGTGGTGCCCTTCCGCTTTGCCGATGACGGTCTCCCGGTAGGGAATGCGCGGCTCGATCGTGTCGACCTCAACACCGAATTTCTGCTTCAACTTCCCCAGGACGACGGTAAGGTGGAGCTCGCCCTGGCCCTCAACAATGATCTGTTTGAGTTCAGGGTCATATCCTGACAGAAAGCTGGGGTCCTCCTCGTGGATCTTTTGGAGTCCTGTCCCGATCTTCTCCTCGTCGCCGCGTGCCTTTGGCTCGACCGCGATGCGAATGAGCGGGTGCGGAAACTCGATCGGCGCAACGATGACACCACCGGATTTCGACGTCAGGGTGTTCCCGGTATGGGTGTCCTTCAGCTTCATCAAAGCGCCCATGTCCCCGGGACCGATCGAGTCGGCGTCCGAACGCGTTGAGCCGCACATGCAGTATGTCTGTCCAACACGCTCCGACGTATCCAGGGTCGCATTCAGGGCATCGACACCCGCTCCCAGGTTGCCTGAGAAGACACGGATGAAGGATAGATCGCCGACCGATTCCGAGATGGTCTTGAACACAACGACGGCCAGCGGCGCGGAAGCCTCGGGGGTGAGCATGATCTCCTCGCCGCCGCTCGTGGACGGTGCCGTATGCGGAGTCACATCCACGGGAGAAGGCATCTCCTCTGCCACAAAATCCAGCAAGAGGTCAATGCCGATATTCCTGGATGCATCTGCGCAGAGAACCGGGAAGACCGATCGCGCTGCGATTCCGCTTTTCAGACCCTTGGCGACCTCCTCTTCGGTCAGCTCGCCTTCCTCCAGGTATTTCTCGAGCAATTCATCACTACCCTCGGCGACAGCTTCCACAAGCTGCTCTCGAATCATCGTCACTTGATCCTGCAGTTCCTCCGGTACAGCGCTCGCCTCGACCTTGCCGCTCCCATCTGTGGCGTAGGTGTACAGCTTGTTGTGGAGCACATCGACGATCTGGTTGAAATCGCTCCCCGCATTCACCGGTATCTGGAGAGGAGCGACTCCCGTTCCAAAGTGCTGTTGAATCGTCTCTAGCGTACCATCGAAATCAGCTTGCTCCTTATCCATATGGTTGATCAGAAACAGAACAGGGCGTCCATATTCTTCACTGAACGCCCAAGCTCGATCGGTCCCGACCTCCACGCCGCTTTGGGCGTGGACCGCAATGACTGCGTTGTCAGCTGCCCACAGGGCAGCCTTCGCATCGCCAATGAAGTCCGCATATCCCGGCGCATCAATGACGTTCACCTTCACGTCTTTCCACCCGTAATTGAGTAGAGAGGCGGAAATCGATATCTTGCGCTCTTTCTCTGAGTCCGTGAAGTCCGACAGGGTTGTGCCGTCATCGACACTGCCGAGCCGGTTGGTGACACCGGCAGAGAAACCCATCGCTTCCGCCACCGACGTCTTACCCGTTCCGCTGTGACCGACCAGCGCGATATTCCGAATCTTATCTGGGGAATGGCTGCTCACGGTCATTCTCCTTAGGTCCCTAAAACATTGATTTCTTGCTTGATGAGTTGGTGCTTTGAAGGCAACTAATAAACTTCGCCCACGCAGCAAGGTCAAGCACTGATACCGTCAAACAGTAACCATACCCCAACAAAAAAAACGCCCGGTCCTCAAACTTGAGGATCGAGCGTTTTATTTAGTAATCCCGGCAGCGACCTACTCTCCCACAAGGTCACCCAAGCAGTACCATCGGCGCA
>CAYYGZ010000005.1:0-46532 GCA_964471275.1 uncultured bacterium | reverse complement strand
ATGTGTCCGCGTGGTGTCGAACCGACGTTGACGGCGTGATGCTGATGGATGATTGGGGATCACGAAACAGCCTGCTCATCTCGCCGGAATCGTGGCGGGATATCTTCAAGCCGATCTACAAGGCCTATTGTGACCTGATCCATCAATCTGGCAAGTATGTCTTTTTCCATTCAGACGGGTTCATCGAGCCGATCATCGGCGATCTGATCGATGTGGGCGTCGACGCGCTCAATTCTCAGCTCTTCACGATGGATATCGAGAAGATTGCTGCCGAGTTCGGAGGAGCGATCACCTTCTGGGGAGAGATCGATCGCCAGGTAACATTGCCCTTCGGCGATCCGGCAGCCGTGAAGGAGGCCGTGCACCGCGTTAGGCGGGCACTCGATCGCGGGATGGGCGGGGTGATCGCCCAGTGTGAGTGGGGGAAGGCAAACCCTTCAGAGAATATCCGGGCAGTCTTTGAGGCGTGGCTGGAGCCGTTGGACTGATCGCTTCCGACAACCGAGTAACGAGAAAGGGTCGACCGATACACCGGTCGACTCTTTCTCGTTGCCGTTCCTTCTGATGGAGCTCATCTTCCGGGCTTGGGGCCTGTGGCAAGTGTCGGTGTTCGGTTTCCAGGACGGCCTCCGGAAGCATCGCACGCTTGCCGTGATGATGTGTTATGTAGGCGTTGAGCGTGATGCGCGTGAGCCAGGTCGAGAAGGCGGCGTCGCCCCGGAAAATCCTCAGACTTCTGTCCGCACGTAAGAAGCTGATCTGAACGAGGTCATCGACGTTGTCCGGATCCTTTGTGCGCTGCGTAACCGTTGTCGTGATACGATCCCTGTGGGTGTGGAAGAGCTTGTCAAAGGCTGCCTGGTCGCCGGTCCTGGCACGATCTATGGTATCCTGTTCCTCTGCAGATGACACGATGCGCTTGCATCTTCGGGTTCCTGATTCCGTGCGATCCAATTCTGTATGGACGATCGAAGCAGAACGTCTGGCGGTCCTCGATTCTTCCTTGCGTGAAGGCAAACAAAAAGCCCCTTGTCGTTTGGGTCTCGACAAGGGGCTTAGACTGCATACAGGCCTCGGCTTCCGAACACTGTTCGGGGCTGGCCTTTGGCTATCCTCCAGGGCAAGGGCTGCACCTCCCGGAGGCAGAGATTTCGTTGCGATTCAACTCGATTAGTCGTTTCCTCAGTTGCTTGGAAGTCCTATAAAAGTAGTGAGTCGAGGGCGCAAGTTCAAGTCCTGAAATACGCCTTGATGCCTGAACGGATGTGTAGTAGGTTTGGGTGTGTAGTTGGAACCCAAAACACATTCCAGTCGTGTATAATGCAGGAGCTTTCCGTCAACTACCAATCACGATGGGTGAGACGAATGGTTGCCACAGTCGATCGTCAATACAGGAACTGGCTGGCATACATGGGGTTCTACTATGCCCTGCGCAACGACCAGAAGAAGTCGGAGCGCATCCGTCACCTTGTCCGGAGACTAGACCGCAGTCAGCGGTATCGGCTTCAGTCCCTCAACTAGGCCGAGTGTCCTCTCCAGACAGCGCTTTCGGCGCGTCCAGAAACGCCTCTCCGCCTACTTGGCCAAGTTGGTCTTGACTCAGAAAAAACAATGGCTTAACTTGGTCTTGCCTTGGGAGAAAGCACTCGATTCTCCTCCTCAACGGCGCTTGTTGAAGTCCCCTTCAACGTGCCCGTTGTCCCTCCTCAGGCACCCCCCAGATCTTCCCCACAGTCTACTCATCAGATTCTATTTAGAGCGAAATCGAACAAAAAACGACGGCCCGGGACAAATCCTTGCGGCAGCCAGATTCCTGAGGTGCAATCACACACGCGGAATCATCTCTCCCTGGCTGTAAAGGATTCGTCGCCGGGCCTTTCTTGCTTATTTGTGATAGGGTTCTCCCCTGAGGATCGTGTGCGCCCGGTAGAGCTGTTCGAGCATCACGACGCGTGCCAGCTCGTGCGGGTATGTCTGTGCAGATAGGCTCCAACGCTAGTTGGACCGATTCAGGATCTCGAGATCAAGCCCGAAGGCACCGCCGATCACGAAAACCACCTTAGATGTCGCGGTCGCGAGATCATCGATCTTGCGTGCAAGCGCCTCGGACGTCGTCTCTTTACCAGCTAGATCAAGCGCTACAACATAGCATTCAGGTCGCAGTTTGGCGAGGATCCGCTCGCCTTCCTTCCGGGCAACTTCACCCGCCCGCATTCCTTTGCCGGATCGCTCTTCCCGGACGATCGTTTCCTCTACTTTTACGTATCGCCTGAGCCGGGTCAGATAATCCTTCCCTGCTTCGGCGAGACCGGTCTGCCTTGGTTTTCCGACAGTGAGAAGCTGCAACATCATGACGTGATTATAACACCGGCCATCTGCAACCACAAGCGCTCGTTGACGTTTATATTAGACGGGCTATCGCTCCCTAGTGAGCATCGTTCGCGGGCCGGATCAGGGCTGATCCGGGGCTGTCTTGACTTTCATGTTACGAGCCAGTAACTTTCTTCTCTTCGCGATAAATCCTAGTCAGAAAAGGAACTTGCGTGAATTCGCGTCTCCCGTTCGGGATCAATACCGGCCTGCTGATCTTGTTCTTCCTTACCTCCTCCGAGGTGATGGCTTCCACACCGACAATGGGTGTGGACGAGCTTTCTCGCGGTATGCGCGGGATTGGCCTAACGGTCTTTCACGGGACCAAAATCGACACGTTCCAGGTGGAAATACTTGGCGTGCTTCGAAATGCGTTTGGTCCTAAGACGGACATCATCCTGGGGATGCTCTCGGGGGATCCGCTGGAAAAGATGGGAGGTATCGCGGGGATGAGCGGGAGCCCTGTGTATGTGGATGGAAGGTTGATCGGGGCAATCGCCTACGGTTGGTCCTTTTCGATCGAACCGATCATGGGCATCACGCCGATAGGCGAGATGCTTGATATCCTGGATCGATCCGATGGCTTGATGTCTGATCACTCTTCGGGTGCACGATTCCCTGACGAGATCGATCTCGCCGACCACGAGGATAACGACTGGGCCACAGAGTTTGGCGTGGGGCAGATGCAGAAGGTCAAGACACCCGTCTACCTGTCCGGATTCACCGCAGACGTTATTCCCGAGCTTCAAAATCACCTCTCATCCTTCGGGCTGCTGCCGGTACAGGGTGGTGGGGGTACGGATGCCTCGTTGGCTGAGCCAACCCTTGAGCCGGGAGCGGCCCTCGGTGTGCAGCTGATTCGGGGAGATTTCAACATGACGGCAATCGGGACCCTGACTTATATCGAAGGGACCCGACTGGTCGGGTTCGGGCATCCAATGCTATCGAGTGGTGCCACTCGCCTGCCCATGACGACCGCATTCATACACGATGTCGTGGGAAGTCAATACCAGTCGTTCAAGCTTGGAGCCGCGGTCAAGCAGGTCGGGGTTATCACGCAGGATCGCTCGCCTGGTGTCGGCGGTGTCGTTGGACAGAAGGCAGAGATGATGCCCACGACGATCTCGGTTCGGTCAGCCGACGGAGAACGTCGTTACGCGATGGAGGTCCTGCGGAATCGAGACCTGGGCCCGCTGCTTATCCAGTCGGCCGTCGTGAGCTCGCTGATTTCAGCCGAGTGGGTCCGAGGAGAAGCCACGGTCAGGACGACCCTCTCGCTGAAGATCGAGGGCCGCCCCGACTTCATTGTAGAGAATGTGTATGCGGGAGCCCGCGGGCTGGGCGAGGGTGTGATGGGGGTGACTCGACCGCTCCAACTCCTTCTTCAGAATCCATTCGAAAATGTGACCGTCCAGTCGGCCGCGTTTGAGCTGGAAGTGGCTGGGAACGTCGAGGCTGCGAGAATCGAGTCTATCGGTCTTGACCGCTCCCGATTCGAGCCGGGCGACCCGGTGGGTGTTGAAATCGGTCTTAGGCCGTATCTGGAAGACCCTCAGATCCTGTCGACTTCGATCACGATTCCGCAGCACTTTCGGCAAGGCACTCTGACCCTTCGTATCTCGAGTGCTCGCGTCCACGCGGTGCAGGAGTCCAAGCGCATTCCGGGACGGTATCGGGTGAGTGATGTGGATGCCCTGATCGATGTGCTGGAGCAAGAACACCGGAACGATATTCTGATCGTGGAACTGCTGGCCAATCGTGCGGGCGCGACGGTCGGTGGTGTGGAGATGTCATCTCTGCCACCTTCGGTCGTTGCTGCCATGAAGACTGCGAGGCGATCCGGCAGTGCGCAGTCCGTCAGCAAGTCCGTCCTGGCTGAATCCCTGGTGGAAACGAACTATGTGCTTTCCGGTCAGCAGACGGTCTTTCTGCCCGTCGGGTCGGAAGGCCCGGCATTGCGATTTGGACCCAGCCGGACCGACCCCACACCCAAGAAGAAGTAGGAGCAAGCGTGAAGGTTATCTGGATATCGATTCTCACGATCGCAAGCTTTGCCACAACCGGCGCGGTGACACCCGTCATCTGGTTGCAGGATACTCAGGAGGCGTTCAGCAAGGGTGAAGCCGTATCTGTTTCGGTCACGCGAGATGGCGAGGTGTGGCTGGGTCCGACGCTCACGGAATACGCCGACACGGGTGAGGAGTTTGTCTGGTCGATAGCCCGTGATGATCAGGATCGTATTTTTGTCGGTACGGGGAATGAAGGTCGTGTGTATCGACTCTCCGAAGGGTCTGCAGCCCTGCTGTTTGATTCCCCTGAGCGGGCCATCTTTGCGCTCGCGATCGGTAACAACGGGACCATCTACGCGGGCTCGTCTCCCGGTGGTCTGGTCTACGCGATTCCATTGAAGGGCGAACCCAAGACGTTTGCCCGGACTGAAGACCAGCACGTCTGGGTTCTGATAGGAGACGGCCAGGGAGGCCTGTATGCGGCTACGGGCGGCAGCGTGGGACGCGTGCTCCGCATATCGAAGTCCGGTGATGTCCAGGAGATCCTGAAGACGACAGACCCGAACGTGACGAGCCTGATTCGCGCGTCGGACGGCACCCTGTATGCCGGCACCGACCAGAACGGTTTGATCTATCGCATCCGTCCTGGCGACGGGATTGACGTGTTCTACGATACGTCGGAAAACGAAGTCAAAGCACTGGCACTCGCCGCGGATGGACGACTGCTGGCGGGGGCAATGAACAGTGCCGGCCCGCCCAAACGCGGTCCATCGGTACCAAACGGTCGTAACGGCCACGGCGCTCCGTCCAGTGTGCAGTCTGTCGTGTATGCGATTCGTCCGTCAGGCAGCGGGTGGCGTCTCTGGGATGTCCCGGCGCCATCCGTACAGGCGCTCGACGTTCGCGCTGACGGGTCCATCACGGTCGTGACCGGAGGCAAGGGACGCGTCTACCAACTGTTTGCCGATGGAAGCCATTCGATCCTCACGACCATCGAAGAAGCGCAGCCCTGGGCATTCGCGAGTGACGGCAAGGGCGGGGGATGGGTGGGTGCGAGCGGAAGCGGTCAGACTTTCAGGCTGGGAAATGGCCTGGCTTCGACGGGGAGCCTGACGAGCAAGCCCGAGGATTTCTCGCTGGTCACTCGCTGGGGGCGGATCGGGTGGGACGGGGATGCACCGAGCGGCACGGGCGTTTCCTTCGAGGTTCGGGCAGGGAACAGCGATCTGCCGGACGAGACCTGGGGAGATTGGGCGAAACAGACAGCAGCGAACGGGGCCCTCACGACTCGCGAAGCACGCTATATTCAGTATCGGTTGACACTGACCGGCGACGGCAAGGCGTCACCGGCGGTCCGAGAAGTGACGGTTTCCGGGTTACCCGAGAATTTGCAGCCGATGGTTCTTGACCTGAAGGTTCGGGGACCCCACGAGGAAAAGAGTAACGGTGGCGGGCCTCCGGGAAAGAACGGCGAGGGCCGACGTCCTCCTCCCTCTTCAAACGAGACGTCAGAGGGGTGGGCGATTTCGTGGACTGGCGCGGATGTCAACAACGACAAGCTGGTCTACACGCTCCATTTCAAAGGCAGAACCGAGAAGAGCTGGAAGCTGCTCGCAGAGGATCTGACCGGTAACACCTACCTGTGGGATACCGAGTCTGCTCCCGAAGGGACTGTCCTGGTTCGTCTGACGGTCTCCGATTCGCCGGGTAATCCGGAGACCATCGCCCTGACGTCCGATCGGGTCAGCGCTCCCTTCAAGATCGATCACACGGAGCCGAACGTTCGCGTGGCTTCGATCGAGAGCAAGTCGAGTGGTTCTGTCTCCGTTACGGGGACGGTATCTGACGAGACTTCTGTAGTGAAATCGGCAGAGTACTCGTTGAATTCCGGACCGTGGCAAGTCGTGTTCCCGGCAGATCAGATCTTCGACTCAGGCGACGAATCTCTGTCGCTGACCCTCACCGGTCTGGTCGCAGACGAGTACACGCTTGTGATTCGAGCGACGGATACACGAGGCAACGTCGGTGTGGCCAAACGCGTGTTCGACGTGAAGTAGCTGTCGATCCGGTTCACGGGGATAGCGTTCTGACTGATTGTGACTACATGCGGATCGCACTGGATCTGGCGGAACGCGGTCGACTGACGGCACGCCCCAACCCGATGGTGGGTGCGGTTGTCGTAAAATCGGGACGCATCGTCGGTTCCGGGTATCACGAGCGGCCGGGTGAAGGGCACGCCGAGGTGAACGCACTTGCCGACGTGCCGGATGATGTCGCGCAGGATGCGACGATATACGTGACGCTTGAGCCGTGCAGTTTTGTAGGCCGCACACCCGCGTGCTCCGATCTGCTGATTGACAAGAAGGTCGGACGGGTTGTCTGTGCGATGGAGGATCCCGATGGACGCGTGGCTGGGTCAGGATTCGCCAGACTCAGAGCTGCAGGTGTCTATGTCTCTGTCGGGCTGCTTGCTGAATACGCGGAAAGGCTGAACGCCACGTATCTCGTGCAGCGCAGGCAGGGCCGTCCCTACGTCACGCTGAAGCTGGCGCAAAGCCTGGACGGATCAATCGCGACCCGGTCTGGAGATTCGAGGTGGATCACGGGGTCGCAGGCTCGGAAGAGGGGTCACGCGCTTCGCACAGAAGCACTCGGGATCGCCATTGGTATTGGAACGGTGCTGGCTGATGATCCGACACTGAATGTGCGGCACGTGGTGGGCAGTGACCCGATCAAGGTGGTATTTGACAGCAGACTGCAGACTCCCCTGGGAGCAAGGGTTCTTCAGGGCGAACGCTGCGTGATTTGCGCATCCGAATCACCTGATCCGGATCGTGTCAACGCCCTGCGTGATCGAGGTGCGGATGTCTGGCTGCTGCCCGGTGACAGACCCAAGGCCGGTGATGTGCTCGAGCGACTGTCCGAAGAGGGGCTGATCCATCTTCTCGTCGAGGGTGGGAGTCAACTGGCTGCCAGCTTTCTGAGTGCGGGTCTTGTCGATCGCATCGTCGCATTCACGGCGCCGAAGCTGATCGGTGGGATGGCGTCCGTATCGGATCTGGGGCTCGGGCAAGTCGAGAAGTCGATCATTCTCGAAAATGTGGTCATTGAGACCGTGGGTTCGGATCTGATGTATACAGCTGATGTTCGTTGAAGCTGAAAGTGGTGAGACGCGATGTTCACGGGTATCGTAGAGGAAGTCGGAGAGATTCGGGCAATCGATCGTCGATCGAACTTGCAACGGACTTCGGTCGCAGCACACACTGCCGTTGACGGCACGAAGGTCGGTGACAGTATCAGTATCAACGGTGCCTGCCACACGGCCGTCGAGGTGAGCGGCGATCAGTTTGTGGTCGAGTCGGTCCTCGAGACTCTCAACCGGACGACGATGGGCGGGCTGAAGACAGGGGATCCGGTGAACCTCGAGCGTTCCGTTCGACTGACGGACAGACTCGATGGCCATCTCGTACAGGGGCACGTCGATGGCATCGGTCAGGTCGTGTCACGAGACGCTTCCGAGGACATTGTCAATTTCACGTTCGAAGTCGACAGCGGGATCGCTCGATACATCGCGGCGAAGGGATCCGTCGCCGTCGACGGGATCAGTCTGACAGTCGTCGACGTGTCAGATGCGGGAGATCGTGGTCGGTTTTCGGTGACGATCATCCCTCACACCCTTTCGGTAACGGCGATGAAACAGCGTCATCCCGATGATCGTGTGAATGTCGAGGTGGATGTCGTGGCCAGATACCTAGAGCGATTCCTGCAGACCGGACAGAAAGCCAACGGGGGCCTTTCGTGGTCTGCGGTCAGCGACATGGGATTTGATACGTGAGTGACCAAACCAACAGAGAAGGCACGGTTCTCTCCCCGATCGCAGAGGCGATCGAGGACATCCGCAACGGCAAGATAGTGATCGTCGTCGATGATGAAGATCGCGAGAACGAAGGTGACTTTATTTTCGCCGCGGACCGCATCACGCCGGAGTCGATCAATTTCCTCGCGACTCACGGGCGAGGTCTGATTTGCCTTCCCGCGACACCCGAGCGTCTGCGCGAACTCAATCTGGATATGATGGTGGACGAGAATACCGCGCTTCACGGCACGCCATTTACGGTCAGTATCGACGCTGTCCACAACACGACGACCGGGATTTCTGCGAACGATCGCTACGAGACCGTGAAGCAGTTCGTCGATCCGAGTGCGGTCGCCACCGACTTCGCCCGGCCGGGTCACGTCTTCCCACTCAGAGCACGTGAGGGTGGGGTGTTGCGACGGGCCGGACATACCGAAGCGGCGGTCGACCTGGCAAGACTGGCGGGTCTGGCGCCAGCAGGCGTGTTGTGTGAAATTCTGAACGAAGATGGATCGATGGCTCGGCTGCCGCAATTGCTCGGGATGTCAGACCGATTCGGTCTCAAGGTGATCTCGATCAAGGACCTGATCGCCTACAGACGTCGGTCGGAAAAGCTGGTACACCGAGTCGAGTCGATCCACATGCCGACGCGGTATGGCGAATTCATGCTGCATCTGTTCGAGTCCGATGTAGACGAGCGAGACCACGTGGCGCTAACGAAGGGCGATGTGGATGATCAGACGCCCGTCCTTGTCCGGATGCATTCGGAGTGTCTGACAGGAGATGCTCTCGGCTCTCTTCGCTGCGACTGTGAGCAGAATCTGTCGGCGGCGATGCAGATGGTCGAGCGGGACAGCCGGGGGATCATCGTTTACATGCGGCAGGAAGGGCGCGGTATCGGACTGCGGCAGAAGATCCGGGCGTACAAGCTTCAGGAAGAAGGTTACGACACGGTGGACGCCAACGTGAAGCTTGGCTACAAGATGGACGAGCGGGATTACGGGATCGGGGCCCAGATCCTTTCTGACCTGGGCGCGAGCCACGTCCGTCTGATCACAAACAATCCATCAAAACGTGTCGGTCTCGAGGCCTATGGGATCGAGATCGTCGAACGCGTTCCGATGGCGATCCAGGCGAACCGGTACAACATCGAATACTTGAAGACCAAACGGCTCCGGATGGGGCATATTTTCAGTGACGCGGATCTGCGTCTCGACGAAGAGGATGGTGACAAACGTGCCTAGGGTGATTGAAGGTCAACTGGATGCTGAAGGTCAGCGAATCGGGATCGTCGTCGGACGGTTCAACTCGCTGATCGGAAAGGAACTCCTGGGTGGAGCTCTGGACTGTGTGTCGCGTCACGGCGGAGACGCGGATACTGTCGATGTTGCGTGGGTGCCGGGAGCGTTCGAGATCCCGCTCGTAGCAAAGAAGATGGCATCGAGTGGATCGTATGAGGCCGTGATCTGTCTGGGCGCAGTGATCAAGGGAGCTACGCCGCATTTCGACTACGTGGCGAACGAAGCGGCCAAGGGAATCGCATCGGTCAGCAGCGAGACCGGAGTGCCCGTGATTTTCGGTATCCTCACGACGGACACGATCGAGCAAGCGCTTGAACGTGCGGGTTCGAAGGCGGGGAACAAGGGTTGGGATGCCGCCGCCGCAGCCATCGAGATGGTGAACCTGCTCCGTGCGCTGGACGTTTGACCGGATCCCGTCGAAAGGCCCGCGAGGCCGTGCTCCAGGCGATCTACTGGGCGATGAGTACCGATGACCCGGCAAGCCAGACGCTGCAGACTATGGTGTTGCGCACGGATCTGTCGGGGGAGGCCTCCGAGTATGCGATAACGGTTGGCAAGCTCATGTGGGCGAACCGCGAGCAGTTGGATGAGGATATCGGGAAGGCCGCCGAGAACTGGGACGTCTCGCGTATCTCGCGCATCGACCGAATCCTGATGTGGATGGCACTGACGGAGATCCGCTCGATGGAGGACGTCCCGACACGCGTGTCTATCGATGAAGCCATCGAGCTCGCCAAGCGGTATAGCGCAGAGAAGGCACCCGGGTTCATCAACGGTATTCTGGACAAGCTCGCGCGACCCAATCTGGAAGGGACCCAGGCAGCAGAGGAGGTCTGAGACGTGCTTGTTGGCATCCTCTCCGGTATACACGGGAACCTTGAAGGTCTGGAGGCCGTCCTTTCCGAGTGTGATGAGCGAGAGCTGGACGAGATCAACTGTCTCGGGGACGTGGTCGGGTATGGCGCGCATCCTGTCGCCTGCCTGGATCTGGTGCGCCGGTGGGCCGCCTTCACCTGTGCGGGCAACCACGATTGGGCCGCGTCCGGTCGGATTACGACGAACGGGTTCAACCCTATGGCAGTCAAGGCCATCACCTGGACCCGATCTCAGCTAGCGCGGGAAGACCTGAGGGATTTGAGCACTCTCCCGTTGAGCGAACATCGAGATGACGCGCTGTTCGTTCACGCATCCCTGAACGCGCCTGAATCATTTCATTATGTTTCTGGGGCATCTGAAGCCTTCATCGCTCTCGGTCATACAGATGCACAGCTGACATTCCTCGGCCATTCATACGGTGCCTTTGTCTACGAAGAAGGTGTGGGCGAGGTCCTGCTTGTCGAGGGAGAGATCGTTCTCGACGGGGCCAGCCGAGGGATGGTGACCCACGGGCGGCGTTCTGTGTTTGGGATCAAGAAACCGGGAAGATTGAGCTGACTCGGGTTCCCTGCGATGTTGCATGCACGCAAGACAAGAATACCTATCAAGGTTTGCCCGCGTTTCTCTCGATACGCTTGAGCGCAGGGCGGTAGCCGTACGGCGATCCGCCCGGGCCTCTGCGGCGGACAGAATGAGGATCTTCCGAATATGATGGACATACTGACCAAGGTCTTCGGCTCTAAACACGATCGGGACGTCAAGAAGTCCCGACCCATGGTCGAGGAGATCAACAGGGCTTATGTGACCCTCGAGAGCCTCTCTGACGCCGCGATCAGGGGGAAGACGACCGAGTTCCGCGACAAGATTGCGGCGGAAACCAGGGAATCACGCGATCATCTGAAGTCGCTGCGTGAACAGTTGCCGGGTCTGGAAGGGGAGCCTCGACAGGCGACTCTCGACCAGCTCGACGAGACGGAGATGGAGATCAAGGAGATCGAGTCTGACGTGCTCGATGATATCCTGCCGGAGGCCTTCGCGGTATTCAAGGATACCTGTCGACGGATGCTCGGTCGGCAGTGGGAGCGTGCTGGTGAACCGTTTACGTGGGATATGGTTCCCTACGATGTTCAACTGATCGGCGGGATGGCGCTGCACCAAGGTAAGATCGCCGAGATGGCGACGGGTGAAGGGAAGACGCTGGTTGCCGGTCTCACGATGTATCTGAACGGGCTGACCGGTCGGGGCACTCATCTGGTTACGGTCAACTCGTATCTGGCCAAGCGCGATGCGATGTGGCTCGGCCCTCTGCACGTCTGGCTGGGACTGAAAGTCGGTATCATCCAGGACCGTTCTCTCGGAGCCGAGGCGTTTCTTGTCGAAGAGGATGGGAACGGGAGTTTCAAGATTCGCGAGTGTGACCACGCGGAAGCCTACCAGGCCGACATCACATACGGTACCAAGGATCAGTTCGGATTCGACTACTTGTATGACAACATGTCGGTCCGGCCCGAAGATCTGATGCAGCGTGGATATTCCTTCGCCATCATTGATGAGGCCGACAGCATCCTGATCGATGAAGCTCGGACACCCCTGATCATTTCAGGCGCCGTTCCCGAATCGAACACGCAGCGCTTCGACGAGATGCGTCCCCTGGTCGAGAAGCTGGTCAAGGCACAGTCACGCGTGGTCAACGGCATCCTGTCGGAAGCGGAAGCTGCGCTGGAAACGGATGAGTACGAGGT
Source organism: uncultured bacterium (assembly GCA_964471275.1). GTDB lineage: Bacteria > Latescibacterota > UBA2968 > UBA2968 > UBA2968 > UBA2968. Next base: position 34,378 of record CAYYGZ010000005.1, on the reverse strand, counting down.
CGGTCTGAAGTTGCTGCAGGTACAGCGTGGAGCGCCACGGAACAAACGGTTTATGAAGCTGCTCCAGGAGGAAGGCGTGAAGCAGATGATCGGTCGCGTCGAGGCCGATTACATGCGCGACAAGCGGATGAACGAGGTCGACACGGAGCTCTTCTTCAGCATGGACGAAAAGAGCCATATCATCGACCTGACCGAGAAGGGACGGGAAGAGATCAGTCGCGAACCCGATGAGTTCGTGCTTCCCAACCTGGACGAGCGCCTCGACACCATCAAAGCCGATACGGGTCTTTCTGATGACGAGCGAGCACACGCTGCTGATGAGGCGTATCAGGATTACGGGCGAAAGTCAGAGCGGATCCACAGTGTGCAGCAGCTGCTGAAGGCCTACACGCTGTACGAAAAGGACGTCCAGTATGTGATCGACGAGAGCCGTGTTGTGATCGTCGATGAATTCACGGGACGTCCGCAGCCGGGTAGACGGTTCTCGGATGGGTTGCACCAGGCTCTCGAGGCGAAGGAACGTCTTCGGGTCGAGCGGGATACGCAGACAGTGGCAACCATCACGCTGCAGAACTACTTCCGTCTTTACGACAAGCTCGCCGGGATGACGGGTACGGCGGAGACCGAGGCGGCGGAGCTGATGCAGATCTACAAGCTGGACGTGTTGACGATTCCGACAAACGAGCCGGTTCGCCGGATCGACCACGACGATCTGATATTCCGGACGAAGCGGGAGAAATACAACGCGCTTGTCGGCGAAGTCGAGCGGCTCAACAAGGAAGGCCTGCCGGTTCTGGTCGGTACGATCACTGTAGAGGTATCCGAGCTGCTGTCACGGATGCTGCACCGGAAGGGCGTCAAGCACTCGGTGTTGAACGCCCGGCAGAATCAGAGCGAAGCCGAGATTGTTCGCGGGGCAGGGCAGCCCGGTGCCGTCACCATCGCGACCAACATGGCGGGTCGCGGAACCGACATCAAGTTGGGACCGGGGATCGTGAAGGCGCCGGAGGGACACCAGTGCGCCCTGATTCCGAACCCGGAGAGTGGGGCCCCGCTGTGCCCGCATCTCAGCGAATACCAGTGCAAGGAGGATGTGCCCTGCGGGCTGCATATCGTCGGAACCGAGCGGCACGAGGCACGTAGAATCGATCGCCAGCTCCGGGGTCGCTCCGGTCGCCAGGGAGATCCCGGAAGTTCGCGGTTCTTTATTTCGCTCGAAGACAACCTGATGCGGCTGTTCGGGTCGGAGCGGATCGCCCGCATTATGGACAGACTGGGTGCTGAAGAAGGCGAGGTAATCGAGCACGGTATGGTGACACGGTCGATCGGTCGTGCCCAGAAGCGTGTGGAGGGACGGAACTTCGAGATCCGGAAGCATCTGCTCGAATATGACGATGTGATGAACCAGCAGCGCGAGGTGATCTACGATCGCCGCCGGCACGCACTCGAGGAGGACGACATCTACGACGAGATCGTGGAGGTCATCGAGGATGCGCTCCAGGCATCGATGGATCTTCACGTGCCGGAGGAAGCACATCCTGAGGATTGGAACATCGACGGATTGGCGCAGGATCTGCGCAACACCTTCCTACAGTCGCCGATCCATCCGGACGAAGACCTGCCCACCGCTATCCGAGAGGAGTTCGCCACACTGATCCGTGACAGCGTTCGGTCCGCCTACAAGCGTCGCGAGGAGTTGATTGGGTCCGAGCGAATGCGACAGATCGAGCGGATGGTGTATCTCAGCGTGATCGACGAGAAGTGGAAAGAGCACCTCCGAGAGATGGACGATCTCAAGGAAGGAATCGGCCTCCGAGGCTACGGACAGAAGGACCCGCTCATCGAGTACAAGCGTGAAGGGTTCCAGATGTTTGTCGAACTCCTTGACGAGATCAATCGGGAGACCGTGCGGACCCTGTTCCGGATCCGGATCGATGAGGGTCCCGTGCCGCGTCGGGACCGGGCTCCGCAGAAACTCGCGATGGTCCATCAGGATGCTGCGGGTATGGGGTTCGCCCCACCGGCGGAACCGTCACCGATGGAACAGACGGCGACCAATGCGACGGAGGGTGACGGCAGGCCGAAGCAGCGGCCGGTCAAGGTGGAGCAGAAGGTCGGTCGCAACGATCCCTGTCCGTGCGGCAGCGGAAAGAAATACAAGCGCTGCCACGGGGCGTGACGGTGTGGAACCGCGCCGGCCGATGACGCGTACTGACGAGAACTATCCTCAAGGATACATAGAATGAAATCGAGAGAAGATCTGTTGAAGGCTGCGCGTGGAGAGATTCAAGAGATGTCTGTCGAGGAGGTGAAGGTCTATCTCGATGAAGGCAACGACCCCGTCCTTGTGGACATTCGTGGGTTGGACGAGTGGGAGCGCGGCCATCTGGAAGGTGCCGTTCACATTCCCAGGGGACGTCTCGAGGCCGAAGCCGAGGAGAAGGCCCCTGACAAGACAAAAGAAACGATCGTCTACTGCGCGGGGGGGGTCAGGTCGTTGCTCGGCGCCATCTCGATGAAAGAACTCGGGTATGAAAACCTGGTATCGATGGATGGCGGATTCGGAGATTGGGAAGACGCTCACTACCCGTTCGTTCAGCCCCAGGTCCCGGAAGAGGACGAAGGTCCCCTGAATGCCGAGCGTCTGACGGATGAGATCTCGCATCTGGAAGAACTGATCGCTGACAAGAAGGAAAAGCTCAAGTCCGCCAGCTGAGCGGCGGCCATAAGGGAACAAAGAACCCTCAGAGATCGCAGATCTGCTCTTGCGCTCGACTCTGAGGATTTTTATATTTCAAGCTGTTAGCACTCGCGTTGCTTGAGTGCTAGCGAAGAAAAATGTGTGTAAATTATAGAGATACGAACGTATCTCTGAGCATATCCATTCTCTTTCGGAGGACGAGATGAAGATTCATCCCCTTGGTGATCGGATCCTTATTAAACGGGTCGAGGAAACAGAGCAGGTGTCCGGCGGTATCATCATTCCGGACACGGCCAAGGAAAAGCCGCAGGAGGCCGAGGTTGTCGCGGTCGGCCCCGGCAGACGAGCCGACGACGGTGATCTGATCGCCCTGGATGTCCAGCCAGGTCAGCACATCCTGATCGGCAAGTATGCGGGCAACGAGATCGAAGTCGATGGTGAAGAGTTCGTGATTCTGAGCGAAGACGATGTCCTGGGTATCCTGGAATAATCTCTACTAGGTAACGGAGGTATCAGCACATGGCAGCAAAGAATATCACATACGGCGTCGAGGCCCGCGAACAGGTCCTGCAGGGCGTGTCGATGCTCGCAAAGGCAGTCAAGGCGACCTTGGGTCCGAAGGGACGGAACGTTGTCCTGGCAAAGAGCTGGGGATCCCCGACGGTTACTAAAGACGGTGTGACGGTGGCCAAGGAAATCGAGCTCCCGGACAGCTACGAGAATATGGGTGCGCAGATGGTCAAGGAGGTCGCCTCGAAGACCTCGGATGTCGCGGGCGACGGCACGACGACAGCTACGGTTCTCGCGGAGGCCATCTTCAGCGAAGGTCTCAAGAACGTCACGGCCGGCGCGAACCCGATGGATATCAAGCGTGGCATCGATGCCGCAACGAGCGCGATCGTCGAAGGGCTGCAGGAGCAGAGCCGTGCGGTCAAGGACCGGAAGTCGATTGCACAGGTCGGTACGATCTCGGCAAATAATGATACGAGCATCGGCGATATCATCGCTGACGCAATGGAGAAAGTCGGCAAGGACGGCACGATCACGGTCGAGGAGGCCAAAGGCATCGACACGACTCTCGAGGTTGTCGAGGGTATGCAGTTCGATCGTGGCTACCTGTCTCCCTACTTCGTGACGGATCAGGACAGTATGGAAGCCGTTCTCGAGGATGCTTACATCCTGATCAACGAAAAGAAACTGTCCAACATGAAGGACCTGCTCCCGCTTCTTGAAAAGATATCGACATCCGGGAAGTCGCTGCTGGTGATCGCAGAAGATGTCGAGGGCGAGGCGCTGGCAACCTTCGTTGTGAACAAGGTTCGTGGTACGCTCCGCGCTGCGGCCGTGAAGGCACCGGGCTACGGAGATCGTCGCAAAGAGATGCTCGAAGATCTCGCAGTCCTGACGGGCGGGCGGGTGATCACCGAGGATCTCGGCATCAAGCTCGAGAGCGTCGAGCTCAATGATCTCGGACAGGCGAAGCGGCTCGTGGTCGACAAGGACAACACGACCGTTATCAATGGCGGCGGGAAGAACGCCGCCATTCAGGGCCGCGTCAGCCAGATCCGTTCTCAGATCGAAGACACGACATCGGATTACGATCGCGAGAAACTGCAGGAACGTCTGGCCAAGCTGGCCGGCGGTGTCGCCGTCATCAACGTGGGTGCGGCGACCGAGACGGAGATGAAAGAGAAGAAGGCTCGTGTCGAGGACGCGCTCCACGCGACTCGCGCTGCCGTGGAGGAAGGTATCGTCCCCGGTGGTGGTGTGGCACTTCTCCGGACGATCGAGCGTCTGGACAAGGCCAGGAGCTCTGTCCGTGGTCTTGATCAGAAAACAGGTGTCGACATCGTGCGTCGTGCGATTGAGGCGCCGATGAAGCAGATCGCGGCTAATGCGGGTATCGAAGGCTCTCTCGTTGTGCAGCGGGTTCTGACGGAGAAGGGCTCCTTTGGTTACAACGCTCGCACAGATACATACGAGGATCTCTCGAAGACCGGTGTGAGCGACCCCACAAAGGTCGTTCGTACGGCGGTTGAGAACGCGTCGAGTATCGCAGGACTCCTTCTCACGACTGAAGCGATGATTTCCGAGATCCCGGAGGAGAAGGAAGATGCCAGCGATCATCACGGTCACGCTCATTAGGCTAAGGCAAGACCCGTGAATCAGGTCAAGAAGGGGGAGGGCCTCTGTGGCTTCTCCCCCTTCTGCATATCTGTCAGGTTGGCTTTTGGCACTGCCTTTTCTATATTCCAATCTGCAGGGCAGACCGGACGAGGACGTCAGATGAGGGGCGGTTCATGAGTCTCTGAGGAGACTTGAGAAGGGAAATGCATGGCAGATGATATAGCAGGAGACGCAACCGCAGCCTCAGGAAAGGCTGAAGCGTCGGTAACACCGAAACCCGCGAAGAAGGCGAAGAAGGCAAAGAAGGCCAAAAAGGCGAAAAAGCCCGCCAAAAAGGCTTCGACGGCTGCGAGCGATGAGAGCGCCGGCACGAGGGCAGCTCCCGTAAAAGCGGCCAAGAAAGCGAAGAAACCGGCACGGCGGTCGACCAAGAAAGCCACTGCGAAAAGCGCAGAGGATACCAAAGTGTCGAGCACGGCCCAGACAGATCAGGATTCTGGTGAAGGCGCCGGTAAGAGCGTTTCCTATGGCCGGCGGCCCAGACGTGGGGGACCGGATCTCGTTCAGTCCGAGGAGTTCGCGCGGAAGCCGACGCCTGAGCAGAAGCCTGCCACGGCAAAGGAGGCTTCGTCTGACGAATCGAGCAAGCCTGAGAGTTCCGACGACAGCGAATCTCGCCAGGATCAAGGTGATCGTCGAGGACGCCGTCGCAGGGGCAGAAGAGGGCGCAGCGGACGATCCGAAGGGAGCCGCTCTGAGGGAAGCCGATCCGAAGGGAGCCGCTCTGAGGGAAGCCGATCCGAAGGGAGTCGGCCCGAGGGAAGCCGATCCGAAGGGAGTCGGCCCGAGGGGAAACGCGCCGAAAACACTCGCTCGGATCGCGGGAGTCGGAAGGCGCGGCCCTCCAAGTCCGGGTCCGATTGTGATGAGGCCAAACCTCTGACCGTCGAACAGATGCTGGCGGAGAAGTGGACCGAGGAGAAGGCACGCAAGTTCCTTTCCGACGGGTTCCTTGCCAATCTGTCACCTGATATTATGGGGGGCACCGGGGACAGCGCCGCTGCATACGATCTCGACCAACCGCTGCGTACGATTCGTCGCGTTCTTGCCGACGAGTGCATGGTTCAGGATGATGCGACGGATGTGATGCTTCTCGACCTCGTTGTCAAGGCACTGGCAGATTGGGCCCAGGTCTATCAGATCAAGCCAAAGGACGGTGCGCTCGATGAGGTTGAACGACTGATGGATATCCGGTCGAAGGCGGATCGACGTTTGATGGCCGCCATCACGGCGTTGAAGAACAGCTAGCCACTTAACACCGCCTCCCTCCCCTCTCACTGAGCGGGAGAGCAGGGGGGAAGAGTCAAAGGGGAGAGCCGAATCCGATTTGTAATCGGGTTCGGCTCTCTTCATTTGTGCCGGGACCGGCGGAAGCTCAGTCATGCCAGACGATGTCGATGGCGTAGGGGATCGGATCAGCGGTGTGGTTTGTCTTGAAGGCGTCGATGCGCTCGGTACAGGCGTCACACGTGCCGCAGGCGGGGCGGGTGCCTTTGTAGCACGTGTGTGTCTGGTCATAGGGAACGTTCAGGCGGATACCTTCGCGGACGACTTCTGATTTTGTCCAATGGACGAAGGGGGTGTGGATCCTGACGGGTATGTTGTGTGTGGCGCCCAACGTCAGGGATGATTCGAGTGCATCGTAGAACTCGCGACGGCAGTCGCGGTAAGCGCTGTAGTCGTCTTTGACCGGGGAAATGTAGATGTCCTGGATGCCCTGTGTCTCTGCGTATGCGGTCGCCGCGGTCATGAACATCGTGTTGCGGTAGGGGACGACGGTTGTGATCTGGCTGTTGTCGGAAGCCGCAGGAACGTCCATTTCGTCGTTGGTGAGCGGGCTCCCGCCGATCTGTTTCAGATCTATTGTAATGACCTTATGCGTCGCTGATCCGGACGTAGCGCTGAGGCGTATGCTGGATTCCAACTCGATCCGGTGTCGTTGGCCGTAGTCTATGGCGACGGTATGGACGTGACCAATGCCCTGGTCTCGCATCCACCAAAGCAGCGTGGTCGAATCCATCCCTCCGGATAGCAGCAGTACGGCTCTCTCTGGTGTTGGCACCGGTCACCCCAAGTAAAGCAGGGCACGCAACCCGGTGGCCCGGATCGTGTGCCCTGTGTGTATCTGCTGGTTCTCGACTACTGGTTCCCCAGCAGCTGGTCCACGACGGCAGGATCAGCCAGCGTCGATGTGTCACCCAGACTGTCCGTATCTTTCTGCGCGATCTTCCTGAGGATGCGCCGCATGATCTTGCCTGATCGTGTCTTTGGCAGACCCGGCGCCCAGTGGATTACGTCCGGAGAGGCGATCGGGCCGATCTCCTTGCGCACCCAGCCCACCAGCTCCTTCTTCAGGTCGTCCGCATATTCCTCGCCAATGTTGAGGGTTACGTAGGCGTAGATGCCCTGTCCCTTGATCTCGTGCGGAAACCCGACAACGGCTGCCTCGGCTACCTTGGCGTGTGCGACGAGTGCGCTTTCGACCTCGGCCGTTCCCATCCGGTGACCTGACACGTTGATGACATCGTCGACGCGTCCTGTGATCCAGTAGTAGCCGTCCTCATCTCGGCGGCATCCGTCGCCCGAGAAATAGTACTTCTTGTACTGCTGGAAGTACGTTTCCTCAAAGCGCTTGTGGTCACCGTAGATCGTGCGCATCTGTCCGGGCCAGGGCTCGGATAGCGCGAGAACGCCGTCCACGCCGTTCCCCTCGACCCGCTCCCCGGATTCGGGGTGCAGGACGACCGGCTTTACACCGTAGACGGGGAAGGTCGCCGATCCCGGCTTTGTGGGGGTTGCCCCAGGAAGCGGGCTGATCAGAATTCCGCCCGTCTCCGTCTGCCACCAGGTGTCGACAATCGGACAGCGCTCTCGTCCGATGTTCCGGTGATACCACTGCCAGGCTTCCGGGTTGATCGGTTCACCGACTGTCCCGAGCACTTTGAGTGTCGACATATCATACTTGGCGGGGAATTCCTCGCCAGCGGCGGCCAACGCACGGATGGCGGTTGGGGCGGTGTAGAACTGGTTGACCTTGTATTTGTCGATCAGGTGCCAGAAGCGCCCGGCATCGGGGTAGGTGGGAACGCCCTCGAACATGATCGTCGTTGCGCCGTTGGACAGCGGGCCATACACGATGTAGGAGTGACCCGTGACCCACCCGATGTCGGCGGCGCAGCAGTAGATGTCACCGTCGTGATAGTCGAAGACATTCTTGTGTGTGAAGGCGGAGTAGACCATGTATCCGCCAACGTTGTGCTGTACGCCCTTCGGTTTGCCCGTGGAGCCCGATGTATACAGGATGAAGAGCGGGTCTTCCGCGTCCATCTCTTCGCACGGGCAGTCCGCGGAGGCCGCGGGGACGACATCGTGCCACCAGATGTCACGACCCTCCTGCATTTCACACGGCACATCACCGCCCTCAGGCACACGCTGGACAACGATGCAGGTATCGACCTTCTTACCGTCCATGCGCTCATCGGCCAGCCGCATCGCTTCGTCCGCGCCCGGCTTGAGCAGGACCGGTTTGTCACCGCGATGTGTCCCGTTGGCCGTGATCAGGACCTGGCAGGTCGAATCGACGATACGATCCGCAAGGGCTTCGGATGAGAATCCACCGAACACGATGCTGTGTATGGCACCGATTCGCGCGCAGGCCAGCATAGCGATCGCGAGCTCCGGGATCATCGGCATGTAGATGGATACGCGGTCACCCGTCTTCACCCCTCGGGACTTCAGGACGTTTGCGCACTGGCTGACTTCGGCGTGCAGCTCACGATACGTGATCGCACGGTCCTCACCGATCTTGTTCCCTTCCCAAAGGATTGCAACCTGATCGCCACGCGTCTCGAGGTGTCGGTCCAGGTTGTTGTAGGTGATGTTGGTCTTGCCGCCCTCGAACCACTTGATCGAGATCGGACCCTTGTCCATGTCGAAGTTGTATGACCGGACCTTGTCCCACTTCTTGAACCAGTGGAACGTCTCGGCTACCTCACCCCAGAACACGTCCGGATCGTCGGTGGAGGCGGCGTATTTCGCTTTGTAATCATCGAACGACGAGGTGAATGCTTCCTGGCTGAGCGACGTCGGGGGGAGATAGGTGCCGTCTTTTTCTACAATCTGATTGTCTGCCATGGATTCTGTGCTCCTTGAGGTATCGAGTGTTGGCATTGCGGCCTCAATATAGGGTTTTCCGTTTCTGCCACGCAAGCCTGTGTCTGGCGAACTCACATCACCTAACCTCAAATTCTTGAAGAGGTTTTGGTGCATATTCGTCTATATTAAATAGACCTCTTACAAAGGGATATGTCGTTATAATGGTTAGTGATGTTTATTGCGAATAATTATTAGTAAATCTGAATGATTTATTCGTGCGGTCCGGTCTTTTACGGGGAACCTTTACCCTCCCAGCTCGTTCAAGGAACGGGCACATCCTGTTTGCCGTGCCGGCAGTCAATCCACGGGGTGCGCCGATGGGAGGAGACATTATGCTTATGGTCAGCTCGAGGCAGAATCCGGGTGAACTCACGGACATGGATATCCTGTCCGAGGTCAGCGCCGGGAACATTGATGCCTATGGTAAGATCGTCGGCCGGTACAATGGTCGGCTGTACAACTTTATTTGTCGCTTTGTGGGAGACCGGGAAACGGCAGAGGACATCGTCCAGGAGACATTTCTGCGGGCCTTCCGGAAGCGGAACGAGTATAAGGCGATCGCCAATTTCTCCACGTGGCTGTTCACGATCGCTGGCAACCTTGCCAAGAGTGAGCTGCGGCGCCGGAAGCGATGGCGGATGTTCTCGCTCGAGCGAGACGAGGAGACGGATACCGGGATGGAGTTGCCGGACGAATCGGCACGTCCGGACAAGGTTGCCGAGTCCTCGCTGGCAGATGTTCAGATTCAGCAGGCCATCTCTTCCTTGCCCGCTAACTACAAGCAGGTGATCCTGCTCAGGGATGTCGAAGGGATGACGTATCAAGAAATATCAGAGATCGTTGATTGCCCGGTTGGGACGGTCAAGTCCCGGGTGAATCGCGCTCGTCTCAAGCTTCAGCAGAAGCTCAAGAGCGAAGGTCGCGATGTGGGGCTGGGCGTCTAGACCCTTCAGGAGGTTGCACGAACACTATGACAGTTGACTCATTTTCAGACAAGCTCTCTGCTTTTATCGATGGGGAGCTCCCCGAAGCCGATCGGGTCGAGATGGAACAGATGATTTCGGAAAGCTCGGCCTGCTCGGCAATGTATGAGAATATGGTTTTGCTTCAGGAGCGGCTGGGAAATTTTTCCCCGTTGGAACCTTCAGTCGAGTTCGAGTTTGGTTTGCGGAGTCAGATTCTGCTGGAGGCCGCGAACGAGACCCGGATGCGTCACAAGGTCAAGCAGGTGCTTTTCCCGACTGTCGGTCGATCCGTCCTTTCCGGCGCCGTTGCTGCGATGCTGGCTCTCGGTGTGTCGGTCCTTCTGCAGGGCGAACCACAGGTTCCCGTGACAGCATCGCAGGAGGCCTTGCCCGGCACGACAGTTCCCGCTCAGCCGGTGGACCGGGGCGCCCTGAGGCAGCTTACGCAGGACGAGTCATTCGCTCTGTCCCGACGTCTCTACCGGCCGCGTTCGGATTCCCCGGCTTCACGCTCTTTGATGCAGCCGCGGACCCGACCGGTTGTTCAGCGTGGTCAGGCACGACGCGTTCCGGTTTCATTCTAGCGAATGGGGAAGCGAGTGTGTCAGACTGTGTCTGACCTGATCCGAAATGCACGCAGAGTCGTGATGCCCGTCATACTCCTACTGGGGATGGCGGGCATTCCTGCGAATGCCCAGCCCGAGATTTCGGCGGTCGGATTCCGTTCCGGTCTTCTGCAGGTACTGGAGGCCGAGATCTCCACGCTGTTCGAAGCGAACAGACGGTGCGTCGTCCGGATACACACGATCTACGCTGCTCCGCAAAACGGCTCATCACTCGGTCTTGGGAATGGCTACACGCACGGTACCGGTTTCCTGATCGATGAGCGCGGCCACGTTCTCACAGTCGACAAGGCGGTCAAGGGTGCGAGTGAGATCAGGGTGACCCTTGCGGATGGGTCGGTATCCCGTGCTGCCTTTGTCGCTTCGGATCCGACGTCCGATGTTGCCGTGATCCAGATTGCCAACCCGCCGACCGATCACATTCGCGTCGGGAACTCGAACAATGCACGGGTCGGGCACTACACCTTCGTCCTTGGGAACGCGTTCGGCCAACTACTTCCCTCCATCGGCACGGTCTACGAAGTGACCGAAGGTGAGGATCTGATCCAGATTACATCCTCCGTCTACCCGAGCTACGGAGGGGCGCCTGTTTTCGACAGCTCCGGCAGCGTGATGGGGATGGTCTGGGCAGCTCCGCTTCACACAGAGAGCCGAGCCGGCCTGAGCGGTGCAACAGCTTTTCCCACTTCGGTGTTTGTGATTCCGATCAACCGTGCCAAACGTATCGCTACGACTCTGATCGAACGCGGACAGATGGCCTATGGATGGCTGGGCGTCGAGGTCGATCGCGAAACACACCCCGTTGTTGTCACGAATGTGGCTGAAAATGGACCTGCCTGGCGATCCGGCATCAGACGGGGTGACCAGATCGTCGCCTACAACGGCAAACCCGTAGCGGGCCCTTTCCATCTCGAGCGTCTCGTGATGGAGACCTCACCGGGCGACGCCGTTCCGATCCGGGTAAGGCGCGAGAGCCTCACTGTGTCCTCGGAGGCCGTTGCGGGGAGAAAGCCCCCACAACGTGTGGACAGTCCCTTCGACCCGTTCACCGGGAACGATTCGGATCCGGCGGCTCAACCTGTCGGACTTGGTCGGCGGGGTGTAGCCGCGGACCAGGCACTGTTCGAACAGATTCAAACGCTCGAGCGCGAGATCGGGCGACTGCGAGGGATGATGCAGCAGAAGTAGACGTTCTACCATCGATTGGAGGAAAGGGGCCCTGGTTCCAAGCGGAACCGGGGCCTTCTCTGTAGTCTGTGCGGATCACCATCCCTCGATTCACACACCGTTTACGCGTTGTTCACACGGGTGAAACAATCGGGAGGCCCGGTCGCGGGTCTCGATCAAGGATCGATGCATAAATCCATAGGAATCAACAGAATAAGACGCGAGAGTTTTTGTGGTTCGGATGCATGAAGGTTTCACTACGTGTTCACTCATGTGTAATCATATGGAAACACCTGTCCGATATATTTAGCCGCGACAGACACAGACAGTGGATCCTGACGACCAGGATGCATTATTCAATAAGAGGAGGACCGGATGGACAGGTGGAGAAGGATTGGCGCGGTTCTGACGGGGCTCGTGGTATTCGCTCCAATCAGCGCTGGGGCACAGGAAGCGGATCTGGCAAGCCAGATCGGAGAAGTGGCTAAACATTTGGATTGGTTCTGGACGTGCGTCGCGGCTTTCCTGGTTTTCTTCATGCAAGCCGGCTTCGCGTTCGTGGAATCCGGGATGACGAGAGCCAAGAATGCCGTTAACATTCTGATGAAGAATGTAGCCGACCTCGCGATCGGAGCTGTCGGTTTCTGGGCTATCGGTTTTGGTCTGATGTTCAGCGGAGAGTTCTACGAGTTCTTTCTGAATCCGGACGTCAACTCGTTTGGGGAGGATGCCAACTGGATGTATTCGTTCCTGATCTTTCAGACGGTTTTCGCCGCCACGGCTGCCACGATCGTCTCGGGCGCTGTCGCGGAGCGGACGAAATTCAGCGCTTATCTGATCTTCAGCGTGATTATCACTGCTATCATCTATCCCATCCAGGGCGCCTGGTCCTGGGGAGGGCTCTGGCACGGTGGCGGCTGGCTCGAGGGCATGGGCTTCATCGACTTCGCCGGTTCAACCGTTGTGCACAGCGTCGGCGGGTGGGCGGCACTCGCCGGTGCGATCGTTCTTGGTCCTCGTCGCGGCAAGTACAACGCGGATGGCTCAATGAACGCGATTATCGGTCATAACATGCCGATGGCCGCACTGGGTGTGTTCATCCTGTGGTTGGGGTGGTTTGGATTCAACTCCGGTTCGACGACCTCGATGGATGGTGGAAACTTCGCCCGTATCGCCGTGACGACAAACCTGAGCGCCGCGGCCGGTGCCCTGGTCGCGATGTTCGTCAGCTGGTACCGGTTCGGAAAACCTGACATCTCCATGACGCTGAATGGCGCACTCGCCGGTCTTGTGGGCATCACGGCGGGATGTTACACGATGACGCCTCTCGGCTCACTCCTGACGGGTGGAGTCGCCGGCGTAGTTGTCGTCTTTTCAGTGATCTTTTTCGACAGGATTCGTGTAGACGACCCGGTCGGTGCGATCTCGGTGCACGGTGTCTGCGGTGCTTGGGGCACGCTGGCCTGTGCGATCCCGTTCCTCTGCATTCCCGGTGAGGCAGGCAGTCTTGTCACGCAAATAACGGGCATCGCGGCAGTCTTCTTCTGCACGTTCATCCTTTCGCTCGTGATGTTTACGTTGATCAAGTTGACGATCGGACTGAGAGTTTCGGATGAAGAAGAGGACTCCGGTCTCGATGTTTTAGAGCACGGGTCGCCGGCGTATGCCAACTTCGTGACGACGACAGCTGACCACAGAGCGTAGTTCATTCTTCGACATCAGGGGTTATCACAATGCAGAAGATCGAAGCATATCTGAGGCCCTCGGCCCTCGAGAAGGTGTACGAGGCCCTCGCCGAGGCAGGTATCATCGGAATGTCAGTCGGGGAGGTCAGGGGGTTCGGCCGTCAGCGCGGACACCGGGAGGTCTACCGTGGTGCGGAGTATCGGGTAGATTTCGTCCCCAAGGTCAAGGTCGAGGTGATCGTCAAAGACGCCGAAGTGGAGATCGCCAAGGACGCGATCATCTCGGAGGCGAAGACGGGTGAGGTCGGTGATGGCAAGATCTTTATCACGCCGGTATCGGAGGCTGTCCGGATCAGAACGGGTGAACATGGCGAGGCGGCCCTGTAGGCGGATGAGTAGAATTAATCCAGATTTAACACTTATCTAGCGTGTACTGATTCAGAATGGTGTTTACAGTTCAGATTCGTTGGATTCGAACGCTTCGCCGCATCGGATTAAGGCCGTTACCCGCGCACACGTGTTTGTGCGATTCGCGCCGGGGCATTCCTTTTCGGGTTCCGAGAAGTCATCACGACGCGGCTCACGATTGTCCGCCGGTAGCCTGGGCTGAGACAGATTCGGATTCGAGACCGTGTCATCAACAGCGTGTAGAGAAAGCAGCGATCCCAAGTCAAGCCCTACCCACTGGTTCAATGTGTCAACACCATTATGACACTGGACAATCTAGCTACAGCAGCTTTATGTTGAATAGGACAAACAGCACGTTAGCAAACCTAAACGAATGAGGAGGCAAGGCAGATGAGAAGACTAGCAACAATTTTGGCGATTCTGGCAGGACTCGGCGTATCAGATGCTGTTCGGGCACAGGAAACAGAGATCTCGGTTGATGCTTCACTCGATGCTCTCTCAGGCTACATCTGGAGAGGGGGCGTCGCCTCAGACGAAGATCTGGTCCTCCAGCCCAGTCTGACTTTCGGTTTTGGCGAGAGCGGAGTCGCTCTCAATCTCTGGGGATCGGCGTTTGTGATGGACCGCAGCACGTTGGACGGTGCAGATGAAGTCGATATCACCTTGAGCTACGATACTTCGCTTGGCGAAGACGGGAAGATCGGTCTTTCGATCGGGTTCATAGAATACTACATCCCGAACTTGGAGGGGACGAAGCATACAGAGGAAGTCTATGGCGGCTTGAGTTTCGACCACCAGATTGCTCCCAGTATCACCGTCTACTACGACTTCGGGCAGACCGATGACTACTATGTCGCGGCAGGTATTGGACCGGAGTTCCCGCTTGGCGAGGGTGATGATGCTCCTGTGCTCGGGCTTGGCGCCTCCGTTGCGATCAGCGGCGACAGCTATGGCGGATCGGCAGGATTCCACGACCTCACGTTGACTGGCTCGATCGGCTGGTCACGCGGCAACTGGTCCTTCGGCCCTGTTGCGGGCTACTCGTACGCTGATGATGGGATCAATCCTGACAACTCCTCCTTCTGGGGCGGTGTCAGCATCGGGTTCAGCAAGTAGTTTGGCAGCACCATACAACAAGAAGCGCCGCGTCCTTTCGAAGGGCGCGGCGCTTTGCGTGTGTTCAGAATGAACGTCGGGTCAGGCTGCTTCTACTTCCTCCGTCATCATGCTCTGCTTGAGTCGTCCAAGCGCACGGTCTTTGATCTGGCGGACCCGTTCGCGCGAGATGGAGAACTTGCGGCCAACCTGTTCGAGCGACTCGGGTCGATCGGTGCCGAGACCATAGTAGAGTCCCAGGATCTTCGCCTCCCTCTCGGGGAGCATCTTCAGGCTGTCCTGCAGCAGATCTCGCATGTAGGCGTCGTGCACACGCTCGTCTGCCGGCATCTCATCGGCGACGAAGGTGTCCGAATACTGGATCGTGCCGTCCGCATAGACCTGACTGTCCATCGACAGGGCTGGCAGTTTGGCCTGCAAGGCTCGTCGGATACGTTTCTTGGACATCCGTGTATGCTCGGACAACTCATCGAGGCTGGGTTGTCTACCCAACTCCTGTGACATACTACGAGCAATCTTGGCAATCGCATCGTGGTCATCGATCTGGTTCACCGGGATCTTTACCGTTCGCGTCTGTTTATTCAACGCAGACATCATCGCCTGTCGGATCCACCAGACCGCATAGGTGATGAATTTGTGACCCCGATCAGGATCGAACGTTTCTGTGGCCCGCATGAGACCGACGTTGCCCTCGGCAATCAGGTCCTGCAGCGGCAGCCCTCGATTCGTATACTCGCCGGCTACCCTCACGACGAACCGTAGGTTGGCCGTGATCAGCTTGTCGAGTGCTTGTCTGTCGCCCTTCCTCGCCTGTGTGACGACGCGACCCTCTTCCTCGCGAGGCAGCGGCGTGTATTTTCGGATATCCCTCAGATAGAGATCTGTGCTTTCGCGCGATTCTCTCCCGTCGAATTTTGCCATCACTTCCTCATCCGTTCGAGCATCTGGGTTCCGTAACGGACTGCGAGACAGCCCGCCGAGAATTGACACTGCTTGTAACCTCGGATATACTGTTCTATATCTAGGGACCAGCAGACGCTGTCTGTTGAACTCTGTGAACAAGCCGTCGGTTTTCGATCTTTGGCGGGGTCGAACCGATGGCTTTTCTTAATTCGTCTGTATGGTATGGAAGAAGGGAACGCACTTCTCGTTCTGCGTCCTCAGCCGCTCACAATCATCACACAACCGATCCTTCATCCGCAATGGACAGGCAACACAATGACAGAGCGTGCTGATGGTACACTCGACCTTGTCCTTCATTTCCTGTAGTCCGTTGATCTGAAGATTCAGCTCGTCAAGCTTCCCCCGCAGATCTTGCAGTACGTCTGCGGCAAGATTCCCTGCCGTCTCCTGTCGTGATTGCTTACTCAGGATTGCCTTGATCTTGTCCAGGTCGAATCCGAGCACCTTCAGACTGAGTACCATCCTCAGCTGTGTCAGCTGTTCCTCCGAATAACACCGGAACCCTCCCGATGACCTGTGGCAGGGCTCGATCAGGCCCTTCTCCTCGTAGAAGCGGACCGTTCGCGTTGTCGTTCCCGCACGATCTGCGAGTTTGCCTATGTGCATCGTGTCAGCCAAACAGCCTCCTGGGTAGCCATATCCTTACGCACAGAACATACTTTAACCCTACGTAAGAGTCAAGGGAAACTTCACGTAAGGTTAAAGTATGACGGGTTGGATGTAAATTATTGTTAAATAAATAATTAGTGGTGAAATAGGCGAACGCCAGAGGTGATCATGATCATACCGTATTCGTTTGCGGCCTGGATTACATCGTCGTCGTATACGGATCCGCCGGTCTGCACGATCTGGGTTACGCCCGTTTGGGCGGCCCGGTCGATGTTGTCTCTGAACGGGAAGAAGGCGTCGGAACTGAGTGACACGTCCGTCAGTTCTGCGATCCAATCCGATCGATCGGTATCACTGAGCGAATCGGGAAGGATGGAGAAGTTCGGCTCCCAGGCTTTGCGCGCTTCTTCCGAAATTCCACCAGCGAGAAACTGCTCGATCGCGTTGATCTTCTGAGGTCGCTTCAGTTTTGGCGCAAAGTCCATCGAAAGCACACGCGGATGTTGACGGAGGTGCCAGGCTTCCGCTTTCTTGCCTGCCAGGTCGACGCAGGCCAGGCGATTCTGCTGACCGGCGCCGGCTCCGATCACCTGACCGTCCTTGGCGAAGCAGACTGAGTTTGACTGCGTGTATTTGAGGGCGATGGAGGCGATAACCAGATCTCGTCTAGCGCCATCGGAAAGCGTCTTGTTCTCTGAAACGATGTTGTCTACCAGGTCGAGACCCGTGACCAAGTCATTCCGTTTCTGTTCGAAAGTCAGGCCGAAGACTTCGCGCGATTCGAGTTTCTCGGGTTCGTAGTCGGGGTCAATCTCGATGATCAGGAAGCCCTCTTTCTTCATGCTGAGTATCTTGAGTGCTTCGGGCTCATATCCTGGCGCGATGATGGCATCAGAGACTTCGCGTCGCAGGAGCCTTGCGAGCGACTCGTCGACGACGTCGCTGACGGCGGCGAAGTCGCCGTATGAGGACAGGCGGTCCGCTCCTCTTGCACGAGCGTAGGCGGCCGCAACAGGCGACAGCTCGTCGTTCTCCGGGATGAAGTAGGCTTGCCTGAGCGATTCACTGAGCGGCAGACCGACGGCGGCACCAGCGGGACTGACGTGCTTGAAGGAGGCTGCACTCGGAATGTCGAAGACCTGCTTGAGCTCGTGGACGAGCTGCCAGGCATTGAGCGCATCGAGGAGGTTGATGTAGCCAGGAGCACCTCGAAGCACCTTGAACGGCAGGGCCCCCCCGTCCTTTCGGTATATGCGTGCAGGCTTCTGGTGCGGATTGCATCCGTATCTGAGCTCGAGTTGATTCATCTTGGTTCTCCAGAGGGGAACAAAAAATCGCCCGGCCGATCCAGGTGGGGGAGATCGTTCCAGGCGTGTCGAAGTGTGGTGTGTTTTCTCGTATAGTGTGAATATAGAGGGGTGGGATAGACGTGTCAATCCAGAGCCAGGTCAGAGCTCTGATCGCGTTATGACAATGATAATCACAGGCGCAACCGACGGAATCGGTCACATGCTGGCGAAGCGCTACGCATGCGAAGGGCGCCGTCTTGTGCTGGTCGGACGGAGACCAATGGGCGAGCTGGATGTGTCCCTGCGACGCTCCCCGTGTTTCTGCACAGCGATCGGCGAATGCCTCGTCGGGGCTCCACAACAGCTACCCCCTGCGTGACGTTCGGGAGCACGTTCCACCGACTTGTCACGACATACCGTCATTCCGTTCGCGCTGGATCTGGTCCATCAGAAACAGAAGGGGTCAGTGCCGTGGCGGCGCTGACCCCTCAGTCACATTGGTATGTGCCCTACTTCTTGAGCTGGCTTTGCCAGATCGTACGGCCCACGAAGAAGGGGCCGAGCGAATCCATATGTTTTGCGGTCTGCTGTGTCTTCCGCATTTCCTGCACGATCCTGGAAAGCGGGTAGAGCTCGGTGCTCAAGAGACCGATCACGAACTCGTTGTCGTCACGGTCGAGACCATAGCAGGCCAGCCGGATGTCCTGTGCGTAGCCCGACGAACCGTAAGATCGTCCGATCATCGCGTGCTCCATCAGGATCTTGCCCTGATCGGCGGGGGACATCACGTTGAACTCGGACTTTCGTCGAAGCGGATACCACACCGCCCACGGCCATTCCGGGTTGAGCGCATTGCGTCGTGGCTTTCTGACAAGCCAGTCTTCGAGGTCCGCTTCGCGCCCGGATGAATAGCTCCGACCCATCATCGTGAGGCCCGGCTTCTGATCGAGCTCACAGAACGGACTGTTGACGATGAAGTCTCGGGCATCGGTCACGAAGATTTCAGGGTCTTCGGCGATCGTCAGAAGCGCCACACCTAACGGATCATTGACGTCCACGTAGACGACCGATTCCAGACCGCTGTCCCGCGTTGCCGCGATGATTCCGGCCGTATCCTTGCAACCGCCGAAGGCCTGGAGCTGGAGGTAGAGCCGTCGCGTGAGAGTCTGAGGGATTCCGTGGCGAACCGCGCCCTTTTCGCGGATGTCCCGAAGATCTCCCGGATAGGCCAGGTCACGGTCCGGCTCGATATTCCACCTGCGGCTGACTTCCAGCAGTTCCGGTGTCATCGGCCACTGATCGCCGGAAGTGATGCCCTGATACTGTGTCGATGCGCCCTTCAGCGGCATACAGTTCTTGTTGTCACCGATGTCGCGCACTTCGGCCGACTCCGCTTCGGTCAGATCTTCCTTCTCCGCGACCTGCGACAGCTCGATCACCTGCTCCTCGATCGGTCGTGCATCTGGACTAGCTTCCTGGAGCAGCGTGGGTACGACTGACTCGACTGCCGGTTGCGCGAGGTCCCACTTGCAGGCAAACTGCAGGAGCGTCTGGTCGTGTCCATTCGCGATTTCCTCGAGACGAGGGAGTTTCGCATTTGCGGCTTCGATCCATCCTGAAGGACGGAAGGCCCGGTGATCTGTCCGGGAGAGTCGTGCGCCTGGTTTCAGGTCACCGTGGAAGATGCCACCGTAGTCGACGACGCGAGCGATCACCTTTACCTCGTGTTCGACGGCGGCGTTCAGAACCAGTCCGCCCGGCCACGGTTCCAGCGGGTTGATGATGATCATCGCCCAGTCGATCAGGGAACCGTGTCGTTCGAAACAGTCGATGATGTCGACGGTGAATCCGTTCGCCGGACCGGGTGCCACTCCGAGCATATTGGTCTTGCCTGCGGACTTCAAGCTGTCCATCGTCGACCAGACGGTGTCGCTCTGGTATCCCGTGGTATCCGGATTGTGCAAGAGTAAAAGGTCGAGTCGGTCAACCCCGAGGCGCTCCAGACTCTTGTCGGTTGCCATCTCCAGGTAAGCAGCGAACTCGTTTTCACCCCGGAGGGCAGGATCAGTAAAGCGCGGGTATCCCTTTTCTGCCGCACGCACACCGGTGTAGTAGTCGTGTCCGACCGCGCCGATGAGGCAATAGGAGTCGCGGTCGTAGCCGGAGAGGGCCTTGCCCAGAAGTTCATCAGCCGCGCCCTGTCCGTAGACGTCCGCGGTCATAAAGGTTCTCACGCCATTCTCGTAGGCGTGCTGGGCCAGTGTCCCGAGACGGTCAGGACCGATATCGGTGCCGAAGTGCATAAAATGGCCGCCGCCCCATATGCCGAAGGCGGATGTGCCGGGCTGCATCATAGGTTATCCTCAATCTGAGTAGTTCCGAAGAAATGATCACGCAGCTGGAAATATACCATAAAGAGAGATGCTGCCTAGCCCTGGCAACGCATCCGGTCCCGCGATGATGCTTGGCACTCCACTCACGCGACCCTACATTCTGCTGAGCTATCAAACCAACAGAGGAGATGTCGATGAACCGACCGTCCTGGGACGAGTACTTCATCTCGATCGCGTACAACGTGTCCGAGCGATCGAACTGTGTTCGGCGTCAGATTGGCGCCCTGATCGTCAGAGACCGCAACATCATCAGTACTGGCTACAACGGTACTCCGGCCGGGGTGCGAAACTGTTTTGAGGGTGGCTGTCCCCGCTGTGCAGGAACGGCAGCGTCCGGGACAAGCCTCGATACGTGTCTTTGCGTACACGCCGAGGAGAACGCGATCTGTTTTGCCGCCCGTCACGGTGCGCGAACCGAGGGCGGCATTCTCTACTCCACGACGCGACCGTGTTTCGGCTGTCTGAAGGAGTCGATTCAGGCGGGTATCACACGTATCATCTATGTCGAGCCCTATGACTACGAGACGGAGCTCGAAGATGTTTACCACGAACTAGTCAGAGAGTCCGGACTGGTTTTTGAGCAGCACGAGTACACACGGAAGGTCTGAGCGCCGGGCACGGGCAGGATGCCGTGCCGGGTGCTCATCGCGTATCTGACTGCAGGGATCTTATCTGCGCTTCTTCCTCAAAGTAACGCACAGCGGTCGATACTCCCGCTGCGTTATTCTCCGCTCATTCACGATCGCCCAATCCGCTTCCACATCCGGCAGGACCGACGTGAATGCCAACAGGTCCTGCGTCAGCAGCGTCATTCTTCCGCCGCTTCGGCAGAGACGCGACGCCTCCATCAGCACATCCCGGTAGAGCGAAGTGTTCGACTCGGGGGATCCGTGTTCCTCTCCATACGGCAGATCGGCCGTGACGACATCGAAGGACGTATCTGGCAGCCTGATGCTTGTGGCGTCGCCTCTGATGTACTGAATGTGGTCCGATAATCCGGCAGCTTCCGTGTTCTCCCGGCAAGCTTTGATCGCTTTTCCGGATATGTCGATCCCAACCGCAGCACCGACGCGTTGACGCAAGAGTCGTTCGATCAGGAGGGTGCCGCTTCCGCACATCAGGTTGAGATAGCGGTCACCCGGTTTTGGGCGGGTCAATTCGATCATGCACGCGGCGATCGCAGCGTTTAGGCCGCCCTGGTAATTCACCTTCCGCCAGTGCCGCGTGGCCAGCGGTCGGCACCCGACACGGCACAGTACTTCCCATCCGGGTTTGCCGGGTCTGAGGACGACTAGGCAGTCTCCTTTTTCCTGGCTCCGAGGTATACCGAGTCTGGTTTCGAGCTGTTCGGCGATCCGGAGCATCGTGGGAGAGTCCGATCCCGCCGCGTCAAAACGGAAGGCGATGGGCGGGGGGGGGCCGCCGACCGACTCGGCGGTCCGGATCAGCTCGGTCAGCGCAGTGAGGTGCTCCGGGCTCAGGAGTGTCCGGGGTCGGCTCACGTGGAAGTCCCGCCTGAGCAGTAGCGTCTGTGCCGTCCTCAAGGTGAGGAGCCGCTTGTATGAGCCGGAATACTCGAAGTGTATTTCGTCGGCTCGTGGGTGTTTGAGGAACTTACAGTCGCGACCGACCCGGCGGGTCAGTTCCTCCCGGACGATGTCCTGTAGGCCGTCCAGCGCGGATACCGTCCAGGTATATCCGGCGGCGTCTTGAGCCGTCTGCTTCTCTGCGGGGGATCTGGCGGATCGCGGCTTTCGAGAAGGATGTTTCCGTCTGTTCCGACTACGTTTCATTCACCCGCTCTTGGTAGCGTTCGTGCCGGAGAACATCCCATATGAAGGAAGGGGGGCAAGAGTCTGAGCTCTTACCCCCCCCCACAATTGATCTTTCCCGGCTTCTTGTCTTCGTCTAAGCGGTAACCTGCTTTAGCGAGAGACCTTCGTCCCTCAGGAAGGTCATGAAGCCCTTCTTGTTGACCGTCCGGAGTGCTCGTGTGGTCAGCTTTACGCGAACGAACCGCCCCAATTCGGGAACGTAGATTCGCTTGTTCTTTAGGTTCGGCTTCTGAACCCGCTTGACTTTCCGGTTTGAGTGGGAAACGTGGTTGCCGACGAGCGGCGTTTTTCCCGTCAGACTGCAGCGTCTAGCCATGTCTTATCCTGTTTTTCTGGTCATAAATGGTTCAAATACAAGGGTAGAAAGATACACAAGCTCACCCGGGCAGACAAGATATTCCTGAGGCGCGCACGGAGAGCGTGCCCTCAATGCCTGAAATTACAACATGTTAAGGAGTTGTATTGCTCTCGGCAGTACACCGGGCACAGCCAGAAACAGGAGAAGAGAGACCGACTCAGAGATCTCACAGCAGGCACCAAGCGTATCTCCTGTGGCTCCCCCCAGGACTCGTCGGCACTTTCGTACGAAGAGCTGCGCGGTGACGCATACGCCAACCAGGACCACCACACCCACGCCGCCGGCCAGAAGCCACCCCGCCCCGATCGATGTCGCTGATCAGGAGACACGGTGCCTCCGCGTGGCGGGCCATCGCCAGGTTCACGATGTCCGTTTCCTTGAGGTTGATCTCGGCAGGACTACCCGCACCCTCTAGTATGATGACGTCGTAGCAGTCAGCCAACCTGTCGTATGTTGCCCGCACCTCATCCCAGAGCGTCTTCTTGATGTCCCGCCAGTTTGCCGCGTCGAGGTGGCCGATGGATCGACCGTTCAGGACGACCTGGCTCCGACAGTTTCCCTCCGGCTCCAAGAGCACCGGGTTCATGTCGGTGTGCGGAGCGATTCGGGCGGCCTCAGCCTGCGTAACCTGCGCGCTCCCCATTTCGAGTCCATCGGGCGTGACGCCGGCATTGTTGCTCATGTTCTGCGCTTTGAACGGGGCCACGGAGAACCCCTCTCGCGCAAGGATGCGGCAGAAGGCCGAAGTCAGCATACTCTTCCCCGCGTTCGAGTGCGTACCCAGCAGCATCGGCGATCCGGTCATGACAACGGGTCCTGTCGGAGTCGGAGCGCATCAATCAGGCTTTCGAGGTCGTCAAAGCCGCGACTGTCTTGGTGATGTCGAAGATCCCAGCGAACGGGTATCTCATCGCCGACGACTACGCTGCGCTCGGCGTCCTGTGTCACGACGCTATAGCCGATGCGCTCGAGTGCCCGAGCGGTCCATACGGCGGCAGCCCCGTTCCCGAGTACGGCGATCCGTTCTCCGTTTCCGGTTCCGACACGGAAGCCCCCCGTTTCGAGATCGAACCGGATGCCCCCGCGACCGAAAGTCACCGCAAACCGGCCGTCGAGGATGAGCACTTCCGGTATCCCCGTGTGGATCTCGCCTTCGGCCATTAGCCAGAGTCGATCGGCGTTCCGGATCGCCAGATCGAGGTCGTGTGTGGAGAGGAGAATGGCCTTACCCGTCTCTGCTGCGAGACCACGGAGCAGGTCCATCGTTTCGACACGACGGGGCAAATCGAGGAACGCTGTCGGCTCATCGAGAAGGATCGCGTCCGTATCCTGCGCGAGCGCTCGTGCGATCATCACCTTCTGCCGTTCACCGTCGCTGAGTTCGGTCGCGGACCGATCCGCAAGCACCATAGCGTCGACGGCCCGGAGCGCGATGTCGACGGCTTGTTCGTCTTCCTGCGTGAGGTTGCCCATCCAGTTGGTGTGCGGGTAGCGTCCAAGCGCGACGAGGGTCCGGACAGTGAGATGCCCGACGTCGATCCGGTCTGTCAGGACGATACCGATTCGGCGCGCCCGGTCTTCAGGTGTCATCCCGTGCACGTCCAGGTCGTCGATCGTGATGGCACCATTGAGAGGCTTCTGCATTCCGGCGAGGGTTCGCATCAGAGTCGATTTTCCGACGCCATTGGGGCCGAGCAGACATACCAGCTCACCGGATTTCAGGTCGACGTTCAGTTCGGCGGCTACGACGATCCGGTCTCGTCTGGGCGGGAGATAGCCGATTGTCAGGTTTGTTGCAGAGAGGTGTGGCATTACGATCCGAACGAAGAGCGCAGGTTGCGCCGTCTGAGGATAATCCAGGTCACGGCGGGGGCCCCGATCAAGGCCGTTACGGCGTTGAGGGGTAGCGTCAGACTGCTTCCCGGGATGCGGGCAAAAAGGTCTGAGAGAAGGGCCAGAATCGCGCCTGCGAGACTGACCGCCGGGAGAAGGAGGCGATGGTCGGACGTGTTCAGCAGCGACCGTGTTAGATGGGGTACGGCAACACCCAGGAAGGCAATTGGGCCGCAGAAGGCTGTTGTAGAACCGGCGAGGAGCGACGCACTGGACAGGATCCAAAAGCGGGCTCGGCGGACGGACAGCCCCATACTTGCCGCATAGTGTTCGCCCAGGAGCAAGGCATTGAGGGGTTTCGAGTAGAGGATCGAGATGCTCAGACCTGCGAATGAGATGACAGCCAAAACCTGCAGCTGGGTCCAGGTCACGCCGCCGAAGCTGCCGAATGTCCAGATCAGGTAGGACTGGACGGCTTCCGATGCGCTGAAGTAGACAAGAACGCTGACGAGGGCACCGGCGGCGTAGCCGAACATCAGACCGATGATCAGCAATGTCATGCTGTTGTCGACCCATCTGGCCACGATCAGGATTACGGCTAGCGCAAGACCGGATCCGGCACTCGCAGCGGCGGCGAGTCCGAAGCTTCCGAAGAATCCGAGACCCGTAACGAGGACTGCGGCGCCGGCTCCGACGGTCAGGACGACGATCGCGACACCGAGACCTGCTCCCGCACTGATACCGAGAACAAACGGACCCGCGAGCGGGTTGCGGAAGAGCGTCTGCATCTGGAGACCGGATACGGCGAGTGCCGCACCGGCGAGTGCCGCGGTCAGCGCTTTCGGTAGTCTGATGTTGAACACAATCTCGCGCCAGGAGGATCGAACAGTCTCGTCACCGAGAAGAATCGACATGACGTTGCCCAGGGGAATGCGGACAGACCCCAGGGCAAGACTGAACAGGAAGAAGACCACGAGTCCGATTCCAAGGCCGATGAATACCGGCACACGAGCGTGATCGACGACCGCAGACGGGTCCGTGGGGCTGTCAGTGACTGAGTTTGGCGTAGTAGACAAAGCTGTGTCCCATCATCTTGTCGGGGTGAAAAATCTTGAGCATGTCTGCCAGTATCAGGTGAGGGTTCGCGATACCCGACTCCCAGTAGTCGTTCCCGCCCGTTTCGTTGACCCGTCGGATACGATTGTAGACTTGCCCCGTCTTGAAGGCCTTGAACAGCTTGTATCTTTCGTCGAGCGGCTCGGCATCCGCCAAGGACTTCCAACTGCTTGTGTTGATCCAGAAATCAGCATCTTCCGCCCGGTCAAGGACTGCTTCCAGATCGAGAGGAACGGATGCCTCCGAGTCGGTATCGGACCACAGGTAGTCGGCACCCGCGTCTCGCAGGAAGGTCGCCATATAGCTCCTCCCGCCGGCGACGTGCCAGGTGCCCTGCCAGCTCGTTCCTTCCAATACGGATGGTTTGGGCTCGGCGGATTGGCCGATCTTGGCGAGCGCGTGGTAGCGTCGCTGGATCTCGTTGAACGCCTCTTCCGCCCTGCCCTCCCGGTTTAGGAACAGCGCGGTGAACTTCATCCACTCGGAGCGACCGAGGGGAGTCAGCTCAGTATACTCGCCGTTGACGGCGACGGGTAGGCCCGCTTCGACAAGCTTGGGATGCGCGTCGTGGCCTGGATCACCGAAGGCGTAGGTCATGACCACGTGAGGGTCGAGGTCGAGCGTCACCTCGAGGTTGAGCCGGGCGTCACTCCCTGTCTCGGTCAGTTTCCCCGCCTCGATCATCTCGACGACTTCGGGTGTGTTCACGTAGTTGAGTGTCCCAAGTCCGACCAGCGACTCGAGCGCGCCGACGGATTTGAGATGCGGCAGATAGGTCGTGGACAGAGCTACAAACCGTTCGGCCGGAACCGTGAAGACAGTCGCTCCTTCCGGGGTGTTCGGTGTGGGCGTACCGCGCTGGACGAGGACGTAGGTGAAGGTCAGCTTGGAGTCCTTCCACGGGGACGAGACCGTCAACACTTTGTAGTGACCGTGGTAGCTGACGGTGAACCCCGTCGCATAGCCGACCGACGATTTCTCGGGGAAGTAATCGATCGTTGAGTCGAATGCTTCGACGGATCCGGAAAGGATGTTGGCTGGAGGCTGTGCAGCGAACGCTGCGGTCGAGAGCAACCCGATCAGCAGGCCAGCGGCGAACGCCAGTCTGAGCGTGTATCGGAGACAGCGATGTGTCGGCTGTGAGTCTGACATTCGGTGATGTCCTCCGTTCAAAATTCGATGCCGGATCGCGCAGGGACGCCTTTCGCGTAATAGTGTTTCACTTTTCTCATTTCCGTGACAAGATCGGAGCGTTCCACCAGTGCGTCCCATACTTTGTGGCCTGACAGCACCAGCTCACAGCGGCGTTCCGTGTCGTAGACGTCGAGAAGATGCGTGACGTCCGTTTGCTCGACCAGGTCGTAGGCAACGGCGGCAAGGAGCTCGTCGAGGATCAGGAGATCCAGATTCTCGGAACGGATCAACTCCTCTGCGACCGAGAGTCCTCGCCTTGCTTCTTCGATATCTCGTGGTTCGGTGCCAAACCGGAAGCCGCCATCTGGCATCATTCGCTCACATCCGGTCGGGTAGAGCACGATGCCATCCAGCTGACGCAGGGCTTTTCGCTCAGCGTAGTGCTCGACTTTCCCATCATACCCCTTGTCGAACTGGACGAGAGCCACCCGTTTGCCTGCTCCGAGTGCCCGAACTGCGAGTCCTATACACGCGGTTGTTTTGCCTTTGCCGTAGCCATAGTAGACGTGGACGCTGTGCTGTGTTCGATCCTCACGGCCGGGTGGCAGGTTTGCAGCCTCCCCAGGGGGCATTCGTTCGTCAGGAGTCAATGTTCGGTTCTCCTTTCGTCCGACAGCAGCGCCGAGTCAATCCGACAAGTCTAGACAGATCGGCCGAATTCGGAGGCAAAGATTAGAAAGTCCTCGAAGTTTACGGTGCCGCCGTTATCCAAGTCGAACCGCGAATTGGACGAGCCGAAAGCCTCGGCGAACATCAGGAAGTCCGTAAAGCCGACTGCACCGCTGCCATCGAAATCCGAGGCCAGTGACGCGCCGGTCGAGCCACCGATGAATGCGATACTGTTTGGGGGGAGCCCTGCGGTGATGGGTCCTGCGACAAGGGTGTTCGCCTGCGTATCGTAGACTTTGATGCCCCCGGAAGCGGGGTCGGTGAAGCTTCCCTGGTCGAGGACGTATAGCCTGTCGCCAAGGACGGCCAGACCCGGTGTGAACCCGCCGGAGTGATCGCCAAGAGACGCTGATACCGTCTTCGTGATCAGGTCGAAGCGTACGACGCTGTTTGAGAAGCTGGCGTCGGTGACGATGAGATAACCTTCGCTGTCGGATACCATCGCGAGAGTGCCGAGGTTTCCGCCTATGGCAGACTCGTCGAGGAGGATGCCTTCGGTCTCGCGGTTGGCCAGGTCTATGACCTCGATGCCGCCGTCTGCGAGGTCGCCAAAGGTGTTGACGTTGGAGAGGATCCACTTGTCGCCACGCTGTTCCGCGCCAAAGGGGTTCTTCCCTGCCATCACGATGCCCTGTGTATCGATGAGCGTATCGGTGTCCGTGTCGACGACGGCGATGATGGAGGCATCGGTGGGAGCAAAGCCGTTGTCTCTGTCGATTCGCTGGCAGGCGATAAAGAGGTGGTTGTCGTAAAGGGCGAGCTCGGAAGCTTCAGGCAATCCGTCGGTGTCGGCGAAGGCGGAGAGGTCGACTGTTCCGAGGGAGTCTCCCGAAGTAGGGTCGACGATCAAGAGATGTGTGCTTGCATATCTGGAGACATAGGCTTTGGTGTCACTGGCAAAGGCGATGTCGTATGGGTTGGTGCCGTTTCCGGTCGAGAACTGAAGTAGGGGCGTTGCCAGGTCGCTGGCTTCCAGGACGATGATGTTATCCTGCCCGAGCCTGTTGATGACGTAGACCTGATCGTCGCGGACCCTTACCCTCGCATCGGCGTGGATCGACAGGACATCGTTGGTTGCGGTATGGGTCGCCAGATCAAGACTGGACAGACCTCCACTGCTGAAATCCGATGTCGCAACCACGGCGTCGAACACGCTGAAGTCGAACGGAGACCCCGTACCCTCCTCGATGAATGCGATACTGTTTGGGGGGAGCCCTGCGGTGATGGGTCCTGCGACAAGGGTGTTCGCCTGCGTATCGTAGACTTTGATGCCCCCGGAAGCGGGGTCGGTGAAGCTTCCCTGGTCGAGGACGTATAGCCTGTCGCCAAGGACGGCCAGACCCGGTGTGAACCCGCCGGAGTGATCGCCAAGAGACGCTGATACCGTCTTCGTGATCAGGTCGAAGCGTACGACGCTGTTTGAGAAGCTGGCGTCGGTGACGATGAGATAACCTTCGCTGTCGGATACCATCGCGAGAGTGCCGAGGTTTCCGCCTATGGCAGACTCGTCGAGGAGGATGCCTTCGGTCTCGCGGTTGGCCAGGTCTATGACCTCGATGCCGCCGTCTGCGAGGTCGCCAAAGGTGTTGACGTTGGAGAGGATCCACTTGTCGCCACGCTGTTCCGCGCCAAAGGGGTTCTTCCCTGCCATCACGATGCCCTGTGTATCGATGAGCGTATCGGTGTCCGTGTCGACGACGGCGATGATGGAGGCATCGGTGGGAGCAAAGCCGTTGTCTCTGTCGATTCGCTGGCAGGCGATAAAGAGGTGGTTGTCGTAAAGGGCGAGCTCGGAAGCTTCAGGCAATCCGTCGGTGTCGGCGAAGGCGGAGAGGTCGACTGTTCCGAGGGAGTCTCCCGAAGTAGGGTCGACGATCAAGAGATGTGTGCTTGCATATCTGGAGACATAGGCTTTGGTGTCACTGGCAAAGGCGATGTCGTATGGGTTGGTGCCGTTTCCGGTCGAGAACTGAAGTAGGGGCGTTGCCAGGTCGCTGGCTTCCAGGACGATGATGTTATCCTGCCCGAGCCTGTTGATGACGTAGACCTGATCGTCGCGGACCCTTACCCTCGCATCGGCGTGGATCGACAGGACATCGTTGGTTGCGGTATGGGTCGCCAGATCAAGACTGGACAGACCTCCACTGCTGAAATCCGATGTCAGCACGATCGCGGTATTCGCGTGTGCGAGGCCGATGGAGTTGAGGATGACACAGACCAATACGAGTATGCGGTTCACCAATGTTCCCCCCACTACTAATGGTCGAAGTCCGTCTGGACAGTGATAAAGAGCGTTCTGCCGGGCAGCGGATATCCCCAAACGTCCGCGATCTGGGTGTTGCCGATGTTTCTTGCATCGAGTCCGACCGTGGCACCAGCAGCAAGCTTGCACGACAGTCTGATGTTGTGGATGTGTCGGGCATCCAGAGATTTTCGATTCGCCTGGTCGAGGAAGCTGCCGTCCTCGAAGGTGTACTCGTAGGCGATATTGACGGAGCCCAGTCCCGCGTTCAGGCTGCCGAACACCACGTGCGGCGCCCGGTTCGGCAGCTGATTCCCCTGGAAATGCGGTATCTCAGACCTGTCCTCCGTTCGCTGGTAAGTGTAGCTGCCCGACAGTTCGAGTATCTCTCCGAGCCGGCGCATCGCAGTTACCTCGACTCCCCAGGCGCGAGCTCTGCCTATGTTGGTGGGTCTTGATGTGGCTTGGGAGGTATGTACGAATTGGATCAGATTCATGTATGAATGGTTGAAGTAGGCACCTTCCAGCGTTGTTTGATCTGCGTCGAACCGGAAGCCGGCGTCCCAGGTGAACCCCTTCTCCGGCAGCAGATCGGAGTTGCCGATCACGCCGCCCCGGTCTCCGAACAGCTCGAACAAAGACGGCGCCCGGTGCGCCCGCCCGATGTTCGCTTTCAGGCTGAGCGGGGCGCTGATGTCGAACCGGATTCCCGAACGAAGACTGGCAAGGTTGCGTGTCGAGTTCCTGTCTGGTGCGGTGGGAGAGAAGGCGAAGGGATTGATCCCGGTGAAGGTGCTGCGCAACTGGCGGACGTCGGCACTGCCGAAGAGTATACCCCGATCCCCGGGAAGCGCGAGATCGAGGGCAGCGTCTGACGAGAGGATCCAGCGACGGCCTTTGAAGAGGTCTGAAAAGCTCTGGATGTGTGCCGTCGGGAGGAAGCTCTCGCGACTCGCAGTGGTGCCCAGAGTGACGAAATGCCGATCTCTCATAAGGATCCGGGATCGACTCCGCCATCCGAACGTATTAGTGCGGTAGTCGTTGTCCTGGCGACCGACTCCGACTTCGCCATTGAGATCCGTGTAGGATTCACCCGCGTGCGTCACGAAGAACCCGTTCCGCGTGGTCAGACGGCCGTCTCTCATCTTCGCTTCGTGGATGGTTTCGGTGAGACTTCGAAACACGTCGAAGCGCACGTCACGCGACTGGTTGTTACTGATGCCGGGGATGCCTTGGTGTTTCCAGAAGAGCGATTCACTGACGGTCAGGCTCTGTCCTTCTGTGAGCTGGGTTCGCCATTTGGCCAGCAAGCTGCCCTGGACGGTGTCGTTGTTGATCCGTGCTGTAGCTTCGTCATCCTTCGCGTTGTATTCTGTGCCGTTGTCATCCAGGAATGAGAAGTCATTGTCGCTGGAGCGAACATCTGCGATGCCGATGAAGCTCGATCGGCCTGTATCGAACTGAACCGATGCGCTTGCAGAGCGTGTGTCGAAGGATCCCCAGGACGCGCCCGCCTGGGACGATACGCCACGACCGGTGTCACGTGTTCTGATGTGAACGGCGCCCCCCACACCGTTTCCCTCGGCGCCGGATCCCCTGTAGACCTCGATCTGTTCGACCTGGGCCAGAGGAAGATTGCTCAGATCCACCCCGCCGCCCTGCGCGGAGTTCAGGAGGATCCCATCGAGATATACTTCAACCTGTTCGGCAGAGGAGCCGCGAAGCGAGATCGTGCTGAACGCGCCGAGACCGCCAAGCGTTTTAACCTGGACGCCCGTCGTCTGGGAGAGAAGCTCTGGAAGAGTTTTCGGCGTTCCTTCGAAAGTGGCGCGTGTGATGACTGTGGCGAAAGCCGGGTTGCGGTGAATCTTGCTTGGGCCGATGGGATCGGCAGAGACGAACATCTCAGGCATCGCGATCGCCTGAGGCACAAGGTCGATGCGCAATGTGGCGGTGGATGCCGAGTCGACTCGATAGTCCTGTGCCTGATAGCCAATCCGCGAAATCCGGAGGATCAGAGGACCTCGAGCTGCGACATCCAGAATGAAGGTACCGTCAGACGCTGTCGTTGTCATCAGACGAGCATCCTCGGTCTGAACTGCAGCCCCACTCACAGGGAGGCTGCTTTCCGTATCGATTACCAGACCCGTTAGGGTTTCGGCAGCCAGAGGTGAACCCGTGAAGAGGAGCAATGTGGTCAGCAGCAATGTCACAGCGTACTCATTGGCGGAAATAAAAAAACCCCGACTCCTCGCGAAGTCGGGGCAAATGCTGTTTGCCTGGATACATCCACCCGACGTCAACTTCCCTGTCCGCGAGGAAGGATGTCAAAAGGCTCAGGCAGGTCTTCTGGCTTCCGGTTTGCGACTTGCGCGCCTTCCCAACCAGCCAAATCAGTCAGGCCAATCAGTGGCATTTTGCGTGAGTCAATCCGGTTACAGCGGCGGGCCCGCGACGGAATCTCACCGTCTTCCCTCTTGTCGCTGGAGCTGCGCTCCAGCCGAGCACCTGTTGCCTTACGAATTCAGTATTTCAAAGAGCGAAGCAGACACATCGTCCACGGATTGAATATAGCCGAACAGGTTTGGTTGTGTCAACTAATCGTGATGATCGTCGGATCCGTGTGCTTTTGGGCGAGATTTGCCTGCGCAGGCAAATTTAACTCCGCGTGTACTCAATCAGGCGTGATCGCTGAGCGGAGGGGCACGCAAATCCTCACTTGGCCCCTGGTGGGCACAATTGGAGCGTGCCAGTCTGGATTACTCGTGAATCCGAACTCACTCCGCGAGAACGCACCGTCACACTGGGCTCATCGACAAGCTTGTTTACGAATGATCCAGGTTAGCAGTTTGTGGGGACATGAGGCAGGAATTCGTCGCCGCTGCGCTCGCAGTAGTGACGGAGGCGGTCCCGGTGATCCTGGAGAATGTCCCGGTGGCTGGATTGAACAGCCAGATTGACCATCTCGCCGGGGTCGGTCTGGACGTCGAACAGTTGCTCCCGATACCGACCCCAGCTGTAGACCGCATACTTGTAGTGTTGTGTACGGACCATTCGCCCCAGGGTTCTTCCGGGATCTCCCTGAAAGGGCCAGGCCTCCACGACGAGCTCATCCCGCCATTCGGTGGGTGGGTGGCCGTCGACGAGAGGTCTGAGACTTCGGCCGGGAAGATCCGGTGGCGCATCCACACCCGTGTAGTCGCATAGCGTTGGGAGGATATCCAGTCCGTTCGATATCAGATGCCGGCTGTCTCGCTTCCCGGTGCCGGTGATATTTGGGTGAGAGACGATCAGGGGGATGCGAACAGACTCTTCATACAGGAAGCTCTTCTGATTACATCTGTGCGCACCGTGACCGTCTCCGTGGTCGCTTGTGAACACGATCAGCGTGTTGTCTCGCAGACCCGTCTCGTTCAATGCATTCAGAATCTTGCCGATCTCCGTATCGACTTTTTCGATCAACCGGTAGTAAGCATTCCGATACTGACGCCACTCATCCGGCCCGGCCTCCGTCATCGCATAGACCGTTGGGAAACGAGACTGAAGCGTCCGGATGATCTGTGGTTCGTATGGCGGGATGGCGTAGTTGACAGGGAGACTCGGGCAGTCGGCGATCGGGGCATCGGGGATGTTTCCCCAGGGCAGATCCTGGTGGCGAGCCCATTCGCATATGTTGTGCGGGTTGTCGAACGAAGCAACGAGCAGGAACGGGTTCGAATGAGGCCCTCCGAGAAAGTCCACGCACGCCTGGGCGAGCTGGTTGTCTGTCTGTCCGCATATGCTGCGGAATCCGTGGGCGGTTGCGTCGTTCGTCGGCGCGTGGACCTTGCCTCCGTATGCACAGTCATAGCCGGCATCGGCGAAAAGATAGCCCAGCTGCTGACGCTCATACTTCGGATCGATACCGTCTCCCCACTGACGATAGCCGAGGTCGAAGGGCATCCGGCCAGCTAACAGACTCAGCCGGGAGGGGATGCAGACCGGATAGGCGCAGTAGGCCTGGTCGAATTGCACCCCCGATTTGGCCAGGCTGTCGATCGCGGGGGTTTGCAGATCCGTGTTGCCTGCGCAGGACATCGCGCCGCTGAACTGCTGGTCGGTCATAATGAAGAGGATGTTGGGGCGCAAAGGTTGGCCTATGGGATCTGGTGTGTCGGGTTCGCGGGATGAGACAAGACGGACTTCTCGGCACCCGGTCGTACGGGAGTGGCATCCCCGGCAATGTATGTTCGCTGATTAAGCCGTGCCAGATCCGCGTCAACCACTCTGACCGCGACACCATCCGATTTGTCCACGAAATTGATAGGGTCCAGAAGGAGTCTCCACACTTCCCAATCACTGCGTATGTCAGGGATTCTCCACCCATAATGTACTGAGTGTCTGTGCCACAGGTCCGTGCAGGCGGGCACCCCCCCCCAAGATGGCACATCACCAACGAACCGATGGGTAAGGAAATCGCTCCTGACCCGTAGATCAGGAGCGATTGATGATGCGTTGGGCGACGGACGTTCGGTCTACATCGTGTCCAGAGCCAGCATCAGATACCCGCTCCTCCCCGCAGAAAAGATTGCACGGTTCTGTCCGCGTACCGGCCGACTCAGATGCTCGAAATAGGTCTCGTCGAAGAGGTTGCGGATCCCGGCGCTCATCTGAACGCCCTTCCGGGCGTGGTAGGTGATGGCCACATCCATTACGGTGAATGATGGCGTCTCCGTCTCGCCAAAGGCGGTAGAGATCCTGCCTTGTTCAAGCGTTTTTCGGAGCGAGACAACGGGCTGCAGCTTGTCATTCAGGAAGCGTCCAGAAATTGAATACCGAATGTCAAGAGGAGCAATCTCCGGTAGCGGCTCATTGAGTGACTTGTTCTTTC
>CAYYGZ010000004.1:13119-52363 GCA_964471275.1 uncultured bacterium | reverse complement strand
CCCGCCCTGACAATCGATCTTGACATTCTCGAGAAGAACATCGACACGGTGTTTGCCGTGCGAAATGGGTGGGTCGAGGAAACCTGGAAGGTTGCTGGCCGTGGTAGAGTGCAATAATGGAATCAGCCACCTCAAGGAGCCGACGATGAACGAAGTCCGATGGGAACGCATGTTTCCCGACCAACTGGAAGCCGCCTTTGCGGCCTGCCCCCTTGTGTGGTTCACATACGGTCTCTGTGAGCCGCACGGTCCGCACAATGCCGTCGGACTCGACAGCCTGAAGGCACACGCCATCGCCTGCCGTGCCGCCCGTGCGCACGGGGGCATCGTGGCCCCCCCGGACTACTGGCATATCCACGAGATCGGTGGATACGCGCTCTGGTCGGAACGGGCCGTCGGTCAGCTCGCGCGATCCTGGCTCACGTGCGTGCCTCCGTGGCAGCACTTCAAGAACGTCTGCTACCAGATTCGGCAGGCCGACACGCTCGGGTTTGAGGCCGCGATCCTGATCACCGGGCACTACGGCCCGAACTGGCAGGATCTCAAGGCCCTGATCAACCTGATTCAGCCCTATGTCGGAACACGTCTCTTCGGACTGCCGGATTTCGAGGCCAACACCCCGGGCTTCCTGAACGACGGCAAGAGTGGCGGTGATCACGCGGGAAGGGTCGAGACCTCCCTCCTCTGGGCCACGCATCCCGAATGTGTGGACATTACGCGTCTACCAGGCCGTGATGACGAGGGACCGCACTTCGCGATGGGCAAGACCGCTTTCGACTCGGACAGGCGAATCGGTGAACGGATGGTCGAGGACGAAGTCGCCTGGCTCGGCGGCAAAGCAAGGGAGTTGCTCGACGCCTACCAGACAGAGAAGCCAACCCAGAAACTCCGCACGTTCGACGAGGTAGAACGCATCTGGCACGACGTCGTCTCGCCGAGATTCCAGGACTTCAAGACGATGCAAAGCAGCTGGGACGAGGACACGAATCTAGCGGAGTCGTCCGTCTGGTATCCGAATTGGCAAACGAGCTATGGGGATTGAGAAAAGAAGATGTGAAGAAAGAAGATTGAGAATCACAACCGCGGACGGATAAGGCCAGTGTCCTTCCCCCCGCGCCTCAGCGCCCTGCCCCTGCTCCGGGTTAGAGGTGGGAGGGGATAAGAACCTACCAGCTGTGCATATGATGTCCGGCCTTCGGAAACCACACGGAATCCACGCAGAAAGAGAGGAAGACCGCCATCGCATAGCCAGCCAGGATCCCCACAAAAAACGGCCGGCAGCGGTTGTAGAGCTGTATCCCGCCGATACGGAGGATGACCGATTTTGCAGCCCACGCGAGGAAGATCGACATCGTCGAATGCATTGCGTGTCCGACGGGTACGATCATGCCCATCGGGTTGAGCGGCCACCACGTAAACCTGTATCGCAGCACGCTCATCACACTGAACAGAATCATCCCAGCTCCAATCAACGCGTAGCGCTCCGGCTTCATCACCGGCGCTTCCTTGATCACGTTGACCAACCCGTTGTAGACACGAGGCGGGTAGGCGGTGAACGGGAGATCGCTGAAATTGAAGGCGCCGTAGGTGTAGCTCAGGTAAAGCGTGTAGAGGATGTTCGCCCCGACCCCTACGACCAGTGTGACCACGATCGCGCCGAGCAGGCGGCGTGGGGAGCCCTTGATCAGATCGCCCAGCTTTGCGGCGTGGACCAGTGGAACCATGAACATCCCCTTACTCTGCGTCCGGATCGCAGAGAAGAGCGTGATCGATGTGCGGGCACCCGCCGAATAGTCGGTCGGATGGAACAGCAGATCGGTGATACCTGCTTCGTTAATCGGCATGCTCATGTATACGACGCCGGTTTCGGCGATCACTCGGGCCAGCCCCACATACGCGATAAACAGTCCCAGCGTCATGGGAACCACCATTCGCCACTCCAGCCCCATCGATCGTATCCAGAACGCAATGAAGAGAAGCGATACCCCCAGGAAGATCACTGCGGTCCTGTAGGTCATCATCTCATTTGGATCGTCAATCGATTCGTCTCGCTTGATCGCCTTTCGATACACTTCGACCAAGTGGTGCCGCGCGGTCCAGACCGTCCAGAACACGAGTGCGATGAATGCGCCCGCCGACTGCAGCCCTGCAACCGGATCACCGGGACCGGTCTTGGCCGTTATCGCCAATCCGATACGCCTAGACAGTGCGATCTCGTTCATGTAAACGAGATGGAAGACCAAGATGGAGAGCAGCAGGTCGATGTTCGCGAAGTAGGCGAACCCGATCGTGAAGAAATTGATGCCGGTGTGTTGGGGAGGAAAGTATCGCGCAAAATAGAGCCATTGCTGGCCAAGCCAGATGATCGGGAAACCGGGAATGAAGTACGATATGATGTTCCAGGCTTTGATCGTGAATACCAGCGCAAAGCCGACCCAGAACAGACGGGTTCCGTAGATGCTGTCCTCACGCGACGCGTCTGCCGAGTCCGCAAGGCTCACGGGCGGACCCAGCATCGGATAATTCACACGCTCGTTCTCCGACCACTGCTTCCGCATGATCGTAGCGATCGCCATCGAGCCGACCGTGATGGCCGCGATAAGAGCCAACCACCAGAAGAGAGGGACAACCCAAACATCCCACGGGATTTCGTATCCCTGAGGCAATCCCTCGAACAGCCAGCGCATGGCCCCACCCTCGTTGGACGGCGTCAACCACGCCGGAAGGTGGGGATGCACGAGCTCCGCCCACTGGTTCTCGGGCGTTGCACGGTAGTAAGGTACGGAGATCATCCCCAGAAAGAACGAAGTCAGTCCGTATGCGGGTACTGCGGCGCCAACAAGCCCCATGGACAGCACCACGAGCAGCTCGTTCCGTGTCAGAGCGACACCGGGCGATTTCCTTCGCAGGATCTGATTTCCAAAGGCAATGAGGGTATACGTGCAGAGCAATGCCATTGGGAAATGGCTGATGTTCATGCGCGAGGTGTGCGCAATATACTCTGAGTAGGTATTCCAGCAGCCAATCCAGATGACCGTCAACAGACCAAACACGATCGATCGAATCGTAATGGTGGGCGGGGTATCCGCCCGAGGAGGCGAATCAGTAGAAGGGAGTGCCAAGACTCAGCAGTGGGTGAACGAGACAATCATGACATCAACTGAAACGTTACCTGGGTGTCCAGACAGTTCAGATCCAGTGGCTTTGTGACATAGTCGACGGAACACCGGTGCACCGGAGTGCAGGGGTGAGCCACTCGACCAGAAGGAAACATCCGACATCAGATCATCAAACGGGACATCCAGTTCAGTCATACCCATCACTCGTTTCAGGATTTCTTCAGGACACGAATCACCCGGGTCCATTCAGCTTCGCGATCAGACGGCTCGTTCTCGGGATAGCGGAATCGATAGCGGTGCAACAACCGCTCGCCTGCCGGATCACCCGCGCGGTAGACAGCCTCTATGCTCCTGACGCCTTCGACACGCATCTCGTCAATTGCCTGCGCAACCAGGGCCGAACCGACACCCCACCTGCGCTTGTCGGCGCGAACCGCGACGGGGCCCAGAACGCCGATCCCCTCATCCTGCCGCCAGCCGCAGAGGCCGACCGTTTCCTTCCCCTGTGACGCGATCAGAAGGGGAGGCATCGGGTTATCCGGATGGCGGTAGAGCAGATAGGCCACCCCGTATTCAGGCACCAGGTGGCCGATCAGTTCTTGAATCCGCTCAACCGTGTGGCCTGCGGACCGTCGGATGACGAGATGTCGAAGCCGCAATGCTGATCAGGAGCTGACCGGCGTCGCGTCCGCGCGCTCCAGGAGCTCGATCTCGTAGCCGTCTGGATCGTCGACAAAAGCCATCTTGTGCCCACTCAGAAAAGTCTCTCGCCAGTCTCCCGGCCAGATCTCGACACCCTCTTTTTCAAGCTTGTCGCAGCAGGCGATCAGATCCGGAACCCCGATCGCCAGATGCATCAAATCCTCGGGCACATCGAGTTTGTAGTCGTCAGAGTAGGTCAACTCGAAGGTATGCTCGTTCCCCGGAAGCTCGAGATGACAGACCTGGTTGCCTGCCGGGCTCTTTTCACTCCGGCTCTTGACGACAAACCCGAGATGCTTGCAGTACCAATCAATCGACCCATCCAGATCACTGACGCGGACGCGTGTGTGCAGAAATGCCGGCATACGCGACTCCCTTCGTTTTAGGCGGAATACTTCCCTTCAATGGACTGAAAATACTCCAGTGAGAGGGTTTAACAAGCGAAATGTACAAAAAAACCGGAGCGACCGGGCTCCGGACAAATCCTGCACGCGACGGTCTTGCCTAACCGGGCTGAGCGGCGATTCCGACCGCCTCAAGGCCCAGAGCCCGTCTCACTCTGCGTACAGCCTGACGATGATGGCTTTGAACCGCGCTCTTTGAAATCTCCAGCAACAGGGCAATTTCGGCGAACGTCTTTCCCTGGGAACGGAGCAGCAGGACCTGATACTTGCGACCGACAACAACCGTCTCGATCACGTCCCTGACCTGGGCCAGGCGGATGGGATCCGCCCCGCTGCTGATCA
Source organism: uncultured bacterium (assembly GCA_964471275.1). Classification (GTDB taxonomy): domain Bacteria; phylum Latescibacterota; class UBA2968; order UBA2968; family UBA2968; genus UBA2968. The sequence goes on along the minus strand of CAYYGZ010000004.1, from coordinate 47,796 downwards.
ATTGGCTGAGGGAACACAGCTGCCCCATGCTCTGCAGATTGTCAGAGAGCATCGTCAGTTGACCGGGCGAGTAGCTGACCTCGCGGACTGTGTCGTATCGTAGTTTAGCCATTTAAAAACAGTCAGTTAGAAAAACAAAAACGGGGCGACATCTCCCCGTTACTTCGTGTAAGTTAGGCGGAAAGCCTGCACCCGGCAAGCGAAAAGCCCTTGGTGAAACCGCTTGACCGATCGGGTCAAAAAGGCGTAATAACCGCTTAAACCCACGTCTGACCTCACTCCGGAAGGAAACATGGCAGAGCTGATTATCTCCGTCTTCGCGGTCGTCCTGATCTCCGCAATGTGCTCACTCTTCGAAGCAGTCGTCCTCTCATCTCCCCTCAGCCACATAGAGAAACTGGCCCAGGACGGCCACCGGGGCGGCATTCTGTTCCGCCAGCTTCGGCAGAACATAGACCGGCCACTCTCGGCCATCCTTTCGCTCAACACCATCGCCAACACCGGTGGTGCGGCGATCGCGGGAGCGGCGTTTCTGCGGGTATACGGCGCCGACGCAGGATACGACATTTACTTTCAGATCGGGCTGACCTTTGCAGTCCTCTTTCTGTCCGAGGTGATCCCCAAGACGATCGGCGCGGTTTATAGCCGCGAGCTCACCATCTATGTTTCGCGCCCGCTCTACGGTCTTGTCATCCTTCTGAAACCGCTGATCGCGCTGACCGGTCTAGCGACAAACGCAGTCTCCCATGGCCGCGACCAGGGACAGGACATCTCGGGCGAAGATCTGCAGTCACTCGCGAAGCTGGGGGCACGCACCGGTGCCATCGAAGCAGACGAGGCGAGGGTAATTCACAATGTCCTGAGCCTGAAGGAGAAGACAGCACGTGATGTGATGACCCCGCGCACCGTCGTGTTTGCCCTCGCCGAGACGGCAACCGTCGAGGCGGCCAGGCAGGAGAGCGGTACGTGGGCGCACAGTCGGATTCCGGTCTACTCAGAGGAGTTCGAGGACATCGTCGGCATCGTTTTGCGACGCGACATCCTGGCGGCGCTGGCTCGTGATCGGGATCAGGTACAGCTCTCGGTGCTCATGCGGCCGGTTCATTTCGTCTCCGAATCGACCGACCTCGATCGAATCCTGGACACATTCCTGGAACGACGACAGCATCTCTTTGTGGTCATCGATGAGTACGGCGGTCTCGCGGGTATCCTGACGCTCGAGGACGTGCTGGAGGAAATCCTGGGTGTTGAAATCGTGGATGAGCTCGACCAGGTCGAGGATATGCGCGAACTGGCCCGCCGCCGACGCCAGCAGACCATCCAGGGAGAGGAAGAGAACAACCCGTAGATTGGCCGAGCCATCGCTCACGTGGTATATTTACACCTTTACGCCATACCCCTCACCCTACTGAGCACCCTTGCCCGTGTCCACGACGGATGTCCAGATCGATGATCGAAACCGGATAGCGCTCGAACACGCTTCCGGTGATGCACAGCTTCACGAGCTGCTCGAGATGGCGCTCCGGGTTCGCCCGACTCACAACCTCGCCCTGATCGCCGACGCATACCATTTCGCGGAGCGCTCCTTCCGTAGCGCCACGCGCCGGTCCGGAAAGCCCCTCCTGGATCACTCCATCGCGGTCGCCCGTATCCTTATCAACACCAACCTGGGATCCACAACCGTTGCCGCAGGTCTGGTACACGAGGCCGTCGAGGATGGGATCGCCCTGCCCGCGCTTCGCCAGGAATTCGGTGACGAAATCGCCGATCTGTCCGAACGCGTCGACAAGCTCCAGGATCTGACCTTCCACGCTCCACAGGAAGCCCTCGCCGAGAAGTATCGGAGGACACTGATCGCGCTGGCCGAGGATATTCGCGTCGTGCTGATCAAATTCGCCGACAGACTGCATAACATGCGGTTTGTCGACGAGCTTGATGAGGAGACACGCATCCGGATGTCACGCGAGTCGCGCGACATCTACGCTCCTCTCGCCCATCGGCTTGGGCTTGCCCGAATCCGTTGGGAACTCGAAGACCTGAGTCTCAAGGCGCTCGAACACGAGCACTACACGACGATCAAGGACAAGATTTACCTCAGACGAAACGAGCGGGAAAACCTGATCGAAGAGGTATGCGGACCTCTGCGTGAAGCGATCGAGCGTTCAGGCGTTTCCGCGACACTCTCCGGACGTCCCAAGAACTTCTACAGCATCTACAAGAAAATGATCAATCGCGGCATCAGCTTCGAAGAGATCTACGACCTGATGGCCCTGCGCATCATCGTTGAAAACGTCCAGGACTGTTACACGGTCCTCGGGACCGTTCACTCGCTCTACACACCAGTTATGGCGCAATTCAAGGATTACATCGCGACACCGAAGAGCAACATGTATCAGTCGCTCCACACCACCATCATATCCCCCAGCAACGTCATGATGGAAGTACAGATCCGAACACAGGACATGCACCAGACCTCCGAGGTCGGTATCGCCGCGCACTGGCGATACAAGGAGGAGACCGACAAGCCGAGCGATCTAGACGAGCATATGCCCTGGCTGCGCAGCCTGCTCGACTGGGAGAGCGAGACGCAGGATGCCGATGAATTTATCGAGGATCTGAAGTTCGACCTCTTCCCCGATGAGATCTATGTGCTCACACCGAACGGGGACCCGATCCAGCTCCCGTTTGGTGCGACACCCATCGACTTCGCCTTCGCCATCCATACCGAGCTCGGTCTCCACTGCACGGAAGCCCGGGTCGACGGGAGAATCGCCCCACTCGAGACGGTCCTGCAGACCGGAAATCGGGTGGAGATCCTCTCCTCTCAGGAATCCGGACCTGTTGTCAATTGGCTCGAATTCGCTCGGAGTCGGAAGGCACGCGCCCACATACGCAGATGGCTACGCGAGGAGGAGGAGGATCAGCGCTACCCGACAACGATCGAACTGCAGGTTCACGCATCGGACCGGGATAACTTGCTGAGCGACATCGCGTCGGCCATCTCGAGCCTCGGCATCTCCGTGCTGAATGCACAGCTGTCGGCGGAGGAAGATCGGGTTTCCGGTCGCTTCACCCTAGCAGTCAGGTCCGCGGAGGCACTGAGGCGACTTCCCGATCGGGTGACAGGCATACACTGTGTCGAGTCAGCCGAAATCCTACGGCACGAGGAAAAAGAAAAGGCGACCTGAGCACAGTCGCCTGACGCACTGCCTGACTCGTGCCTCAATCTTGATCACGCTCCCTGAGCTCCCGTTTGAGCGCCTCCAGCCTCACCAGTGCCTCCACCGGCGTCATCTCCTCTACGTTCAGATCTTCCAGTTTATCCAGGACAGGATGGGCGGTCGTCTCCTGACCGGTCTCGAACAGACTGATCTGCCCGTTTGATGCCCTGCGTGAGCGGCGCACAGCGGATTGCACGACAGACAGATCGTTCTGCTCGAGACGTGACAGGACGCGTTTGGCTCCCTCGATCAAGCTGTGCGGCATACCGGCCAACCGGGCGACCTGGATGCCGTAGCTGTGATCGCATCCCCCCGGCACGAGCGTGTGCAGAAAGACGATATCGTCTCCCCTCTCCTTGACTGCCACGCTGTAGTTTCGCACACGAGGCAGCAGATCCTCGAGTTCGGTCAGTTCGTGATAGTGCGTGGCGAACAATGTCCTGGGCCTGACGTCGGAATTGTGAAGATACTCGGTCATCGCCCACGCGATGCTCAACCCGTCGAATGTGCTCGTCCCGCGACCGATTTCGTCCAGCAGAACCAGGCTGCGCGCCGTCGCGTTGTTCAGGATGTTCGCCGCCTCGTTCATCTCGACAAGGAACGTACTCTCCCCCCGCGCCAGGTTGTCCGAAGCGCCCACACGGGTGAAGATCCGATCGGCGATCCCGATCCGGGCTGACCGGGCCGGGACAAAACAGCCGACCTGTGCGAGGAGGACAATCAGACCCGCCTGCCTCAAGATCGTGGATTTACCGGCCATGTTCGGCCCCGTGATGATCAGAATCTGATCGCCTTCCCCATCTACCGTCACATCGTTGGCAACATACGACCCCGCGGTCAGCAGCGTTTCGATGACCGGGTGCCGACCGGCCGTGATCTCGATGCCAAGACTGTCGTCGACGCTCGGCCGGACGAAATCCTGCCGTTTCGACACCTCCGCGAAGCTGCACAGAACGTCGAGCGTTGCGACGGTCCGGGCGGTCTTTTGGATGGGAGCCACCCTGGCCGCGACATCGTCCCTTAGCTTGAGAAAGATGTCCTTCTCGAGCTCTTTCGCACGTTCATCCGCACCCAGGATCCGGGCTTCCCACTCTTTCAGATCCGGGGTGATGAAGCGCTCCGCGTTGACGAGCGTCTGCTTTCTGATGTAGGTCTCCGGGACTTTCTCGAGGTTGGCCCGGGTCACCTCGATGTAGTATCCAAAGGCCTTGTTGTAGTTCACCTTCAGCGAAGGGATCCCGGTCGTCTCGCGTTCCTTCAACTGCAGTCCGGCGACCCATTCGCGCCCGCCGGATGCAGCGTTTCGAAGCGCATCCAATTCTTCATGACATCCGGCCCTGACCACGCCTCCGTCTGCAAGTTGTACCGGCGGATCCTCCACAAGGATGCTCTCGAGCAGTCGCGTGACCTCGTTCAGATCCGGAAAACCCTCTGCGCCCAGATCGACCAGCATGCCGCTTTCGACCTTCTCCAGCGCTTCCCAAACGGGGGGTATGCTCTGCAGAGAGGCGCGCAGCACGCCAAGATCGCGTGGCGTGGCCCGACCACAGCAGACTTTGGAGATGATCCGTTCCACATCTCCCACATTCGAGAGAGACTGCCTCAGGTCGCCCCGAAGTCTCTCCGACGCGGAAAGCTCCTCCACGCAGTCCAGACGTCGCTCGATGCCGGGCAACCTTGTCAGCGGATGGAACAGCCACTCCCGGAGCATCCGGGCCCCCGGTGCGGTGCGTGTGGCATCGACAACTGATAGAAGCGTCCCCTCCCGACGGCCTTCCTGGATGGAGCTCACCAGCTCGAGGTTCCGCTGGGTCACAAAATCGAGCGCCATGTGCTCGTCCTGCGACTCGATCTTGATCCCCGTGATCTGGGGGATGGCTCCCTGCTGGTTTGTCTTCAGGTAATTGAGCACGCCGCCGGCTGCGCTGACACCGACCGTCATCTCCTCCATTCCGAATCCCTTGAGGGACTGCGTCTGGAAGTGCTGGACCAGAGAGTCATGCGCGTAGGATGGGCTGAACGACCAGTCATCGCATCGTGTCAGCAGGACCCCTTCCATCCGCTCAGCAAAAGCCTCGGAATTCTGATCACACCAAGTCTCGGATGCCACAACCTCCGATGGATCCTCACGGGCAAGCGTTTCCCAGAGCTGGGCCGATGTAAACTCCGTGACGCGAAATTCACCTGTTGAAACATCTGCCACGGCGATCCCGCCCCGCGCTTCATCCTCGAACACGCCGGCCAGGTAGTTGTTCCGTTTGTGATCCAGCAGATCCTCGGTCAGAATCGTGCCTGGCGAAACGACCTGAACAACCTCGCGGCGGACGACCTTCTTCCCCTTCTGCGGGGACTCCATCTGCTCGCAGATCGCGACTTTGCGTCCTGCCCGGATCAGTCTGGCCAGATACGTGTCCAGCGCGTGATACGGTAATCCGGCCAGTGGAATCTCGTCGGCCTTCCCGTTGTTCCGCTTCGTCAACGTCAGACCGAGAATCCGGGATGCCTCCCGAGCGTCGTCGTAAAACGTCTCGTAGAAATCCCCCATTCGAAACAGGAGGATCGAATCCGGATGGTCCTGTTTGAAGCGCTGATACTGCTTCATCATCGGTGTGGGTTCTTTACTCATCCTGCCTTAATCCTGTATGATCTGACACGTGACCGACTCAACACGACCGATGTGGTTACTCGTTTGCTCAGCCTTTGCTCGGGTCGTGTAGGGCCCGACTCTCACAAGCGTAACGCGCCCCGCCTCGACCAGCTGGACGTGCCAGGTTGGAAGCAGTCGATTCACCAGCGCATCCAGCAGACCGCGATTCGCGAAAGCGCCAACCTGGACCCAGAAGGAACTGGCAGCCTCCGATTCAGAAAGGATCTGTCGGCCAATCCTCGCGTAGAGCCCCGATTCGCCCGACCACACGGGTGCCGGCGGGAGCCCCTTCGCGTCACGGTTTACCGCCTCCAGATCTCCGGCCTGTAGATCGGCATCCACCAGGGCCACGGCAGCGTGCCGGGCGGTCTGCGTATCCGGAAAACGCCGGATCACTTCTTGATACCGGGCCCGCGCAGAATCCAGCTGGCTTCCGGAATCGCTGCCGCCGACCGTGATCTGATACGTTCGCCCGATTCTGTAGAGCGCCAGGGGGATATGGGGACTGTCCGGGTAGGCGTCGACGAGTTTCTGGAACGCCCTTCTGGCTGTCCGGTAGAGGCCCTGGGGATCCGCATACGCGGACTCGGCGAGCTCCAATTGTGCATCATCTGCGTAATCGGCATCGGCGAACCGTGCGATGTGCCGGAAGTGCGCTCTCGCCACCCTGTCTTGTCGGGTGAGCCGTCCTGTATAGTAGCGCGCCTTCAGATCTTCGGGATGAATCTGCAGACCAGCCAGAAGCCCCCGGGCGCCACCCACATCTCCCTGGTCGACCAAGGTCTGCAGCTGATCGACAGGATCCGCCACACACACCCCGGTTGCGAGGATCAGAATCAGGAGCGCGACCGGGCTACGCACCGACTGCATTCCGATAGGAAAAGTCGAAAAGGAGCCCGAATTCGAGCTGCTGAATCCCACGGCACAGAGATTCCTCGGATGACCGACCTGACAGGCACATCTCGACCAGATCGATAAACGCGTAAGGGTTCCACTCATCCTGCTGCTGGAGAAATGCCGCATCGTTACTCGCCTCCGCGGCGATCCCCTTCGCTGTTGCACAAAGGTCGGCAAAGATGGGATGGTCTCCCACCTTCCGGAACCAGTATTTCGCGTTCGAGAAATCTGGCTCGCGTCGATGCATGATTCCGTGCCAGTAGCTGCCCGTCGGGGTGTGGATGCCCTGGCTGATCGTATGGGAGTCATCTAGGAAATTGTGGTAGAGCCAGGCCGCAGACACACAGGAGACGGCCATGTCCCGATCAGAGATCGCCGTCCCGCCAAAGGCGCCGTCCACGGACAGGCCGGCCAGCGTTCCCTTGATTGACGCGTTTTCCTCATCACCATCCAGCGCATTCAGTCGCTTCTCGGTCAGCAACGCGCCGAAAGCATCACCATATACCGATGGATCATACCCCATGGTCACCTCTCTATCCTTGTTTCGATCGGGTCAGAACGAACCGATCTTCTGCATCCCGATAGTATCCCTGTACAAAGACCCGCTCCACAAAACCAAACGAGGCATACAACCGAATGGCCGCCTCATTCACGGGATCAACGGTCAGAAAACACCTCACCCCAAGTCGATCGATCTCTTTGAGCATCTCCTGCATCAGTTGTGTCCCAGCGCCGTCACCTCGACAGGAAAGATCGACGAAGATCTTGTGCAGACAGTAGATCCCCGAAACGGTCGGAAATGCGAGTGATGCACCAAGGACGATCGCGTCCGGTTCGTAGACGAACACGATCGCGTGCTCAGTCCACAGACGCCACGCGTGTTCACCATCGGGAATAAACCTTGCTTCCCTTCCTTCTGACCAGGCTGCACGGTCCAGCGCGGCAACGGCAAGGAAGTCTCCGGGTTCGGCTCGTCGTATCAACGGTTCGGGATGACCTGACTGGGGAGAGCAAATGAATGCTGCCCCGTATCAGTGGGACAGCCGGCGCCAGGACGAGATCAGCTGTCTGAGATCTGTCCGAAGACGCGTTCAGCTTCGACGTGAGAAAGGGTCACGGGGAGGACCGTGTCCCTGGCGGCGTCCGGGCCGGGAGAGAAAACGCGAATGTAGTTGTCGGTCACGCCCTGCAGCAAGCCCGTCTGCCGCTCCCTGCGTCCCTCGAACAGGACATTCAGGGATTGCCCGAGGAATTGGCGCTGGAACGCTTCGGTCTTGCTTTTCGCCAGCTTCCGGAGTTCAGCCCCGCGCTGCTTCTTCACCACCGGATCGACGTGATTCGGGAGCTTTGCTGCGGGCGTGCTGCCTCTTGGAGAGTAGGGAAAAACGTGCAGGAACACAAGCGGGCTCGACTCAACGAGTGTGACCGTATTCCGAAAGGCCGCTTCGGATTCGCCCGGGAATCCCACCATCACGTCCGCACCGATTCCGATCCCCGGGATACGATCAGCCAGACGGTCCAGCAGATCCGCGTAGAATTCAGGTTGATAGGGTCTCCGCATCGCGGTAAGGATCCCTTCATCACCGCTCTGGAGGGGGATATGAAGGTGCCGACAGAAGCGGGGAGACGAGGCAAGTAGGTCAACCACCTCTGGTGTCAGAAAGGTTGCCTCAACAGAGCTGATACGAAACCGCTCCAGGCCATCCACGCGGTCAATCGCCTCGAGCATGTCGACAAACCGGATGTCCAGATCCGTTCCGTAATCCCCGATGTGCACGCCCGTGAGAACCACCTCCTGATACCCGGTCTCCACGAGTCGCCCGACCTGGGACACCGTGCTTGCGATCGTGCGTGACCGGCTCCGTCCTCTCGCAAAGGGAATGATGCAGAATGAGCAGAACTCGTTGCATCCCTCCTGAACCTTCACAAAAGCCCGCGAGCGTCCGCCAAAGTTCATGATATCCATATCCTGGAACTCGGCCGATCGGCTGCGTGTCACGAACGTCCGCCCGAGTGAGCAGGTGTCGTTGATCAGATCAAGAAGCTGCGTCTTCTCCGCCGTCCCGACCACAAGATCCACCTCCGGCATCTCTGCGATCGTGTCGGAGTCGGTCTGCGCATAGCAGCCCGTCGCCACGACGACGCCTTCAGGGGATACCCGAGAAGCACGACGGAGCATCTGCCGGGACTGTGCGTCTCCCTGTCCGGTGACCGTGCAGGTATTGACGACAGTCACATCGGCCTGCTCGCCGAACGCTACCGTCGTGTAGCCCGCCTGCTCAAACTGCTCACGATGCCACTCGGTATCGTAGGAATTGAGCTTGCAGCCAAGTGTGTGGAACGCGACGGTCTTCTGGTCTTCCATCACTTCGGACATGGATGTCACTGGGGTAAATAGAAAAGCTGGGCTCACGTCCTCTCAGACGGACACCCAGCTCTTCAAAACCTGAAACTGCTGTGGAGCCGGTTAGACCTCGGTTTCTTCGCTCGCTTCGGCCTCAATCGCTACAGCTTCGCCTTCTTCTTCGACGGCTTCATCCGCTTCGGCATCTTCTACGTCGTCATCGTCCTCTTCGCCTTTATCATCGGCGGCAGCGGGGGGCGCGGGCTCACCGGCGGCTTTGGCGAGTTCGTCATACGGATCTGTCGTGCCTTCCTCGACATCCGGCTCGACGACCGGCACTTCCCTCTGCTCGTGCGCGGCCAGATAGGCATCGATCTCGTCCTGCTCGGCATCACGGAGGTACTCCTGGACGCTCAGGACGATCTTCTTCTGATCCTCATCGAACTCGACAACTTTGGCGGGAATATCCTCCCCCTCGCCGAAGTGTTCCTCTGGACGCTTCATGTTCGGCACACCCAACTGCGATGCGGGAATGAAGCCTTCAACATCACCTTCCAGATCGATCACAACGCCCCGTTCGAGGACACGCGAGACCTTCCCTTCCGTTTGCGTGCCTACAGAGAACTTAACGGCCAGCTCTGCCCAAGGGTTCTCCATCGTCTGCTTGTGACCGAGCGAGATACGCCGGCGATCCTTGTCGATTCCGAGGACGACGACCTCGATCTCCTGACTCTTCTTGACGATCTCGTTCGGATGACGAATGCGCTTGGTCCAAGACATATCAGAGATGTGCACAAGCCCGTCGATCCCCTCTTCGATCTCGACAAAAGCGCCAAAGTTCGTCAGGTTCCGAACGGTACCGGTCAGCCGTGTGCCCGACGGATACTTGTCATCCAAGGACAGCCACGGGTCGGGCTGCACCTGCTTCAGACCCAGGGAAATCTTCTGATCGTCCTTGTCGACGTTGAGGATCACGACCGTTACTTCTTCACCGATCGACAGGACCTTGGAGGGATGACGGATATGCTGTGTCCACGACATCTCCGAGATGTGAACAAGACCTTCGACACCCTCCTCCAACTCCACAAAAGCGCCGTAGTCCGTGATACTGACGACCTTGCCCAGCACACGCTCGTCGTGAGGGTAGCGATCTTCCACATTCTCCCAGGGATGCGGCTGCAGCTGCTTCATACCGAGGGAGATACGCTCGCGTTCCTGGTCGTAGTTCAGGACCTTGACTTCGACATCGTCACCGATGCTCAGAACATCTGAAGGGTGACCGACGCGGCCCCACGAGATATCCGTGATGTGCAGAAGTCCGTCCAGACCACCCAGATCGATAAAGCCACCGAAATCGGTGATGTTCTTGACGGAACCGGAGCGAACCTGACCGACTTCCAGCGTTTGCAGGATCTGCTTTCTGAGCCGCTCGCGCTCCTCTTCGAGCACGACCCGTCGGGAAACGACGATGTTGCGGCGATTCTTGTTGAGCTTGATGATCCGGAAAGGGAAGACCTCACCGATGAACTGATCAAAATTCTTGACCTGCTTGATGTCGATCTGTGACCCCGGCAGGAAAGCGTCGACACCGAACAGATCGACAACGATACCCCCCTTGATCCGACGGACAAGCCGGCCCTCGACGATCTGATCGCTGTCGTGAGCTTCCTTGATGCGGTCCCAGACACGCATAAAGTCGGCCTTCGTCTTCGACAGGACGATCTGGCCTTCCTGATCCTCGACGGTCTCCAGGAACACCTCGACCTGCTGTCCGACCTCAATGTCGTCCAGACTGCCGAATTCCTCCAGAGGAACCGTACCCTCGGACTTGAAGCCGATGTCAATCACGACCGAATTGTCATCCACGGTCAGGACCGTCCCTTCGACGATCTCTCCCTGCTGGATGTTCGTCATCGTATCTTCATACAGACTCATGAAATCGTCGAATTCCGTCTCGGAATACTCGCTCTCATCCAGAGCCCGCAGCGCCTCCTCGGGAGAGGGAAGGGCGGATCTGTCTTTCACTGTCTCTGTCTCTTCTGCCATCTGGTGTATTACCTCCTCGTCCCCGGATCGCGACGAGTCAATCGATCGTTTCTTCGGGGGAGTCGTTGTGCGGTCACATACAACTGACCGGGTTCGTTGCCGGCGCGCTTATACGGATGAAACAGGAGAGGCCGCGCCAGCGTTAGACCTGTCCTGCTTCAATTCCTTGATCCGATTCATCAAATCCAGACTGATGCCTCGGTAGATATCCTTTCTGCGTGTCCCAAACTGCGACCGATCGTAGTAGATCGGGTCACCAAAGCGAATCGTGACGGTATCGAGCCCGAGAAGGCTGCGAAAGATACTCAACGTCCCGTCGACATAGACGGGAACCACGGGCGCGCCAGTCCGGTGAACCAGCATACCCACACCCGGCTTGGGGTCTAGAAATGCCCGACCCTTGTTGCGTGTGCCTTCGGGTGCGATAAAGATCGATCCGCCGTCCACGATGATGCCTTCGTAAGCCTTCAGGGCACCCCGGTCACCCCGTGACCGATCGATCGGGATGGCGTTCACATTTTTTAGAAGCCAACCTAATCCAGGAACCGAAAACGATTCGCGCTTAGTAACATAAAAAAGTTCACGTGTGACCGCAACACCGATGAGCACGGGATCCAGATAGCTCACGTGGTTGCTGGCCAGAATGGCGCCCCCCCGCAAGGGCACTCGGCGAGCTCCTTCTATCCTCAGTCGAAACAAGAGTTTAGCAAAAGAAAAGATCAGCCACCAGCACGTTCGATAGAACGTGAGTGTGTATCCGCCGCGTCTCAAATCTCCCCCTCAGCGCCTCGGTCTCGGGCAAGTAAAACAATACGATCCACCTGCGCTTCGATCGTCAGACCGGTAGTATCGACACTAATCGCCTCCGGGGTAGGCCAGGGCCCGTGCTGCGATTGCGTTCGCCGATCCCGCTCATCGCGTTCCTGTATTTCCTGCCGCAGCGCCTCGATGCCGACACGGTTCCCGGATCCCGTCAGCTCACGGAACCGTCTCTGGGCACGCTCCTCGACGGTCGCATCCAGAAACACCTTCAGTTCGGCGTCCGGGAATATCGCCGTGGTCGTGTCCCTTCCCTCGAGCACAATTCCGCCGGCTTTACCTATCGACTGCTGCAATGCGACCAGTAGTCTCCTCACGCGGGGATGCACCGCGACGCGTGAAGCCGTGTTCGACACTTCCTGCGTCCGAATCTGATCGGACACGTCCTCTCCGCCGATCACGGTCCGTGTGCCGTGCGTGGATGTCGTCTGCTCAACATTCAGGCTTTCTGCGTGTTCACCGACCGCATCGGCATCATCCGGGTCGACATCCGCGCGGAGCACCGAGAGAGCAACGGCCCGGTACATGGCCCCCGTATCCAGGTAGAGATAGCCCAACTTCGTAGCAACCGCCTTTGCCGTCGTGCTCTTGCCGGCACCGGCTGGACCGTCGATCGCGACGATGATCCCGGTGTCTCTCACGTTATGCCCTCCAGTCCTACCTGGGACCTCAGATCGCTGAGCTCGTTGTCCGTTAGAGTGCGCCATTCTCCGCGGGCAAGACCTTCGACGGTCAGACCGCCAAAAGCATATCGCTCCAGCCAGAGCGCCGAATGCCCGATCGCCTCCATCATCTTTCTGACCTGCCTGTTCCGGCCTTCGTGTATCGCGACCTCCAGTTCCGTGCCTTCACGACCTGACCCGACGACGCGCACGACCGCCTGCGCGGTCTTCTTGCCATCAACGGCCACGCCGGAACGCAGCTGAGCGATCGCTTCCGGTCTCAGCAGCTTCGCCAGCCCGACGCGGTAGACTTTCTCCACTTCGAAGCTTGGGTGCATCATGCGGTGAGCGAGATCGCCATCATCCGTCAGCAGCAGTGCGCCGCCGGTATCCATGTCCAGCCGTCCGACGGGGAATACACGGGCCTCCACCGTCTCGAGCAGGCCGTAGATCGTCCGGTCGTGGTGGGGGTCACCTGCCGACACGAGATAGCCGCGCGGCTTGTTCAACAGGACATAGGTACATACATCCGGCGGCCGAGCTACTTGGCCGCCGCACACCACACGATCATTCTTCGGATCGACACGGGTTCCCGGGGCATCGACACGTTCCCCGTTCACCATCACTTCACCGGCTTCGATCAGCCGGTCACACGCTCTCCTCGATCCGACTCCCGCTCTCGCCAGAAATTTGTTCAGCCGCTCCAGCTACTCCCTCTCCTTCATCGGTCCCGGATGCCGAACCGTTTTCAGATACTTCGCCACCAATGGAATCGCCGTTGTCTTCCTTGGTTGCGAGGCGTTGTTCCACTTCACCGTCCGCCGATACCACACCATCCTGAGTCACGTCCGTCTCCTTATCCTCACCCGTGCCGGCATCGACTTCGGCGTCTCGAGGCGCGCTGCCCGCCTCGATCTCCGGCTCACCTGCCTCTTCGCCGTCCTCTTTCAGCAGATCCTCGACTTCACGAACTTTGGGCAGATCAGCCAGGGTCTTCAGACCAAAGAACTTCAGAAAATCGCGAGCCGTACCGTAGAGGAGCGGGCGGCCGACACCTTCGCTTCTCCCGGCAATCCGGACAAGGCCCTTCTCCATCAGATGCCTGATCACTCCGTCGGACGCAACCCCTCGGATATGCTCAACTTCGGCCTTCGTGATCGGCTGCTTGAACGCAACAATCGAAAGCACTTCGAGAGCGGCCTGCGACAGCCGGGCCGGCTTTTCCTGTAGCAGCCGACGAATCCACGGGGCGAATTCGTGATGGACCGAGAATTGAAAGCCGCCCGCCACCTCGGTGATCCGGAACGCCCGACCGGTCTGCACATAGACCTCGTTGAGATCGTCAACATACTGGCGGACTTCTTTCGCTCCCGTCTCCCCACCCACAAGCTCAGCGAGCTTCCCGGTTGTCACCGGTGTATCGGACGCCGTCAGGATCGCCTCGATGATGCTGCGGCCCTTTGCATCCTCATCGATCGCGAGCTCTTCCGGGACCCCGTTACTCTCTGGTGTCTTCGACATTTCCCTGCTCTTCGGTCTCTTCGTTCACGTCGGATAGCGCCTCGGCTGCTTCTGCCGGTGCCTCTTTGTGGTAAATCCAGAACCCGGAATCCGGATCTGATTGACGGATGTAAGCTCGGCCCTGCTTTATCAACTCAAGAATCGCCACAAACGTGACGACCACCACGATCCGAGGCACATCGGTCACCAGATCGAAGAACGGCACCTGGCGTCTACGGGAAAGAACGTCCAGAATATACGCAGTGCGCTCCTCGGCCGACACTTCCTCGAGCCCAACCTCGTGATACTCGACCTGGGGTGCAGCATCCAGGGCGAGCTTGAACGCGGCGAGCAGATCGTAGAGACCTACGGGTCGAAGAGTCTCGTATCCATCGGGTGTCTCATCGAGCAGGCTCTCGGAATCGAAGGCGGATCCCCGGTAGAACACGTCACGACTTTGCTCGCGTTTATCCTCGAGCCAGCCCGCGACCTCCTTGAACTGCTGATACTCCAGAAGACGCCGCACCAGCTCTTCGCGCGGATCCTCGATTTCCTCATCGTCGTCCCCTTCCACGGGGAGAAGCATCCGCGACTTGATCTTCATCAACGTCGCGGCCATCACCACAAAGTCGCCGGCCTGCTCAAGATCCAGTGTCTGGATCACATCGACATAGGCCAGATACTGCCGCGTAATATAGGCAATCGGGATGTCATAGACTTCAACTTCCTCCTTGCGGATCAGATACAGCAGGAGGTCTAGAGGCCCCTGGAAAATCTCCAGCTCGACCTCATAATCCTCGTCGGATTTCTTATCCACCTGAAACGGATTGCTGACCATATCGACACGGCTCCGTTACCGGGCGGGGGTGCCCGTGGCTCGGTTCTCGGGAGAGGTGGGTGCTTCTACTCCGACTGTGATTTCTTCGCAAAATCACGGCCCTTGCGCGAGACCCGGTTCCAGATCCCGGTGAACCCCATTGCCTTGCGCATGGCTGACAGCGTTTCCTGGGCGATCCCCTGCATCTCCAGCGTTCCCTCGTAGATCACGTGCTCAACGTAGCCCGACTGCTTCTGGATCTCCGCGCGTCTCTCGCGGATCGGGTCCAGAAAGGTGTTGAGACAGACGGTCAGTTTCTGTTTCACCTCGACGTCCCCCACGGTGCCGTTCTGATACCGGGCCTTCAGATCCGCCACCTCCTCTGTATCGGGGTTCAACGCATCGTGATAGTCGAACACGGGGTTGCCCTCGACCTTACCGGGGATATCCGCTCGAATCCGGTTCGGGTCGGTAAACATCCCTCGCACCTTCTTCTCTACCGTCCTGGCGTCATCAGAAAGATAGATCGCGTTGTTCAGACTCTTCCCCATCTTGGTCTGACCGTCGGTGCCCGGGAGTGTTGGGACATCGCCTACCAGCACCTCGGGAACAGGAAAGGTTTCTCCATAGTAGGCATTGAATCGTCTGGCGATCTCACGGGTCACCTCGACGTGAGACTCGTTGTCCTTCCCGACGGGCACCAGATGTGCGCGAGGCATCAGGATATCGGCGGCCTGCAGGATCGGGTATCCGACCAGCCCGAACGGAATCGCCTCTTCATCCATCTTGGCCGCCCGAGCCATGTCCTTGATACTCGGGAGTCGAGCGACACGTGGCAGCGTCACCAGCATTTCGAAGAACAGGTTCATCTCAAACACGGCGTGAACAGCCGACTGCAGATAGATTGTCGACTTTGCCGGATCGATACCGACCGCCAAGTAGTCCGTGACCATCTCCAGGATATTCTCACGCAACCCTTCGATGTGTTCTTTCTCGGGCTTGGTCGTCAGCGTGTGCAGGTCGGCGATGATGAAGTAGCATTTGTATTCGTCCTGCAGACGCAGTCGATTCTGGATCGACCCGACATAGTGCCCGACGTGCAGACGGCCCGTTGGCCGATCGCCTGTCAATATACGTTTGGGATCCGACATCTCAGTCCATGAACAGGTAAGGTCGCCACCGTTGATCCGGGACACCCACAAAACGTTTGATGAATGTGACGTGGTTCGGCAAACGGGGGCGACGAGCCAGGATGACTCCCGCTTGCTCGGGCGTTCTGTCGCCCTTTCGGTTATTACACTTGAGACAGGCGCAGACCATGTTCTCCCAGGAATCGCGCCCCCCGTGAGTTCTGGGCAGCACGTGATCCACGGTCATCGGCCCGGTCTTTGTCCCACAATACTGGCATTGGAAGCTGTCGCGCTTCAACACGTTCCGCTTCGACAGCGTGAGCGGCTTGGGCGGCACGCGCACATAGAAGTCCAGCCGCACGACGCTCGGGACAGGGAACTTCGCGCTCACCGACCGGATATGGATGTCGAGCGTCTCTACGACCTCGGCGCGCCCCCGGAAGACCAGAACAATCGCCCGGCGTGCCGAACAGACATGGATCGGCTCGTAGCTCTGGTTCAGAACCAGAACGGACTTGCTCAGCACCGATACGCCGTTGGTCGTTCCATTCTCCACGTCGGTCTTGTGCTCCGATCGCTTCCCGGGACATTATTTTCACGCGGGGCCGCTTCAGCATCACTCGTTATTTGCTATTCCAGAGACTCCCGATAGGTATCGGCGGACATCAACTCATCGACCTCGCAGGCATCGGCCAGCCGGATACGAATCGTCCATCCCTCACCGTAGGGATCGGTGTTCACGAGTGAGGCATCTTCCTGAAGCTGCTCGTTGATCTCCACAACTTTGCCTGTGACGGGCGAGATCAGGTCAGCAACGGTCTTGACCGCCTCGACCGTACCGTAAGACTCACCCAGCGTGACCTCGGTTCCGACTTCCGGGAGTTCAAGGAACACGACGTCTCCCAGTTCGGCCTGCGCGTAGTCGGTGAGACCGGTCGTCCCCGTGTCCCCGTCAACGCTCAGCCAATCGTGTGCTTCATGATAAAAGAGGCCTTCTGCAATGTCCGACATGGCTATTCCTCTCACCCTGGCTATTCCAGATTCTGCACGAATTCGGTGGAGATCGTACCCGCACGGAAATCCGAATGCACGATGGCCTTCCGATGGAACGGTATGGTCGTCGGTACCCCCTCGATTACGAACTCTTCGAGGGCCCTGAGCATGCACGCAACCGCGTCATCCCGTGTCTCACCATACGCGATGAGCTTCGCCAGAAGGGAATCATACTGCGAAGGGATGACATAACCTGTATAGGCGTGCGTATCGACGCGAACGCCGGGACCTCCAGGGACGTGAAACGCCGTAATCTTCCCCGGGCTGGGCCGAAAATCGTGATCCGGATCTTCTGCGTTCACACGACACTCGATCGCGTGGCCCTTCTGTTGTATCTCATCCTGCGTGATCCCGAGCGACTCGCCCGCAGCGACACGGATTTGCTGCTTAACGATATCCAGCCCTGTCACCATCTCGGTAACCGGATGCTCGACCTGGATACGCGTGTTCATCTCCAGAAAATAGAACTCGCCGCTTTCGTCGAGCAAAAATTCAACCGTTCCCGCGCCGTAGTAGCCTGCTGCAGTGCAACCTGCCACCGCCGCCCCGGTCATACGTGCGCGCAGGTCAGGGTTCACCGCGGGAGAGGGCGTCTCCTCGATCAACTTCTGGTGGCGGCGCTGAATCGAGCACTCACGTTCGCCAAGGTGAAGAACTGTCCCCTGCTGATCGCCCAACACCTGGACTTCGACGTGACGCGGGTTGACGATCTCTTTTTCTAGATAGAGATGACCCGAAGTAAAGGCTGCCGCTGCCTCCGACTGAGCCACCTGCCAGGCATACTCGAGGTCATCCTCAGACTCGACGGTGCGCATGCCCCGCCCCCCGCCACCGGCGGCAGCCTTCAGCCGAACCGGATACCCGATGGACTCTGCTGCGGCGCGTGCGTCCTCGAGTGCCTCAAGAATGCCCGTTCCCGGCGAAACGGGTACATCGGCCGTCTCCATCGCTGTACGTGCAGAAGCCTTGTCACCCATCGTGCGGATCGAACTGACCGATGGTCCGATAAACGTGATACCGCAGGACTTACAGAGTTCCGCGAACTCGGCATTCTCGGCGAGTGGACCGTATCCCGGATGGATCGCGTCGGCATTCGTGATATCTGCTGCACTCAACACACGGGAATAGTTGCGGTAGCTCTGGTCTCCCGCTGGAGGGCCGATGCAGACATCCTCGTCGGCAAGCCCGATATGGAGAGAGTTGTCATCGGCGACGGAATGAATCGCCACTGTCGGGATACCCAACTCCTTACAGCTGCGGATTACGCGAAGCGCGATCTCACCTCGATCGGCGACTAGAATCTTCTCAAACAAGGGCATTCTCAGTCCGATGGCTCAAGGACACAGCGTCAGACCGGTTCGACCAGGAACAGCGGCGTATCGTACTCTACCGGTGAGCCGTTCTCCGGAAGAACCTGCGTGACACGCCCACCGACCTCCGCCTCAATTTCGTTCATAATCTTCATCGCTTCGATGATGCACACGGTCTGCCCGGGTGACACGACGTCCCCCTCCTTCACGAACGGGTCGGCGTCCGGTGAAGGTGATCTGTAGAAGGTACCGACCATCGGGGAAGGAATGGGAACACCATTGGCCTGCTGCTCGGCAGGGGGTTCCTCGGTAGCCTGTGAGGGTTGGGACCCGGCCGGTGGGACAGGTGGAGCGACGGCATGTACGACCTGGGCGCCCGAGGACTTGGATACTCGGATCTTCCAGCCAAACAACCGCTTCTCCACCTCGACCTCATTGACTTCGTCGCCGGCAAGCGCGATCAGTTCCCTGAGGCTATCTCGAACAGCTTGTGAAAGCTTCAACATCCCCTCCTTACAAACAGGCAGCGTTCCGGCACGTGCTTCTCACAGAAGGACCGCCGCCGTTCTAGACACGCTCCACATAGGTGTCAGTTCGTGTATCAATCTTGAGCGTCTGGCCTTTTTCGACAAACAGCGGAACCTGTACCGAGGCACCTGTTTCCAACCGGGCCGGCTTGCTCCCGCCGCTGGCCGTATCTCCCCGAACACCTGGATCTGTCTCCGTGACGAGGAGCTCGACGAAGATCGGCAACTCCACCGCGATCGCGCTACCCTCGGCGACCAAGACATCACAGGTCTCATTCTCCTTCAGATACTTGATGGAATCACCGACGGTATCCTCATTGAGCTCAAACTGTTCGTACGTTTCGTTGTCCATGAACGTGAAGAAGTCGCCCTTGTAGAGATACTGCATCTTCCGTCGCTCGAGACGAACGTCATCGACCTTATCCCCGGACCTGTATGTCTTGTCGATCACGGCGCCCGTTTTCACGTTCTTTAGCTTTGTCCGTACAACAGAAGCCCCTTTTCCTGGCTTGAAGTGTTCGAAATCCGCCATCCAGAAAAGTTGACCGTCCATTCGGAGGACCATGCCGTTGCGAAAATCGGATGTTGAAACCATAGACTCGGAATCCTCTTAGTTGGCAGCTTTGTCGATCAGATGATCCAGAATGTCGCTCGCTTCTTCCGGATTGACGAGACGCACCACGCGCTCGGCTCGACCGGGATGGCCCTGATCAGCGTATAGACGGGCCAACGTTAGGGAAACGAAAGGAAACTCTTCAGACTCGACCCCGTCATCGTCTGCGGTTTCCTTGGCGGGTTTCGGCGGCGGCGCATCGGCCTCCTCACCATCGGATCCTGGCGTCGACGCTGCCTCTGCTCTATCTTTGAACAATGAGTTGAAAGGATTGATAACCTTCAACAGATCATACAGGTTGCTCGCCTCTTCTCTCGCCCCGCTCTTCTCGGCGATCTCGGCGAGATACTCGACTGCAGCGGGATTATCGGGCTCAAGACGGAGCACTTTCCGGAACTCGTCCGTCGCGCCTCTCCGATCATCCGTGGCAATACAGGCGCGCCCCAGAACAAGGTGACCCGTCACGTAGGAGGGCCGGTATCGCAATCCCCGCCGACAGACTGTCACGGCCGCATCGGCATCCCCCAGGTTCAGGTAGGCATCAGCCAGCCGTGCAAAAATCGTGGATGTCGGGTTCCGCTCAAACAACCAGCTCAATCGGGAGACTTCCCCGTCGGAGGGTGGATTAAGACGTGTCAGTTCCACGCAGACCTCACGCAGAGAAATTGTGACGAAAGACCGCAAGTATAGAGAATTGGGGGGGGCCTGTCAACGAATCGGCCCTGCAGGGGAAGAGCGCCAGTTTTGGCAGGGGAATGGGCCGGTCAGCCGATGCGTGGCTCGCCTTCGTCGCGGTTGAATTTCCAACCCGTGACGGAGGTCCCGTCATCTTCGGGACGCGCCCGGGCCAGACGGGCGTGAATCCGGATCTCGAAGGTGGCTTCATTGTGCTGGGCGTCGAAACCGCCCTTCAGGACCTCGGAATCCTAGCTGCGTAACTACATACCAGTACCAAAGATATCGACTATTTCGAGATCGAGATGGTCACCCGTACCGATTCGTGCCTGGATCGGCAGATCGATCTGAAGTCGGTTGTTGCCTCTCTGATCATCGTTGAGACCGGGCATCGGCCATCCTTTGATTTGGAGTCGGGTCGGTGACAGCCCGTAATGTAATCAATCTGGACCATAAATCTACTAAAAATATGGCGTTCCCGATGAGCACAGCCCTTTAGGATCAAGTGAATTGGCTTGTTCGCCCTTTGCACCCGGGGTATATTCTCGCGGTTCGATTCCAGCCTCCGAAAGGAAGTCCCGTGCTCCTGATAGATCTCTTCATATCGTTCTCAAAAGTCGGCATCTTCGCCTATGGGGGAGGGCCCTCGATGATCCCGCTGGTCCAGGAAGAGGTCGTGGACGTACACGGCTGGATGACCATCGAGGAATTCACGGACGCTCTGGCAATGGGCTACGTGTTGCCAGGTCCGATCGCCACGAAGATGGCTGCTTATGTGGGCTACAAGATCGCTCACTTTCCGGGGCTCGTTGTGGCGCTTCTCGGGACGGTGATGCCTTCGCTCCTGATGATGATGCTTCTGGCTGTCTTCTTCTGGTCGTACAAAGAGTCCCCCTACGTGCAGGCCACGTTGAAAGCCGTCAGACCTGCCGTTGTCGGTCTCCTCTTTGTCGTAGTCTGGCAGATGTTCCCCAAGTCTGTCACCTCTTGGCACACGGGCCTCATTGCCGTAGTGACCTTCGCAGCCATCAGCCTGCTGAACTTCCATCCCGCGCTGGCGATCGTCGTATCCGCCGTCGTGGGGGTCGCCTTCTACCGTTGAGATGCTGAAAGGCGTGAGTGAGGCGATCGTCCGGGATGTCGTGCCCGTCGCCATCCACGATCAGCCGTATGTCCAGATTACCTACTCTCCCCTGGCGGAACAGGAGAAGATGCTGCAGACGCGCCTCGGTGTCGAAAGCGCGTATCCCGACCTCACCGAAGGGGATCGCGTCACCCTACATATTTTAATGAACGTCGTTACCAAAATCGAACCCTCTGGAGATAGGGATGACTGAACCCGGAACATTCGGAATCCTGGCTGATCAGGCACTGGATGGCGAAGTACCCTCGCGAGAGCAATGCCGGAACGTCCTCGAAAGTGAGGATGCCAAGCTGCTTGCACTCCTCGACGCCGCATTTACCGTGCGACGGCATCACTTCGGGGTGGATGTCCAGTTACACGTTCTAAAGAACGCAAAGAGCGGGCTCTGCAAGGAGGACTGCCACTACTGCTCACAGTCGTCCGTGTCCGACGCACCCATCGATCGATACGCGCTCCAGACGTCGGAAGAGATCCTCAACGGCGCGATGCAAGCACGTTCGGGCGGCGCGAAGGTCTACTGCATTGTCACAAGCGGCCGGAACCCGACGGACAACGAAGTCGATCAGCTCTGCGGGACCGTCAGGACGATCAAGAAGCAGATCGACATCGACATCTGCTGCTGCCTGGGTCTGCTGTCCGCCCAACAGGCGGATAGACTGAAGTCGGCAGGAGTCAACCGGGTCAACCACAACCTAAACACCAGCGAATCACATCACGGCGAAATCGTCACGACACACAGCTACGCAGACCGCCTCGACACACTCCGCACCGTCCGTGAGGCGGGACTGAAGATCTGTTCAGGCGGGATCGTCGGCATGGGTGAAACTTCGGACGACATCATCGACTTGGCCTTTGCGCTTCGTGAAGCCGAGGTGGATTCGATCCCGGTCAACTTCCTGCACCCGATCGACGGAACCCCGCTAGCCGGTCGCGACGACCTGACCCCGCGTGACTGTCTCCGCATCCTCAGCCTCTTCCGCTTTATCAACCCGACCCGCGAGATTCGAGTCGCCGGCGGTCGAGAGCGGAACATCCGTACCCTCCAGCCGCTCGCACTGTATCCGGCGAACTCCATCTTTATGGAAGGCTATCTCACAACGGAGGGTCAGGCGACCAGCGACGCGCACCAGATGATCGCCGACGCCGGGTTCGTCGTTGCGGTCGACCAGCCTGCCACGGTAGAGCCCGCGATCCCCGTCGCCTGATGGCCTGGACTTACGACGTAACCTACGACGTCATCGTCGTAGGCGCCGGTCACGCGGGAACGGAAGCCGCTCTGGCATCCGCCCGGATCGGCTGCCGCACGCTCCTCCTGACAATGAACCTGGACACGATCGCGCAGATGTCGTGTAATCCGGCGATCGGGGGCATCGCCAAGGGCCATATGGTCCGCGAAATCGATGCCCTCGGGGGCGAGATGGCGTGCAACATCGACGCGACGGGTCTCCAGTTTCGGATGCTGAACCAGCGAAAGGGTCCGGCCGTCCAGGCTCCCCGAGCTCAGGCGGACAAGAAGGCCTACCAGCTGCGGATGAAGGAAGTCATCGAACGCCAACCTAACCTAGACCTCAAACAGGGGTTGCTCGAGGAGCTCCGCGTCGACGGCGGTCGTGTTCGTGGAATTCTTACTAAAGGCGGGACGATCTTCCTCGGTACGACCGTCATCCTGACGACTGGCACATTTCTGAAGGGTCTCGTCCACATCGGGGATTTCAGCTATCCAGCGGGACGCGCAGCCGAGCAATCTGCAGAGGGAGCTTCGGAAGCGCTTGCACGACTCGGGTTCGAACTGGGCCGCCTGAAGACGGGAACGCCCCCGCGCGTCAGTGCCGAAACCATCGACTTCGCGGCGACGGAGCCGCAGCCCGGCGATCCGGATCCCGTTCCCTTCTCTTACGAGACTGACCGGATCACGCAGGAGCAGCTCCCCTGCCACATTGTTTACACCTCGGCGGACACGCACGATATCATTCGGGCGAACCTCGACAAATCGGCGATATACAGCGGGCGCATCTCGGCTACCGGTCCGCGATACTGCCCGTCGGTCGAGGACAAGATCGTCAAGTTCCCGGATCGGGAACGACATCAGATCTTCCTCGAACCGGAAGGTTACCATACCTCGGAGATCTATCTCAACGGGCTCTCCATGAGCCTGCCCGAATCGGTGCAGATCGAGGTCGTGAGAAGCCTTCCCGGGCTCGAGCGGGCAGAGATCATGCGTCCGGCCTATGCCGTCGAGTACGACTACGTCCCGCCTACGCAGATCCTGCCGACGCAGGAGACCAAGCCGGTTGGCGGTCTCTTCTTCGCCGGCCAGATAAACGGTACGACCGGGTATGAGGAAGCGGCGGCCCAGGGCCTAGTCGCAGGCGTGAACGCCGCACTGCAGGTCAGACAGGCTGAGCCGATGATCCTGGAGCGATCCCAGGCCTACATTGGCGTTCTGATCGACGACCTGGTTACCAAGGGAACAGAAGAGCCTTACCGGATGTTCACATCACTGGCCGAATACCGGCTGCTTCTCCGCCAGGACAACGCCGACCTCCGCCTCACCGAGATCGGCCGTGGGATCGGCCTTGTGAGCGACGTGGCGTATGACCGTTTCCTGATACGACGAAGCCGGATTGCGGGTGAGATAGAGCGTCTCACCCGCACCAGGGTAAGGCCGTCTCCCGAGATCCAGAAAGAGCTCTCTGCGGTCGGAACGGCTGAACTCAGCCAAACCAGCAGCCTGGCAGACTTGATGCGACGTCCCGAAATAACGTATGACTTTGTCCGGAAGGTGGCCCCGCCCCCCCAGGCACTGCCGGCCGACGTCGTTCAAGCGGTCGAGGTCCAGGCGAAATACGAGGGATATATCGTGCGTCAGGAAGCACAGGTCGCGCGTCTCAAAGACCTGGAGCGCAAGTATATTCCCGACAGCCTGAACTACGAGGGCGTCAGCGCCCTTTCCCGTGAAGCTGGTGAAAAGCTGGCACGCATCCGTCCACGATCGCTTGGGCAGGCATCCCGTATCCCCGGTGTCTCACCGGCGGACATATCCGTTTTGATGGTGACCCTCAAGAAACTGCAGGCTGTGTGATGGCGTTCGAATCGAAGGACCTTGACATCATTGTCGATTTGCTTTCCGACTCGGACCCGGACATTGTGAGCCGGATGAGAAGGAAACTGTATGAGCTGGGCTCGGAGACCGTCGAGCAGATCCTGTCGAGCGTCGGGAGTGAGAATCCCGCCCACCGGGAGGCCAGCCGTGTGATGCGATGGCTGAAGGCACCGAAGCCCGAGGCGGCTCTACAATCGCTCCTCGATGATGCCGTGGAGGATGTCGACCTGGAGACCGGGCTCTGTGCGCTCGCAAAATCAACATACCCCGAAATCGAACGTCATCGAATCGCCGAACATCTAGACCGTCTGGCAGCAGACGTGGCCGCGAGCATCAACCCGGCCGATCATCCGGTCCGTATCGTCAGGACGCTCAACACATTTCTTTTCGATGACCTCAGCTTTCGCGGGAAACAGGATTACGACAGAGACCCTGACCCTGATCTCAGTTACATCAATCGCGTTCTTGATCGCCGGACCGGCATCCCGATTTCGCTCTCATCGATCTACCTTCTGTTGGCCTGGCGGCTCGATCTACCGATCGTGGGTGTGGACATGTCGATGCATTTCATCCTGCGGTTTGATCATGAACACCCCTTCTACATCGACCCGTTCCATCAGGGGCGGATCCT
Source organism: uncultured bacterium (assembly GCA_964471275.1). GTDB lineage: Bacteria > Latescibacterota > UBA2968 > UBA2968 > UBA2968 > UBA2968. The sequence continues at coordinate 22,657 of CAYYGZ010000004.1, read as the reverse complement.
TACGGCCAACGAGTGCGGCGAGATGATCGGAAAGCCTGTCGACGAGAGCACACTCCCCGTGGCCAGCAACCTGCGGATACTGATCCGGACAACAGGCAATCTCTTCAGGACATATACGGCACTCGGCGATAAGAACCGAGCGGAGTCAATGAAGACCTATATCGACCTACTCCAGGGCGCCACCTGATGGCCAGGCAGAAAAAGAAAAAGCGAGTCGCCGCGGGAACGGACGAGGACGGAATCAAGATCATCGTCCAGAATCGGAAGGCCCGGCACGATTACCACGCCATAGACACGTGGGAAGCTGGCATCGCTCTGCAGGGAACTGAGGTCAAGTCGCTCAGGAACGGCAAGGCGAACCTCCGAGATAGCTTCGCCCGTGTCGACGGCAACGAGGTCTTTCTGCACAACGTGCACATCGGCGAATACGAGGAGGCGAACCAGTTCAACCACGAGCCAATGCGTAAGCGCAAGCTCCTACTACATCGTCAGGAGATTAAGCGCATGCGCGGCCGGGTGGAAGAGAAGGGCCTCACGCTGATCCCGCTGAAGCTGTATTTCAAGCGGGGCCGGGCGAAGGTCGAGATTGCTCTGGCAAAGGGAAAACGGGAGTACGATCGGCGCCAGGACATCGCCAAACGAGATGCACGGCGAGATCTCGAACGCGCGCTGAAGGAAAGGACACTGGGGCGAGAGTGAGTGCCGCAGGTCCGACACGACGGTGGCATCCTCCCGTTCTCCTGTTCATCGGCACGCTGGTGCTCGCGTCCTCTCTTCTCTCACGCAACACGAGCAGCCAGCTGCCCGCTGTCCCCGCCGCTCCAAGGATCCCGACGATCCAGATCGAAGGTCATCCCTATGTATCGATCGATGACCTTGCCGCCGCCCTGGCTGCTCGAATCGAATACGTCCTCACAAAAGACAAAGTGCTCGTGAAGAGATCCGCAGGACGTGACATCGTGTTCACCGTCATGTCCTCCATCTACCTGGTCGGTCAGGTTCAGTATCGGATGCCCTACCCGACCCGCGTAGCAGACGGCAAGCTCCGAATCTCGAGTGACGTCCTCTCGCAGTTGGGGCTCAACACAGCCCGGTCGGCGGCCGAAACCCAGGAACCGCCGGAGGCTCTTTCCGCTGACATTCAGACGTACCAGGCACCGACCGGAGAGATCCTCAAGAAGCGTTGGGCCATCGACAGGATCGCCATCGACCCCGGACACGGCGGCCGAGACCCCGGGGCGGTGGGCCCCAGGAAGACATACGAGAAAAGTATCACGCTGTCGATCGCAAAGCGATTAGGGAAGAAACTCGAGAAGGAATTGGGTGTCGAGGTTGTCTATACACGCACCGGGGACACCTTTGTCCGGTTGGGTGCGCGTGCCCGCATCGCTCGGCAGGCCGAAGCGGATCTCTTCATCAGCTTGCACTGCAATGCGGGAAGGCGCCGTGCTGCGGGCGGGATCGAGGTCTTCTTCCTGTCGGAGGCCAAGACCGCTGCAGCTGCCGAAGTCGCCGAGCTGGAGAACGCGGTTCTCGAGCTGGAAGCCGACGAGCCCGCAGAAGACGGGACTCAGAACACGCTCCGGAGCATCGCCCTCGAGATCCTGTCGTCACAGTTCCTGAAGGAGAGCCAGGATCTCGCTGCCAGCATCCGGTCACGCATGGCCAGACGCTTCAAGCAGCTCGATGACCGCGGCGTCAAACAGGCTAATTTCTACGTGATGCGGGGTACGATGGGTGCCATGCCCTCGGTCCTCGTAGAAATGGGCTTTATTTCGAATCCGGAAGAAGAGAAACTCCTGAAGAGGGGAAGCTTTCAAAAGAACATGGCCGATGCTATCTTCGGGGGCATCCACTCATTCAAACAAAACCATGAACGACAACTCTCAAACACAAAGTAACGGCGAGTCGCAGACGATCCAGTTGGCACCGCACGACCTCGGCTACTTCTACGACCCGACGATCGAGACGGGCCAGCACGGCGAGATCAGACTCTCGCCTGCCGTCCAGGCTGCCTGTCGCTGCGGCGGCCTCCTGCCCTTCCAGATCATGGGCCCTGTCGGCGATCCCGAATGGTGCGCGTGTCGTCCGTATCGGCAACGGATCACGCAGATCGACCGGCTGATCGCTAATGCCCAGGTCCCCGTGCCCTACCGATACAAGTTTCTCGATGACTTCGACGAAACTTCCGGAGGCGAACCCATTCGCGACATCATCCGTCTCAAGGGCATGCTGAGTTCGACAGCTGACACGATCCTGTCGGGAAGCGCGACCAAAGGATTCTTTCTCTGGGGCGCCGCGGGCACGGGCAAAACCTATTTCTCCTACATCGCGCTCAACTACCTGATGTTCCACACACTGCGTGCGGGCAGGTTTACAAGCATCTCCTCACAGTTCTTCCAGCGGATACGCGACACATTCAACGAGGAAAGCGTCAAGCACGGGCAGGCCGCGACGATGATCGATGCCCTGTCCAACGTGCCTTATCTCGTCCTGGACGATGTCGGTGTGCAGCGCAACACAGACTGGGAACTCGAGATGCTCTACAACCTGATCGACGCGCGATACGCAAACCGTCGATTGACCATTATCACGAGCAACGACAGTGTCCACGACCTCAAGGACCTTGCCTCCGGCCGACTCTACTCCCGGTTTGTCGAAATGTGCCATCTCGTACACCTGAACGCGGAAGACTACCGAGAGCGAGGCAAGAGCGAAGTCGAAATCCAGATGCCCAGTATCGACCGACCACAAGGGAGACCCTATGGCGCGCGCTGATGGTAGAAATCCGGACGCGTTGCGTCCGATAAAGATCACCCCCGGCTTCATGAAACACGCTGAGGGATCCGTCCTGATCGAAATAGGAGACACACACGTCATCTGCACGGCGAGTGTAGAGGAGCGTGTCCCCCCGTTCCTGAACGGAAAGGGCCAGGGATGGATCACGGCGGAGTATTCGATGCTCCCGAGGGCGACGCATACACGGACGCAGCGGGAGACACGCGGTGTAAAGGGTCGCACCCAGGAGATCCAACGGCTGATAGGACGGGCGATTCGCGGCATCGCCAACCTCAAGAACCTCGGTGAACGCACGCTCTGGATCGATTGTGACGTCATCAGCGCGGACGGGGGGACGCGAACAGCATCGATCACGGGTGCATACATTGCAGTGGCTCTTGCACTCCAGACACTCGGAAAGCGCAAGAAGCTGAAAGGTCCCGTATTGACGGACTCCCTCGCCGCGATCAGCGTCGGGATCGTCGAGGGTGAGGCCTGCCTCGATCTCTGCTACCAGGAAGACAGCTCGGCCGAGGTAGACATGAACGTGGTGATGACCGGAGACGGTCGCTTTGTGGAGCTTCAGGGGACGGCGGAGGGTGAGCCCTTCGACAATGACCAGATGCTGGCGATGGTCGGGCTGGCGCAGAAAGGCATTGCGGAACTGACAGAACTGCAGAAACGCACGATCGAAGAGGCGGCTGCGTGAGGCCTCTGCTCGTTGCGACACACAATGCGGGAAAGCTCAGGGAAATCCAGGCCATCCTCGGGAGCGACGTCACGTTGAAAACGATGTCGGGCTACCCGGAGATACCGGAGGTCGTGGAAAACGGAGAAACCTTTGAGGCGAACGCGATCAAGAAGGCTGTGGAAGTTGCGGAAGTGACCGGAATGGTCACGTTGGCTGATGACTCCGGACTCGAAGTCGATGCCCTCGACGGCGCTCCCGGTGTCTATTCCGCGCGGTTTGCCGGGCCCAACGCAACCGATGACCTGAACAACGCCAAGCTGCTGAACCTTCTGGCTGACATTCCCGAAGCTGAGCGGCAGGCCCGTTTCCGTTGCGTGATTGCCGTGGCCTCCCCCGGCGACGAGCCCAAAACAGAAACCGGCGCGTGGGAAGGCCGCATCGTCAACGAGGCGCGTGGTGGCCAGGGCTTCGGGTATGATCCACTGTTCTTCAGCCCTGAGCACGGCAAGACGTCAGCCGAGCTTCCACGAGACACAAAAAACCGGGCCAGCCACCGGGGCAAGGCGCTGCGCGCGGCAAAGACTGCGATTCTGGAAGCCCTGCGAGACTGAACCTGCCCGAGCACTGCCCCCCGGGCTCAGACCTCGTCCTCGCCTTCCTCACGCTTCTGCTTATACCGCCCGACTCGCCTGACCAGGATACACACAAGTCCCAGGACTGCGACATACTGCAGGTATTGCCACGCCTGCCCCTCCCACCCGAGGATGCCCGGCCACAGCGCAAACACCGAAAGCAGGATAAAGGCATCCTCCAGGGCCATTCCGAATCGTTTCTTCTCGTCTGCCATCAGATGTCCTTCTGTTTGGCCCACGGTGCTGCGACACGCTGTAAGAAGCGCTGATTCGACGAGCCATTCAGACTCACCCGTCTGGCTCATTCCTACCTGTCCCGGCTCAACTACCGTCAGTTCACCGGCACGTCGATCTCACCGGGCTCACCGTCATGCAGATACGAGTAGACCTGGTAGTTTCGGTAGACCAGTTTCACATAGTTGCGTGTTTCGCGGTAGGGAATACTCTCCACAAACTCGTCGACGTCATCCTTCGGGAGCTTTCGCGACCACCTTCTTGCCGGCTCGAGACCAGCGTTGTATGCCGACAGCGCGAGACCCAGCTGCCGGGGTTCGCCCGATTTGGAAAAATACCTCAAGTGATCCGACAGGTGTTGACTGCCAAGCCGGATCGAGGTGTTGGGCTGCCAAAGATCCTCGACCTTGAATCCCTTCACGCGGACCTTCCGTGCCATATCCCGTCCCGTCGCAGGCATAAGCTGCATCAGACCTCGCGCACCGGCCGACGACATAGCCTGTCTGTTGAAGGCGCTCTCCTGGCGCACGATCGCCAGGATCAGGTTCGGATCCAGGTTCATCTCCTGCGCCGATTTATAGATTGATCCCCAGTAGTAGGTCGGATACAATCGCCGAAAACTCGCCAGAGACGTGGGTGTCCCTGAATCTCGCTCGATGTTCAGCAGGTTGTTCGAGATTCTCAGGGCACGATCCATCGCGTTGATCCGTTCGTAGCGATGTAGTAGGTCGTTCAGCGCAAAACGATTCTGGCGATAGGCCGACTCGGTGGACACATATTCACTCGTCGCTTCTCGATACAGACCGAGGGATGCGAGCAGGTCTCCCCGGAGAAGCGCGGGTGTGGGTGAGTAGCCCGACAGCGCTCCGATCGAATCTTGCGGCGCATAGGGATATGTGTGATCGACCTCACCAAGCGATGCTCGGGCACGGGCCGAGTAGTAGGAGGCGGGGAATCCCTCGGAAGCACGGGTCAGCCAGAACACCCACTCCTCATCGCGCCCCAGCCGTTGGTAACATTTCCCGGCCCAGTAGTAGCCCTGATCCCGCAGGTAGTTCTCTTCCGTCCGATTTGAAAGGTTGAGAAAGTCGCGTGCCGCTTCCTCATAATTGCCCCGTTTGAATTGCAGATATCCGGCCCGCCAGATCGCCTGCTCTGCGAAATCGCTTTTTGGGTATTTCGTTGCCAGCTGCTTGAACACGCGACCGGCATTCTTCACGTGCCGGCGTCGTTCGTAGGCCATCGCCGCTTGCCAGAGCCCTTCTGCCGCACCCGAAATCCAGGGAAATTCGCTCGCGAAAGCTTCGAACCGCTTGGCCCCATCGATGTCAGCTCCCAGCCGGATCTCAGACCGGGCCTCCTCCAGCAAGCCCTTTGGTACACGGTAGGTTCTGTAGGCCTTCCGGAAAGCCGTGCGCGCGGATCGGTAGTCGCGCTTGCCATAGTAAACCTTGCCCAACTCCAACTGGGCGCGTCCTTTCCAGGCCTCTTCATCCGATGAACGGATCAGCCCCTTGAGCAAACGGGCCGCGGATCGGTACTTCCCGTGACGTGCGTAGCACACGGCACCGTAGAATGTCTCCTTCTCGCCCTGCAAAGGTTCCGAGCCACGGACAGCGACCAACGCATCCCGCGAGGATGGATATTCTCGGATCAGTCTGTGCCGAAGACGCTGTGCTTCCATCGAATCTCCGGTTGCCTCGATCGCTCGCAAGAGACCGTGGACGGTCCGTGCCCCCCGGTCACCACGGTTCAGCATCTGCTGATAGGCCTCCGCTGCGGCATCGTGGTTATCGAGCCGCTCGAAGTGTCGGGCTGCCTCGTAGGATGCACGCTTGTTGAGCACACGGCCAAAGTCACCGTCGACGACTTCCTTGTAGCGTGCCGTGGCACTATCCATCAAGCCAAGTGCCCTGAATGATCGTGCTTCCCAGACCCGTACGTAGCCTTCGATCGGCTCGAGTCCGGCCCGTCTCCCCGAGAACAGGGCGAGCGCCTCGCTGTGGTTACCCATTCCGGCCGCACACAACGCTCGCTGAATCCGGATCCTGCGCTGCTCCCAGGGATCGAGCGCATCCATGTCCAGCTCATTCAGGATCTTTGCCGCCCACTTGTAGTCTCCTTCGCCCAGGAGCTGCTCCGCACGCGACACCGGATCGATCCGCTCCGACATCGCCAGCGGCGACGGCGTAGCGAGCATCGCAGCCACCACGATGAGCCCGCCCACAAGGCACGCATAGATCAGCTCGCTCCTGCTCTGTGGGAGAAATCCGGATATAAGGTCGCGTGACAAATTCATTCGTTCAGGAAAGCCTGCTCCAGGAGGGTAAAAACAGCGTATCCTCCCTATTTTCAATAAGAAAGAGCAGCAAGTCAATATCAAACTCGGTTTGCCTTGGGGAAATGCCGCCCTTATCTTATCGCTCCCTTGGGACCCGCGTATAGGGAAGGCCAACTGCGCCAGAAACCGATCGTGCCCGGAGGCATCAGGAGGGATCGATCCGGGCGCCGTATGGAACCTCGGACGTGCAAATCTTTGGCAGATCCTGACTCCCAGGCAAAATCGACCGCAAAACGCATGAACCATAGCCCCCGACAGGAACCATGAACGCACTCCTCCTTGCAGCCGGCAGTGGCGAGAGATTCCATCCGTTCAACACGTACCGGGCCAAGCCTATGTTCCCCGTCTGTAATCGCCCTCTCCTCTCCTGGCTTGTCGATCGTGTCGTAGACTCGGGCATCACGGAGATTGGCATCGTCGTTGGATGGCAGGATGGCAGCGTCCGCAGCTACTTCGCGGATGGCAGCCGCTTTGGCTGCCGGATCACTTACATCGACCAGCCGGAAGCCGCGGGCACAGCAGACGCCGTCGTCTGCGCACGCGACTTCATCGGCGACAACCCGACTCTGGTCATCCTCGGGGATCTCTACATTCAGGCCGACGCCATACCCGCCGTCCTGAGCGCATTTGAGGGAAGCGAACAGAATGGCGTCGCAGCCATTGTCGAAGTCGACAACATTTCTGAGAAGACTCAGGTCAGCCAGGACGCCAGAGGCTTGCTCGTCGATTATGTGTGGAAACCGCGCGGGCGGCGAGGAACCGCACTTGCGGGTCTCTATGCGCTTCCCGCATCAGCTGTCGACGATCTGTCGTGTGTTTCAAACGTGGTCAAGACTCAGTTCGGGATTGCACCGCACCGGGGAAAAGAGATCGAGGATGTCATCCCCCTCTGCCATCGCGAGGGTCGTGCTCTGCGGGGTGTGCAGATCGACGGCCCGATACTGGATATGGACTATCCCTGGCAGCCAGACAGTTTTGGCGACCAGATCGTTGAAGAACTCGGAAGGGACCTCAACGAATCCCGGATTGCCGAATCGGCGGTCATCGACCCTGAGGCCCGGATCGAAGGTCCCGTCTTTGTGGATGAAGATGCCTATATCGGTCGCGATGCCTATCTGGAAGGCCCTGTTTGGATCGGCAAGGGCACAAGGGTCATTGAGGGGTCGCACATCGGAAACCATTCGATGATCGGTGATGGATGCCGGATAGGACCCTTCGCCAAAGTTAACGGATACGTCGGGAACGACTGCCATATCACCTATCTGGGCGAGTTCAGCGGTACGATGTTGGACGGGGGTCGTGTGACGCACCAGATTCAGCTCAGCGGCGTTTTCGGGCTGGGTGCTGAAATTGGCGCGGGCACACAGTGCGGCACGCTCCGTTTCGATGATGGTCCGATCGAGGTCCTGGTAAAAGGGCAGCGCAAGGAGGCCCGCGGTTTCTCGGGCGTTCTTTTCGGCGACTACTCACGCACGGGTGTGGGTGCGATGATGATGCCGGGTCGTATCGTGGGTCCGTGCAGCATGGTCGGTGCGGGAGTTGTGCTCATGAGGAATCTCCCCTCGCACAAGGCGCTCCTTCTCAAACAGGAGACCGAACAGGTCGACTGGTCGCAGGAGATCTACGACCGATGACCCGCCTCCCTGACAGGACCCCAGACAACCAGACAGGTTCCCCTGTGCCGAATCCTGCAGCCGTCGTAACGGGCGCTAGAAGAGGGATCGGACGAGCGATTGCGCTGGCCTTGGCAAGGGAGGGCTATGACCTAGTCATTCACGATATCGAAATCGATGATCTCGCGAGGGATACGGAAACCGAGATACGCAGGCTCGGCCGGGAGTGTCTGCTTGTGGAAGCGGATCTGGCCAAACCCGAAGCTGCCGAATCCCTGATCAACGCCTCCTTCGACCAGTTTGGCCGCATCGATGCCCTCGTCAATAACGCCGCAACCTGGACGTGGGGGGCTTATGGCGAGGTGGCGGAAAGTGACTGGGACCGGATGGTGGCCGTCGATCTCAAGGCCCCCCTTCTGATCGGCCAGGCCGCCGCACGGGTGATGTCAAAGCAGCCGACGGGAGGCGCGATCGTCAACATCAGTTCCGTACATCGTGAGCGTACGTGGCCAAACGATACCGTATACGGAATCTGCAAAGCCGGCATCGTGCGACTGACCGAAAGCATGGCCTACGAACTGGGACCTTCATCCATACGGGTCAACGCAATCGCGCCCGGTTACATTGACAGTCGTGTGCCAGAGCCGGGCGGTCCGCCAATCGGAAAACCGGGCTATGCCGAATCCGTTGAGCCGTGGACGCCTCTGAGACGAATCGGTGTCCCTGAGGATATCGCCGAAGTTGCGTTATTCCTTCTGTCAGATCGGGCCGCCTTCGTGACGGGACAGTGTCTGACCGTCGACGGGGGCTTCCTGCTTGGCGGGACACCCGACGCCTGAGGCGTTATCGTGCAACAACTGAACGATTCAACCACAGAGAACTCCGTCTGGGCTTGACATTGCGACAGCATCGTGCGTCGCTTGTTTCGTGACGATCTCTAGCCGGAGAACCAGACCCCATGAAGACGATTCTCTGCTTTGGCGACTCGAACACTTGGGGCTACGACCCGGTGACCAGAGAACGACTGGCGCCCGACAAACGATGGACCGGTGTGCTTGCGGAGAGTCTCGGGCGCGACTTTCGCGTGATCGAGGAAAGCCTGAACGGGCGGACAACCATATGGGACGATCCGACCGAGGGACACAGTAATGGGCAGACCTATCTGCCGCCAGTCTGACGTCACACAAAACCATCGATCTGGTCGTCCTGATGATCGGCACCAACGACCTGAAGATGCGGTTCTCCTTAC
>CAYYGZ010000004.1:0-13109 GCA_964471275.1 uncultured bacterium | reverse complement strand
CTCCTTACCCGCTGCCGGCATCGCCAGGGGGGTGGGTCAACTGTGCTGATATCGTTCTGAAAAGCGACACGGGACGCAATGGACGTCATCCAGACCTCCTCCTGATGGCGCCGCCTCCGCTTGGGCGATTGACCGAGTTCGCAGAGACGTATGAGGGCGGAGTCGAGAAATCGCGCAAATCCAGCGATCGATACAAGGCGATTGCCGAGGAAAAGGGCGTCGAACTTCTGGACGTGGGAGCGGTTATCGAAACGAGCGACAAGGACGGCGTGCACTTCGAAGAGGCCGATCATCACACCTTGGGCATAAACGGTCGACCTGAAAGCCAAACAACACCTGCATTGAGAGGATACAGCCTGTGCCTAAAGCGCTGATAACCGGGATCACCGGTCAAGACGGCTCCTACCTGTCCGAGCTGCTCCTGGAGAAGGGATATGAGGTTCACGGCATCATCCGACGCGTGGCGATAGAAGATCCCGATCACCATATGTCCCGGATACAGCACATCGCAGACGACCTGGTCCTGCATCCGGCGTCGATGGAGAGCTTTCCGAGTATCTACAGCGTTGTTCGCAGGACCGAGCCGGACGAGTGCTACCACCTCGCCGCCCAGAGCTTTGTCGCGACCTCGTTTCAGGATGCCTTCACGACTCTGAACACGAACATCAACGGTACCCACTACATCCTCGCTGCCCTGCACGACCTGCAGCCGAATTGCCGATTCTATTTCGCTGGATCGAGTGAAATGTTCGGTAAGGTCGCTGAGGTGCCGCAGTCTGAGCTCACGCGCTTCCACCCCCGTTCGCCGTACGGAATCTCCAAGGTGGCCGGCTACGACCTCACCAGGAACTACCGGGAAGCATACGAGATGCACGCGTCGAGCGGGATTCTCTTCAACCACGAGTCCCCCCGTCGCGGGTTCGAGTTCGTCACCCGGAAGATCACGTCACACGTTGCCCGCATCAAATACGGGATGACCGACCACGTGGCGATCGGAAACCTGGATTCAAAGCGGGACTGGGGCCATTCCCGTGAGTATGTCCGAGCCATGTGGATGATGCTGCAGCGTGAGGAAGCAGACGACTACGTAATCGCCACGGGCAAGACGCACTCGATACGCGAACTCTGTGAACTCGCCTTCTCTCACATTGATCTGAACTGGGAAGACTATGTGCGGATCGACGAACGTTTCTTGCGACCGGCGGAAGTTGATCTCCTCGTCGGTGACGCGACCAAGGCGCGCGAACAGCTGGGTTGGCAGAACGACATCACCTTCGAGAGCCTGATCCGGGAGATGGTCGACTCGGACCTGGCACTGTTCGGCAGAAACCCGAACGCCTAGCCGATAGACGAATCTCAACCTGAAAAGATGCGAGACACAGGTCCTGACAGAGAACCCGCCTCTCCTCTGCCGGACCTGATCTCGGGACACATCGATGAAGCATCGACCGGGGCGGAATCGAGGAGTAACGATGGCTGCAAAAGCTAAAGCGACCATCATGGTCGGTGAGCAGTTCGAAGTTCGTGAGTATCCGATCCCCGAGGTAACCGAGGGAACCTTACTGCTTAAGCAGGAACTCGGCGGTATCTGCGGGACCGACCTGCACAATTGGGAACATCAGCGTCTCTGCGGTGAGATCATCCTCGGGCACGAGAACGTCGGGATCATCGACAAGCTCGGTGCGGGGGTGACGACCGATCACCTCGGACAGCCCATCGAGGAAGGGGATCGCGTGATCCTCGTACCGGGGACCAACAAGGGCGCATACGGATTTCTTCAGTCGGAAGAGCTTCCGCACCTGCGAGGCGGGTTCGCGGAATACATCTTCCTGTGGAACCCCGACACCGTGTTCCTCAAGACCTCGATGCCACCGGAAGTTGCCGTGATCACCGAGCCCTTCACGATCGGCGTACACGGCGTGATGCGATCGGGGATGCAGTTCGGTGACACGGTCGTCGTCCAGGGCTCAGGCGCGATCGGACTCCTAACCTTGGTCTGCGCAAAACTCAGCGGAGCCGGTCGTCTGATCCTAATCGGTGGCCCCCCCGGACGTCTCGAGCTCGGCAAGAAGCTGGGCGCCGACCTCACCATCGATATCACCGATGTGCCGGATCCCGAGGAGCGCAAGCAGATCGTACGGGACAACACGCCGAGAGGAGAGGGCGCGGACGTCGTGTTTGAGTGTGCCGGTTTCCTCGGTGCCATTCCCGAGGGTCTCGACTACCTGACGCAAAGCGGTACCTACGTGGAAATGGGCCACTTTGTGGATGTGGGCACCTTCGAATGCAACCCGAACACGATGTTCATGCGCAAGAACCTGACCTTCGAAGCCGTGTGGGCGAGCCGGCCCGAACACTTCGTCCGTGCGCTCCCGGTTCTCGAGAAGCAGGACTACCCCTACGAGGACCTGGTCAGTCACATCATTCCTCTGGAGCGGGTCGCTGAGGGCTTCAATGCTCTGCACGCAGGCTACACGCTCGACGGTACGGATGCGATCAAGATCGCCGTCAAGGGTGGTGCATAGTGCCTGGGCCGCGTGTCGGGGACGATTCCGGGCAATAGCCATAGGCCAGATCAGACGCCGTCAGGTCAAGCGCCAGTCGAGACCCGGCAACAGCAGAACAGTAGATCGACCGACTATTCCTACACCTCGACTCGCGCTCCCGCCTTCGCTGAAGCTTCGGCAGGGCGAGACGGTGTGACGGGAAGATACCGGGCAGAGGACAACTGTAATGCGCTTTGATCTCATCATTCGGAACGGCACCATCGTCGACGGGACGGGTACGAACGAGCCCTACTTGGGCGATGTCGGTATACGGGGTGAGAAGATCGAGGCAGTGGGCGACCTGTCCGCGGCGCAGTCCGACGACGTGATCGACGCCGCTGGACTCGTGGTATCGCCCGGATTCATCGATGTCCACGTTCACGGTGAGATCGCACTCCTGGGGGGACCGGACCAGTACGGCGAGGTCAGGCAAGGCATCACGACTCAGTTGATGGCACCCGATGGATTTGGTTGGGCGCGGCTTACGGGCGAACAGGCAGAAGAGATGTGGGAATACACCCGCTTTGGTGTCGGTGAAACTGACGTCGTGCCCGAATGGCCTACCATCCAGAGTTACCTCGATCTTTTTGACCGCACGACGCCTTCGAACGTCGTGCCCCAGGTTCCCCACTGCGCCGTTCGTCTCGAAGTTATGGGCTGGGATCCGCGTCCTGCCACGAACGATGAGCTCATCAGGATGTCAGACATCACGCGCGAGTGGATGGAGGTTGGCGCCTGTGCCCTCAACCTAGGGCTGGACTACCAACCGACTGCAAACGCCGACTTCCGTGAGCTCGTCGCGCTATGCAGGGCCGCCGCCGAATACGACGGCATCTACGCGGCACACATCCGATACCACACGATCGGCCGCGAACCGGCCTGGCGTGAAACGATCGAACTCTCTCGGGCAGCCGGGATTCCCGTCCACATCTCACACGAACGCGTCGACGATGTGAGTGGTGCACTCTTGGACGAGATTGATCGGGACAGTGTCGATCTCACTTTCGAGGCCTACCTGTATTCGGCCGGTATGACGCATATGACGATGATGCTGCCGATAGAGATGCAGCAGGGAAGTCCGGGCGAGGTGCTCAATCGGCTCGAGGATCCGAAGACAAGGGCAGCGGCCCTGCCGGAGATGAAAAACTGGCTGGGGAGATGTGACCAGGTCGTCGGCTTCACCAAAACCGGGCGATACGTGGGTGAAAGATTGGTCGATATCGCCGAGAAGGCTGGCAAACTGCCAGAAGAATTCGCATATGACCTGATTCTCGAAGAGGATGGCTACCAGGGCTTTATCTTTCCCTGGCAGGTTCCGCCCGACGAAGCCAACAGGACCGTCAACCGAACCATCGCACATCCGCGAATGATGGTCGCAAGCGACGGCATATACAACGTCGCGCATTCCCATCCAAGATCGCAGGGCTGCTTCGCAAGGGTCCTGGGTGAGTTCGTCCGCGATAGGCGCACCATCTCGCTGAAGGATGCAATCTACAAGATGAGCGGATTTCCCGCCACGCGATTCCGATTGGGTGATCGCGGCATAATCCGGGAGGCATTTGCCGCGGATCTTGCGATCTTCAACCCTGACGACGTAGCCGCGCAGTCAACGTTCGAGAAACCCTCTCTGGCGCCCGTCGGGATCCCTCACGTGATCGTCAATGGTGTGCCGGTCATACGGAACGGTTCACCCACACCGGCCCGCCCGGGAAAGGTTGTGGCACGCAAGTGAACGTCAATGTCCAAATACTCGCCTCTCCTGCGCAGGTTGCTGAAACCGCGTGCGGGATGATCACCGACCTCATCACGTCTGTTCCAGACTGTGTGTTGGGTCTTGCCACTGGCTCTACACCTCTCGATACGTATCGAGGACTTGTGCAGCGACATCAGAACGGACTGAGGTTCGATGAGGTCGAAACCTTCAACCTGGACGAATACGCCGGTTTGGCATCCGATCACCCACAGAGCTATCACGCCTACATGGCTGAGAACCTCTTCGATCATATCGACATTGACCGGTCCGATACGCACATTCCGCGTGGCGACGCCGACGACCTGGACGAGGAGTGTCTGCGGTTCGAACAGTCCATCAGGGATGTAGGCGGCGTCGATCACTGGCTGCTGGGTATCGGGTCAAACGGCCACGTTGCGTTCAACGAACCCGGATGCGACCCGGATTCAACCACGCGCGTTGTCGATCTGGCCCCGGAGACGATCACCGCGAACAGCCGGTTCTTCGATCGTGCAGAAGACGTACCGCGCCGCGCACTAACCGCCGGCATCAGCACCATCCTGTCGGCCGACCGTATCGTGCTGCTCGCCTACGGCGCCAACAAGGCCGAGGCTGTCGCGGAGGCGATCGCCGGACCTGTGTCCCCGGACTGCCCTGCGAGTTTTCTGCAGACGCATCCGGACTGCACCTTCCTGCTCGACACGGCTGCCGCCTCGCTTCTACTGCCCTGACCACGAATCATGCGAATTCTCGTACTCAACTGCGGCAGTTCATCGCTCAAGTTTGCCCTGTTCGAGATGCCGGAGGGAGAGGTCATCTCGACCGGTTCCGTTGAGCGGATCGGTGCCCCCCAGGCAGATGCCCACTGGCGAGGACCGCACGGTGCTTCGAAGCAGCCGCTACACGCAATCAACCACACCGAAGCCGTCGAGTGGGTGGCAACCAACGTGCTGGCGGACATACCGGGCGACACCATACAGGGCATCGGGCATCGCATCGTACACGGCGGCGAAACCTACTCTGATTCGGTCTGCATTGATGATGAAGTCGAGAACGGGATCGCGGAACTTGCCGCACTCGCCCCTCTGCACAACCTGACCCACGTCGAAGGGATCCGGGCAGCCCGCAACGAATTCGCCGATCAGCCCCAGGTTGCGGTCTTCGACACCGCGTTCCACCAGACCCTCCCGGAACACGCCTACCGCTACGCGATACCGACGACGCTCTACAAAGACCACCGGCTCCGGCGATACGGCTTCCACGGAACATCACATCGATATGTGGCAGAAAGAGCTGCGGGGGTACTGGGCAAGCTGACCTTCACGGGTGTGACCTGTCATCTGGGAAACGGGAGCTCGGCAGCCGCGATTCAGGACGGGAAATCGGTTGATACGACCATGGGACTGACCCCGCTGGCCGGGATCCCGATGGGCACCCGTTCAGGTGATCTCGACCCCGCACTCGTTCTGCACCTACAGGAACATCTTGGTTATACGCCGGAAAGGGTTGATACACTCCTGAATCGTGAGAGCGGTCTTCTGGGTCTATCGGGCGTGTCGAACGATGTGCGGGAGATCGAAGCCGCGGCTGCGGCGGGTAACGCGGAAGCGAAGTTGGCGATTGAGGTGTTCTGTTATCAGATCGCGAAGGCGATCGGAGGATTCCTGAGCATCCTGACGGAGGCCGATGGCGTGGTCTTCACAGGAGGAATCGGAGAGAACGCACAGAACGTACGCAAGAGAATCGTCGAATGGCTTTCCGGTCTGAACATTCAGCTCGACGACAGGCTGAACGGCGCTGTTTCCGAACAGGAACGAATCATCACCTGCACGGAGTCGGGTCTTGTCGCAATGGTCATCCCGACTCGCGAAGAATGGGTCATCGCGCGGGACACGCATCAATTGATTCAGGGGGACTGAGCGCCCCCCGGGATTGGTGACGCTTCTGCCGCATAGACCACCTCGCCTCTTGACATTGTAGTCACCACCTCCAGTTTGTCATTCAGCAGCACCAGATCCGCGTCCACCCCCTCTGCAAGGATCCCCTTCCGGTCACCGGCCCCGATCGTCCGCGCAGGAACCTCCGTCGCCATCCGAAGTGCTGACGCGACACCCGCCCCTGCACGCACGATGTTCCGCACACCGCGATCCATCGTCAGAATCGACCCGGCGTGTCGCTTCCGATCCTCCCGATAGGCCACCTCTTCATCCACCCACACCACACCGCCCATGGCTTCGTAGGTTCCGGGTCCCTGCCCTGTCGCTTCCATAGCATCCGTCGTGATACAAACCCGGTCGTGCGGCTTCGTCTTCACGATAAGCTCCTGCATTCTCGGCGTCAAATGTCGGTTGTCCGGGATAATCTCGACGGTCAGCTCATCGCGTAGCAGACCCATCTCGGCGACACCGAGGTGCTTGCTGCTGTTTGTTCTCGTGTAGACAGATTGTGCGTTGTAAATGTGGGTCACCAGCCTCGCACCTGCTTCGATCGCCTCATCCACCTGCTCGTCGGTTGCCATCGTATGACCGATCGAGGGCACGATACCCGCTCCGCTAAGCGTGTGAACAAGATCCATCGCACCGACCAGCTCGGGCGCAAGCGTTACCACGCGGATCAGGTCACCGAATCGATCCAACCAGACGCCATATTCTGCCGGATCGGGCACACGGATCCACTCAGAATGGTGGGCCCCTCGCTGGCCGGGACTGTAGTAGGGACCTTCCAGGTGCACGCCGAGCAGACAGCTTGCGTACCTGCCGCTGAACTGGCTCAATGCCTCGAGCTGCGTGATACGACCTTCCCGCGTTGCCGTATTGATCGCACCCACGACACTTGTCGTGCCATATTGAAAACCTGTCTCGATCACCCTACGGAAAGCGCCTTCGTCGGCCGACTCAAAAGACGCTCCTCCACCCCCATTCAGGTGAATGTCGACAAAGCCAGGGGACAGGGTAAATCCGGAGGCGTCGATGGATCGTCCGGTCACGACCGCCTCGGCCGGGAGAATCGAAGTAATCGTCGCGCCGTCGACACGCACACTTCGACGAGCGATCGTCCCTCCTGGCAGCAGTACTTCCGCCCCGGTCAGCGTAAACGCGTCTTCACTCACCTGATTCGTTCCTCATCATTCGTGCCACTGCCCGTCCGGTTTGGACCAGTCAATGCACCGTGATATCTTATCGTTCCGATGGCTGATACTACAAACATATCCCAGGCTGACCTTACCCGTCTATGCGTTCGGCTTCTCGAAGCTGCGAGTGTGCCTTCCGGAGACGTGCGAATCTGCGTGGACATCCAGATCGAAGCAGACCTCCGAGGAATCCACTCTCACGGAACCCGAGGCATCGTCGGATACATCCGTCAGATCCTGAACAGTGAGATCAAACCGAAGCCCGAAATCACGGCAGTCCGGGAAGGACCCGCTTACGCACACATCGATGGCGACTCGGGTCTGGGACAAGTCGTCTCACACCACCCAAACCGTATTGCGATTCAGAAGGCGAAAGCCTCCGGCGTCGGACTGAAACACGCCCGCAACAGCAACCATTATGGAGCGGCGGCGGCGTACTACGCGGCTATGTCGGCACTCGCGGACGTCATCGGCTTCAACTGTATCGGCAGTCGAAGGCTCAGCGGCAATATGACCGCGCTCGGCAGCATCGACCCGGTCCTTGGAAACAACCCCCTCGCCTACGGCCTGCAGCAGCTCGAATCACTCGCCGAAGAGCTGGGCTGCTGAACAGAAGCTGCGAAAGAAGGAAGACAATACAGGGAAAGGGATCAAGTGGAATCAGGGAATTTGGAGCTTGTCGTTCTCACCGCGGCCGCATTTGAGCAGCAGACGCTTCGCGAATCGCTCGGCGGTCTCGAACTTACGGTCATATCCCAACGCCAGGTTATGCTCGGCCAGATCCTGGGGAAGAAGACCGCGCTTGTCGAAACGGGTATCGGAGCCGTCAACACGGCTCAGGCACTGACGGTTGTCATCGAGAACCTGGGAGCATCGTGTGTCCTTCAGATCGGTATCGGTGGCGCATTCCCGTCATCTCAACTCGCGATCGGCGACCTGGCGGTGGCTGCTGAAGAGATACACGGAGAGTTCGGAGTCATTGAAGCAGATGGATGGTCTGACGGCGAAACGATCGGCATTCCGCAGATCAATGGTGATCCCCCGATCTACAACCGGATTCCGATGGACGACTCAGCGTGCAAATCCGCGCAAGCGGCTGCTCGAGAGGCCGCCCTCGATCTGGGTTGCCGCGTGGAGTCTGGTGCCTTTCTGACCGTGCAAAATGTCACGGGAACGGACGACCAGGCAGGACTTCTGGATACGAGATTCGCCCCCCTGTGCGAAAACATGGAAGGCGCCGCGGCCGCTCAGGTGTGCTGCCTCTACGGAGTTCCCTTCGCCGAGATCCGCGGCATCAGCAACATCGTCGGCGCCCGGGATCTCTCGAAATGGAAAATTCCTGCTGCCTCCGCAGCCGCACAGTCCGCAGCGCTGGCGTTCATCCGAACCTTGTGATCACTTCCCCGATCCAGTGCTCGGTCTGCCTCAAACGTTGAATTCTACACTCCGCACTCTGTACTCGCCCCGATCTCTGAGAGCATCTCAACCATGCCACTGACCCTGGGCTACAGCCCCTGCCCCAACGACACCTTCATCTTCTACGGCCTAGTTCACGGCAAGATCGAGGGCGCACCCGAATTTCAAGAAGTACTCGAAGACATCGAAACCCTCAACCGCCTCGCCATCGGTTCTGAACTCGACACGACGAAGATCTCGTTCCACGCGTTTGCGCATTTTCAGGAGTCGTATTGCCTTCTCCGGTCCGGTGGTGCGCTTGGGAGAGGATGCGGCCCCCTGGTCATATCGAAAGAGGAGCTCTCCCCTTCCGATCTGTCGAGCAAACGCGTTGCCATCCCGGGCGAACTCACGACCGCTGCCCTGCTGTTGCGACTTCACAGTCCCGGCCTCGTGGATTTCGTAGTTAAACCGTTTCACAAAATCATGCCGGCTTGCGAATCGGGTGAAGTGGATGCGGGTGTCATTATCCACGAGAGCCGGTTCACCTATTCGGAATATGGTCTCAGCAAGGTGGTCGATCTGGGCGAATGGTGGGAAGAATCGACGGGGCACCCGATCCCGCTCGGCGGAATCCTCGCAAAACGCAGCCTGGGTGCCGATCTGATTCGCAGGATCGACGCATCACTCAAGGCGAGCGTCGAGTACGGCTATGCGTGCCCGGAAGTCGTAAAGCCCTACATCCGGCAGCATGCGCAGGAGATGGATGAAGCCGTGATGCAGCAGCACATTGATCTGTATGTGAACGAGTATTCGATCGATTACGGTGAGGATGGGGAGACGGCGATCAGGGACCTGATCGAGCGTGCGGTGGCTGCTGGTATTGTGCCCGACACGTCTGCACCACTCTTTGTCGAGTAGGTGCAAGCCAACGATCAGTTTGAGCCTAGAAACACAGTATGGATCACCCCAATCCTAGATCCGTCGAACGCGCCGTAAACGCAATCTTCCGCCGGTAGTACTCCAGCATCGCCACCACATTCTCCTCCGCAGTCCGGCTCTCCGAAGGCATCGCATACACACAATCCTCGAGCACCACCGCCGTGAAGTTGGACTTCCCGCTGTCTGACCCCACGATATAGTTGAGACTGGTATCCCGGTGAAGCATACACTCGTTCAGAGCTCCCCCTATATATATGAGCAGCTTGATTCCCCGTTTCCAGAGCGCATACCGAAACGCATTGTGCGTCGAGATGACCAGCTCGTCGTCTTCCGGAAGCAGGTATTTTGAGATGGTCCGCTTGTCGAACATAGCCTGCCGTTCCGCTTCGCTCATCTGGTGAGCATCGCGCAGGGCCGATGCCTGCTGATGCACATCACTGTCCCGCGGCGGCCAGGCCATATGTTCGGGTAGATATCGTTTCTCCTTGAACGGCTCCGCTTCCTCCTCGATCACCTCGTGCTGCGCATACCGGTGGGTCACCGGCCTGTTGGGCGCGTGTATGATTGTCATCCCCGCCTCTCGGCAAGCATTCAAACAGGCTTCCGAACTCCGCAGATATGACGGCGGTTCCTCGTCTTCCTCCGGGTCGTGCCAGTTCCACGTATCCACCAGGACAAGTGCCGTCTCGTCTACGGCAACGTCCAACTCGCCGGTATAATCCTTCCCGATGGCCGAATACCGTACTGCGATCTTCATTCAATTCTCCTCAACACCAAGACACCTCGACGTAATTCTCACGGAGCCAGAGGATACCCACAACCTACACCCGACCGCCGATCCTCAATTTGCCTACAATTCTTCAGCTGGCAATGCACATTCGACCCGATTCCTGATGGACAGCCCCCCCCAATGCGCCTGTGGATCTCAGCAGGGCGTGTACGCAATTGGCCCCAAAATCCGTAAAGCTCACAGCCTCCAATCACTTCAAAACGCCGGATATCGGGCATTTAGTATAGAATTTGCCTGCACAGGCAATATTAACTCTGAACCTGGATATTCCAGTGATTGAGTTGTGATTCGGCGCCCACGGGCACGAGGGCTCAGGGGAGCAGATAGTACGACAGTCCCGGGCAGGAACCTGGGCAGCCTTCCATCATTATGCGAGACCCTCACCCTTGTGCTTCTGTACCTGGACGCAAAACAGGTGATGCCAATCCACTTGTAAAGACGCCTCACCCATCATAAATTCCGCCTCCGATCATCAGCACGGTGTCCGTTCCCGCCTGACGCGTGGCGACTCGCGCTCATCCGTGTTTTCCGTGTCCAATCGTGGTTCCCTGTATCCGGGTCCCTGATCTTAACAGGAGTAGAAAATGTCCAAACCCAAAATCGGTTTCATCGGCCTCGGCATTATGGGCCGCCCAATGACCAAGCACCTCCTCAACGCCGGCTACGAGCTCGTAGTCCACGACATCAACCGTGACGCCGTCGCTGAAATCGTCGCTGCCGGAGCGGAAGAAGCAAACGCCTGTGCCGAAGTCGCAGAGAAGAGCGACCTCATCATCACAATGGTCCCCGACTCCCCTGACGTGGAAGCCGCCGCCCTGGGCGAAGGCGGGATCATCGAAGGCGTCAAGGACGGTGCCATCTACGTCGATATGAGTACCATCGCACCCAGCGTAGCCGTCTCCGTCGGCGAGGAACTGGCAAAGAAAGGTGTCCGCTGTCTCGACGGTCCCGTCAGCGGCGGCGATGTCGGCGCACAGAACGCCGCCCTGTCGATAATGGTCGGTGGTGACGAAGCGACCTTCAACGAAGTCAAACCGGTCTTCGAAATAATGGGCAAGTGCGTCCTCTGCGGCCCCCTCGGTGCCGGCCAGATCGTCAAAGCCTGCAACCAGGTCCTCGTCGCCGTCACCATCGCCGGTGTCAGCGAAGCGATCACCCTCGGCGCCAAGGCCGGTGTCGACCCCCAGCGCATCGTCGACGTCCTCGGTGGCGGCCTCGCCCGCTGCGGCGTCCTCGAAAACCGCGGCGACCGAATGGTCCGCGGCGACTTCGACCCCGGATTCCGGATCCGCCTGCATTACAAAGATCTCAACATCATCATGAAGACAGGAAACGAATACAACGTCCCGCTACCCGTCACCAGCGTCGTCCACGAACTCTTCAACACCGCGATGGTCAAAGATCGCTCTGAACTGGACCACTCCGGTCTACTCACCGTCATCGAAGATATGGCCGGGATTGAGGCAAGAACGTCGGACACTTAAAGCTGCAGAGGGGCGGAGGCGCAGAGACGAAAGAGCTTGTCTCCCAACAACTGTCCCAAAGAACCCGCTTCCCTCTCCCGCGGGCCTGCGCCACCGAAGCTTCAGCTAAGGGGTGTGAAAGAGGGCGGTTCACATCCTCTCGTGAACCGGGTGAGGGCTCGAAGCTGCCCATTGAGGGCGCCTAACCCCCGTACACAATCGAGGCCCTATCGGACACTCCCGATGGGGCCTCAGCTGTAGCTGCTAGGTCCCTCTACACACCGTGCTCTGGATGCTAAGCTCGCCACCTCAATTCGATATTCGACATCCGGCGTTCGATATTCTACTGCTGCCTCCGCCTCACTCCGTATACCGCAGCACCTCCCCCAACTCCTTCCGCGCCCCTTCTCTCACCTCTTCGGGATACCCCGTATACATAAACCCGACCATATACTCCTTCTCTTCATCCATCCCAAGCAGCTTGTAGGTCTCCGACTCCAGCGTAACCGGTCCCGTCGTCCACTGCATCCCTATGCCGACAGCCCACGCCGCGAGCGCAACATTCTGTATCGCACAACACGCTGCTGCGTAGTCTTCACGATTCTGCGTATCGTTCCCATCCTGTACACACGATACCGCGACGATCGTCGGTTTCGAGTGGAACTTCTCGTATCCCGCATCTGCCAGTGCCTGCCTGGCCGCCTCGCCCGCATCATCTCCCGCCTTTTCTCGCTGGATCTCGGCATACCGCTTGGCCAGAGCCTCTTTCGTCTCGGGACCCAGAACCACAAAACGCCACGGTTCCGTCAGATGATGATTCTGCGCCCAGCACCCGTATAAAAAAACGCGTTCAATGACATCGTTCGGAACAGGCTCACGCTTGAACTTGAAGACACTTCGCCGCGACGTAATCGCCTCGCACACATCCATCGGGATATCCTCCGGTGACGCTCTCGTTTAGGTATGGCCGCGTCGAATATAGCAGCCGCCTTCCCCCTGTCAAGAATCCACCGTCAGCTCCCGAACAACTCACTTCCTAATACCTATCTCCCCAATTCCCCCTGTATGATCTTCCCGATTTAGTAGACAGTGAGTTAAGTGTTTTGTATCT
>CAYYGZ010000003.1:40587-54601 GCA_964471275.1 uncultured bacterium | reverse complement strand
TCTGGGCGTTCCTGAATCATTACGATCATGCGATACCGGTGGCATCGCTCGATTTCAAGATCAGTCGCGACGAAGCGTTTTCGGAGGCGCAGTCCTATGCTGCCTCCCGAGGACACGATTTGAGTGTGTTCGAGAACGCGCAGATCTTCGCGCCAGACATGATGTCGCAAATCTTCCTTCAGAAATCGGTCGGTCTGAAGGAGACCAATCGGCTCGCGAGAGAATGGGTCTCAATATATAAATGGCAAATACGTTGGTATCAGCCGCTCGAGAAGGAAGAGGTCCACGTTCACCTCGATCCGGGCGGCCGCGTTGTTTATTACGATCATCGAATCCTGGACGAGGATGCCGGCGCGAGTCTCACGGAATCGGATGCGCAAGCCATAGCCGAGTCATTTGCCTTTGAGACACAGGATTTCAGCCGAGATACCTGGGAAGAGGTCGAAAGATCGAGTGAAGAACATACTGCGAGAACAGACCATACGTTCACGTATCGGAAGACGGATTTTGCAGTCGGCGATGACGGGCACTACCGGATGACGGTCACTGTGCAGGGAGATCGTGTCGGTGGGTTCCGGGAATTCCTGCACGTTCCCGAGACATTCAAACGCGCCTTCGAGAAGACAAGATCACAGGCCGGTCTTCTGACATCGGTCTTCATGGTCTGCTGGGTTGCACTCGGTATCGCGGCCCTGGTCATTCTCGCTCAGCGGTATCGTGCGGGTGGCCTGCAGTGGCGATCCAGTACGATCCTGGGTATGGCCGTCCTCGCTGTAGTGCTTCTCGCACAGATAAATTCCCTTCCGTTGCTCAAGTACAACTACAGCACGATCATGTCCATGACGTCGTTCTATGTCATGATCATCCTGGTCCTGACGCTCGCTTCCGTGTTCTCCGGTGCGGTGGTCACTTTGAGCGGTACTGCCGGTGCCTGGATTACTCGTGATGTGTTCGGTTTGGGCAGATTCTATTCACGGCTTTCACTGAAGAACCTCGTGACTGGGCAGTATGTGCGATCAACGCTGATCGGATATGGTCTGGCAGGCACGATGCTCGGGTTCCTGATCCTTTTCTACTATCTCGGGACCGAGCTGTTCGGTGTGTGGTCTCCAGCATATGTGATCGAATACGACAACGCCTTCAGCACAACATTCCCCTGGGCATACCCACTTCTGGTTGGTCTCTCTGCAGCGGCACAAGAGGAATTCTTCTTCCGGCTCCTGGCGGTCTCGTTGATGCTCAGGTGGTTGAAGATCAGGTGGTTGGCCGTCCTGATCCCTGCCCTGGTCTGGGGGTTCCTCCACTCCAGCTACCCCGTTGAGCCGATCTACACACGGGGGATCGAGCTGACCATCGTCGGTATCGGTTTCGGCTATGTCTTCCTTCGCTGGGGGATCTGGACGACGATTGTCGCTCACTATGCCTACAACGCCTTCGTCAGTTCTTTCCCGATGCTTCGGTCGTCGAGTCTCTATTTCCAGACATCCGGTATCGTGGTGATCGGTTTACTCTGTATCCCCGTTCTGATCGCGTTTGGAAGTGCGTTGCGGAGGAGGGGGGTGGCCGAAACGGAGGACGAGGAAGATCCCGAGCAGGCAAATCCCCTGCCGCCAGCGGCCACTGAGCGGAGCGTCTCCGATGTTCCAACCTCAGTATCTGTGTCCGCGAATACGTATGTGCTCACAGCGACTCAGCGATTGGTCGCGGCGGCCGCATTCGTTTCGAGTCTAGCCCTGATCCAGATTTTGGATACACCTCGGCTGGGCAAGGAGACCTTGGTTGTATCGATCGATCATAGGGAGGTGATCACGCGAGCGAACGCTGTTCTGGACGATCTGGGTTGGGAGCTCGAGGGCCGATACGAGTATGCGAACTACTGGGACGCGCTCGGGGTTGACGAGCTTGCGTATCTGACCCAGCGCGTGGGTGTCGCTCGTGCGGACTCTTTGGTGACCGCCTACCTCACACCACGACGATGGAAATACCGGGCCTTCATGCCTCTCGATAAGACTGAGCTTCGGGTGGCCCTTGAGCCGACGGGTAAACTGGCATCATTCCAGCGTGTGTTGCCGGACAACCTTCCCGGTGCCGAGCTGTCGTCTGAGGAAGCTCAGGGGATTGCGGTGTCCGCTCTGTCCAGACACTTCAACCTCGACGTAACGGACACAACCCTCTTCAAAAGGATAGAAGCGAGCTCCGACAAGCGGGAGCATCGACTCGATCATTCGTTCGTCTGGGAACGCTTCACCGAGCGCGTCGGCGAGGGAGAGTTTCGTGTCAGGGCCGGTGTGCAGGGCGACTCGATCGGAAGCGCGTCATTCGGCTTCAAAGCACCCGAGACTTTTCTGCGTGAGTTCCGAGAGAACGGTGTCAAAGAGGCAGTCGTTGGTGTTGTCGGCATTCTTTGCGTGGTCGCACTGGTCGTGTTTGGCACAACCTATTTCTTCCGATACTACCGGGACGGGTCCATCGTCTGGCGGGGTGCGATCGTTATCGGTGTGCTCGTTGCCATCTCACAGGTGATCGGTCAGATCAACGGGATCCCTACCTTCTTTCTCGGTTTCAAGACGAGTCAATCAATGTCGACCTTCCTGGGACTGAAGGCGGTTGGCTTCGTCACGATGTTAGCGATCGTGCCGGGACTGGTGGCCGCACTCGCTGCCCTTGCTGTGGCGCTTCAGAAAGACCTGGTTCCGGATCACGCCGATCTGCTGACCTGGTTCGGCCGGTTCCGAAGGGGGGAGGGATACGGTCCTCTCTTGCTGGACAGTTGTCTGGGCGCAGCTGCCCTGGTAATGGTTCCTCGGGCCGTGGCCGCGGTCCGCGTGCACGTGAAGCATTTCCACTTTCCTCAGTATGGTGATACAAATCCGTACTCTTTGCCCTGGATGCACGATCTGTTGCCTGCGGTCAACGGCGTTGACGATGTTCTGTCGGGTTTGGCCGGGTTCCTGGGGACGGTTGCCGCAGTGCTGATCGTCAAGCGTGTGGTGAAGGAGTGGAAGTGGGTGTTCACAATCTTTATCGGTGTCGGCTGCATTCAACAGATCGGGATGTCAAAAGACCTGACGCACGGTTTCGTGATTGTGGGCATCACAGTTGTCCAGGGCCTCCTCACAGCAGGCATTATCCGCTATGTGACGCGGTTCAACCTGCTGGCCTATTTCATCAGCTCCGTGTTCGAGCCCAACGTATCCCACGGTCTACTGACGATGGACGCCGAGATTCTCTGGTATCAGGCGAACGGTGCTGTCGTCGTCCTGATCGGTCTGCTGCCAGTATTGGTGGGTGTGTATACTGCGTTGAGATCGAGAGAAGCGTAGGGATAGACAACTGAAGGTGAGGCGGGCCCTCACCCGATCGCGACGGGTCGCGATCTACCATCTCCCGTTACGCGGGAGATGGTTTCTGTTCTACGTCAGCCGTTCCATTTCACAGTTCGCATCCAGTCGGTGAGTTCCAGCTGAGCGTCGCTGAGACAGGAACGGATCGATGACAGGAAGTAGAAATGGTGGCATCCCCTATGCGGGAGAGGTGTCTATTCTTTAACAGACTGCTTGTAGCGCCGGGTTCTGCTGAATGTCAGCTCGAAATCAACGGTCCCCGAATTCGCCGTGTAGGTGATCGATAGGACCTCCTCGTCTAGTTCAACCGTTGGAGACTCCAGGTCTGTTGTCACGCTGATGGTCATGCCGGGCAGATTCCATTTACTCTTGGAAACAGCGTCGATCTGCAGTCCGGGTGCGTAGACGTCAAAGGTGAAGGTTGTGCTGTCCCCCTCACGCGCGGTGATATCCTTACTGACAGGGGCACTGAACGAGATAATGCCCTCCTCGACACGCGCATCGATCGGGCCGATATGTTTGAGCCGGAGCCAGCCAACTTCACCGTTGTCACATTGCCAGTGTGCCGTCGCGGGGTGATACTGGTAGCTGTGGAAATGGTAGCCTCCACTGGATTCGGCACCAAGCATGTAGGTGTCTTCCATCCACGTGGTTGCGACGCGGCTGGGGTCGACGGTGATCTGCTTCCTGTTCTGACGAGGACCGACGAAGGCGGCAAACGCATCGGCCACGTCTTCAGGCGCATTCGAATCGTATATCGCCATGCACGGACCGTAGGCGAATTCGGAATCGATTCCGTGACGTCGGGTGGGGCTCCGGTCGTTTGTCGGGAAAGGCGTGGTGTTCTTGCCAAAAGCCATCCAGAAGGCCAAGCTGACGAGCGCCGTATAACGGGTCATGTCCATACCGTAGCTGCGCGTGAAGGGCCCACACAGATTCCGCAGGCCGGCGTGGTAGCATCGCGCCATGTCTCGCCAGAGTTCGGCTTCCATATACGCACCCATCTCGTGCAGCGGGCTTTCACTGAGGTAGCGCCGCCAGAAACCAAGGGCATAGAAGTTCGTGCCGTAGTAGGTAGGCGAGTTGTATTCCGCGTAAGCGTCGGTTTGCCTGAAGAGATCGTAGACATCTCGTCCGAACGATTCACCGTAGTCGACCATGTCCTGATTGCCCAGTCGCTTTCCGACCCAGTAGCTCATGGCCGTCTTCATCAGGGCGATGTTGGTGTAACGGGCAGGACATCGATCCGGATGTTCGCCAACGACCGCCAGTTCGAGTGACCGTTCGATTCGCTCGACCAGGTCGCTCGGGAGTCGATCCACGTATTCTTCCAGGATGGTTGCCAGCCCCAGGCCGATGAACTGCCGCCAGTTGGGGTCATAGTCTTTCCACATCACGGCGTTCATGCCGGGCGGGTGCGGTTCGCCGATCCATCGGTAGAATGTTCCGTGGTAGGGCATGCCGGGCTCGTCGAGCTGTGCGTCGATGATCGCGTGTATGGTCTTGACTGCCCTGTCCGTTTCACCTTCAGCATTGCGCAGGAGGAAGCCGACGGCTGTCCAGACAGAGTTACGCACGCCCTGCTTGGGTCGACTGCCGCCGTCGGAGGGTCGGTGAGACAGGAGCAGACCTCCTTCCGGATCCCAGAGGCGTTCGGACCAGGTAAGTGACTGTTCTGCAAGGTCACGTGCATTCGGTGACAAATCCGACAATGATGTGTTTGGCATGGTGTGCCCATTCCTCGTGCAGCTGTGTTGAGATGTGATCCGGGCCGATGACTCGCTTGCTGCCTGGGTGCGAATACGGACACCTATTAGAAGTGTGATTCTGAACGGCTGTCCACTCTTTTGTGGATGGTGTGATATCAAACGTCGGAACGAAGGATTCTCTACCCGTATTCAGGCGAAACGAGAGGAAAGAGGATGTCGAACGTCAACTTTGTGATTCTGAGGTCGGATGAACACAACCCGCGAATCAGCTCCTTGGAAGGTCATCCGTTTATCCAGACGCCCAATCTGGAACGGCTGGCAGATCGTGGAACCGTCTACCAGAGCCACTATTGTCCGTCGCCGCTATGTATGCCGTCACGGTCATCATTCCTGGCGGGACGCTGGGTCCACGAGATCCAGACCTACAACAACTGTGGCATTCTGCCCGTGGACGCCCCGAGCTACGGTGGCGAACTGGACCGCCAGGGCGTGCATTCCGTCCTGTTTGGCAAGGTGGACGGATTTCGTCCAGTCGAGGAGATGGGTTTCAGCGAGATGCACGGATCGGGGTATCGGAGTCCTGGCGATCTGAATTTCGGCCGAAAGCCTGTGACGGTACGGCCGATCATCTCGAAAACCGGTAAGGAAAGGCAGGATGGCTGGGGGATACGGGAGAGGGCTTCTTCAGGGGACGACCGCAAGGTGGGTGCGGGGATCGACTGGATTCGACAGAATGGAAGAGATCTCGATCGTCCCTGGTCAGTGGAGATCAACATCAGCAATCCGCACTTCCCCCAGTATGTGACACGGGAGCTCTGGGATCTTTATGAGGGTCACGACGATCTGCCCGAATTCGGGGCGGAGACAGCGCCAGCACATCATCCCTACGCTCAGGACCTGAGACTTCACTTTCAGACAGACAAGTTTCGCGAGGACTCCGTCCGCGGGCTACGTCGTGGATACTATGGCTGTGTCACCTATGTCGATAGGCAGGTCGGCCGCGTTCTGGATGTGCTGGAGGAGACGGGACTGTCTGACAACACAGTTTTTGTCTACACATCGGATCACGGCGAGATGCTGGGCAAGTTTGGGATGTGGTGGAAATGCAGTCTTTACGAGGATTCAGTGCGGGCGCCCCTGATGGTGGCAGGACCCGGTTTCCGTAAGGGGAAGGTCGATCATACAGCCGTCAGCCAACTGGATCTTCAGGCCTCGATCTTTGCTGCCACGGGTGCTGAGCGCCCTGGCGGCTGGGCCGGCGCGCCGCTCCAGGAACTGGGAGCCAACGATGAGACGCGGGCGACCTTCAGTGAGTATCACGGTCACGGCGCTCGAGGCAGCGGGTTCATGGTCCGGAAAGGGAAGTGGAAGTATATACACAACAGCGAGGCGCCAAATCAGCTCTACGACATCGAAGCAGATCGTGATGAGCTGGTGAATCGTGTCGATGATGAGACGGATGTCGCTGCGGATATGGAACGCGAACTCAGACGGATATGCGATCCGGATGCGGAGAACGCAAGAGCAGACGCGTTCATCGAGGAAGAGCTCGCAGCGATCGAGGCCGCAGACCTGGAGATGCTGCCCGGCGGTCACGCGGCGTTCAGGGAGTAGAGAGGTGTCTGTGTGCATCCGAGGTAGGTCTGTTCGTTAGACAACAGGGCTCTAGACCTGCTTTCTTACGTGGGACCCACACCTCCCCTCGACTTCGCTCGGGCAGGCTCAAAGGACTCGCGCTCGGTGTGACGGTGCCTACTGGACACGCAATCAGGATTTACGTGTAGATCAGGCTAGAATTTCGCGTCTTCCCAGAAAACGGAGATCCCGACTTCACGCCACTTATCGCGTTGGTCAGGAGGCACGGGGATCGCCAAACATCGCTTGATACCAACAGGATCCAGCTGTTCCGCAACATTCCTGAAGCATTCCTCGGGTGTCTTCAACGGGAAGCCGGTGTGTCGCTCCAGGCTGAAGGACAGGTCGTTTGGACCGAAGGCCACATAGTCGACGCCCGGTCGGTCGGCCAGCCTGCGTGCGTTTGCCACGGCTTCCACCGACTCGAGCTGAATCGCCAGGACTGCGTAGTTGTTCCACCACTCGGCGTACTCCAGACGCGAGGGTCTGATGTCGAAGGCGCGACCCATGCCGGCACGCTGGATGCCACCCCAACTTCGTCGTCCCAGAGTTCCGTAGTAGAAGTATTCGATCGCCTCGTGGACCGATGCTTCGTCCACGACCTCCGGTATCATGATCGATGAGAGACCGAAGTCGCAGTATCGACCCACCAGATAGGTGTAGCGTGTATGCGGGATTCGCATCTGCGCTTCGATACCCAGTTCTTCAGTCATCCCGCAGAATTCGACGAGCTTGTCGTCGCTGATCGGTTGGTGCTGACCGTCGAAGTAGACCGCATCGTAGTCGCCGTGACCCAGGGCAACCTCCAGTTGGCTCCGGGTCACGTTCAGCGTTGTCGTCATCAGAAGGACTTCGTCTTTCTCTTTCAGCGCCTGCTTGAATGGCTGTTTCATTGTCTGAACTCTCTCCTAGGGTCTAGCCGCTGTGGATGCTGCGTCCCGTCGCCTCATCAGCCATCAGTTCAGTGAATCGCAAATTGCCTTCAGGCTGTGGATCGTGTTCACATACGTAGCGTCTTCGGTCACCCAGTCGAACTTCTGTGACACAGTCATCTGATTGAGTCACTGCTACGATCGGATTCCGTTCGTCTTCTCGAAGCGGTAAGAGCAACGTCACCATCTGCTGGATCCCTCTTCCGCTGACGGTGTGGCAGACGGTCGCTGCCGGCATCGTCTTGGGATCCACCTTCTTGCGAATCCACCATCCCATGAGCTCAGGCTCTTCCTGGGCAGAGACCAGTTCGGTCGTGAGTCCTCTCGTCTGAAGCGGTACAACGGCGAGGTTTGGCAAACCAGGGTCAGTCGACACAGCAGTCAGGGTTGTCTGCTCGAGGATGACGTTCGGTTCCTTGAAATGCCATCGGGCCTGGTATCGGTGCTCGTCATCGTCAAAGGGCAGAAGGGTGTCCACAACGAGGAATACGTCTGGTTTTGCGAAGAGTATGCGTCTGTGATGTGAAGCTGGTCGGGTCTCCCCATACAGATCCTCGTAGACACCTGCGGCGTAGTCGTGGTCTTCCAGTGAACGCCAGGTGATATCTTTGAGAGGCTCAGAGGAGGCAAATGCTTGGCGTCTCTGCGGCAGACCATCGACAAGAATCGTGTTGTGAGAGTGTGTATCCAGGCCATAAGCTCGCCATTTGCTTTTTTCATACGGTCCTCCACCGGTATCGAGCAACATTTCTCGGCCATACGCCCAGAGCGCGATGTTGAGCTTGTCCTGGTGTATGTGGGCGATTCCCGTAGGTCCCGCGTCGAAACAGAGCATGTTCGCATCGGTCTGCCAGCTGGAACGCATGACACAGTAGCCCGCGTAAGGAAAGGCGTGGGAGATGTCTCGAGGAGGAGACCCCTCCGTTTTGCTCGAGGCTGCCCACTGAAAGTCGTGGCGATGGGGGAAGAGCTCGGCTCCAGTGTGGAGGATGGCCGCGGCGTCCTGGTGGTTCGGCGTGTCGTTCACTCGCGGAGTCGATCCATCAGGACACATCATGAGCATCGTAAAATCGAACGCCTTTTCTGCCCGAACGAGATAGTCTTCAGGCAGCTCTTCAGTGAATCCCGTGCTTCGGGCAACAAGTGGAATATGGATGAGGTTATGCAGCGCCACCCAGTGGTACCCTGTCGAGAGCTCGATTTGTGCACCATCAGGCGTGAACTGGTTATTCAGTTCCTCGTAGGCCTTCAGGCTTGAATACGCCCGCCACGATCTGGCGTCTTTGAGCTCAGGGAACACTGCGCCGATCGTGTAGAGTCCGGCCATCTCCATGGTTAACCAGTTTCCACGCTCCCTGTGATTCGCTCTGAGATGCTTGCCGTGCTCGATGCAGAGCTTGAGGAAGAGCAGGACATCGTCATCCGTGAGGCTTGGGGAGTCGACAAAGAGAGTGTAAGTGTCCGGCCAGTTGCGAGCCATTCGGATGCCCGATTCGATCGTTCGCCACGGGGATTGCGCGTAGTTCCCGTGATCGTCAGGTCGGGGACACTGCTCTGCCCACGATCGGAGGTGGGCGACAAACGCCTGAGCATACTTCTCATTTCCCGTGGCCCTGTATGCTCTGCCAAGGTTTGGCCAATAGCTCATACGATTCAACTGCCATTGCCACTCATTGTTGATTGGGAGATTCGGGTCCTCTCGTGTCGGATTGTAGAACCAGTCGATACGGCCATCCGCGAAGGTGTGCGGGATGTTCTGCTCATTCACTTCACCGCGGATGAGTTGATCAGCAAACTTTCGATCGTAGTCCGAAGTCACACCACCAGAGGGATCGAACGTCTTGTGAGTTCTCAGGTAGCTGGCGAGTTCGTTCCTCGCAAGGTGGATGTCAATTGCGACGGGATCAATGTGGTCGAACAGTTCCTGATCAGTCATCTATCTCTCAATCACCATTGACAACGCGGTTAGTCTCGCTGGTCTATATGGATCCGAAATCACCCAAGTACAGCTCCCAGCAGACCTGTATGTCAGCTAAGCATAGCGCAGGGCACATAGAAGACTCGGGATGATCGGTTTCCTCCGCTACATGGCCAGGATTTCTGTCCAGAGGTCGGGGTCGACCGGGATGCCGTTCTCCAGGTTGTCCTTACGCGTGGCGAGCATTCCCTCGCCAGGGTAACGAATCTGGCTCACGCCATCAAGGGACGGGACATCCTGGAAGTCTTGGACAATGTGGTCGACAGTGTCTTCGACGATTTGTGCGCCCGCGATGGATGCGATTTCAATGGCGATGAAGACCTGTGAGACGTTTGTCTCATCGGGACGTGCGCCGATGTCAGCGGTCGAATCACCACCAGCGATGAGCGTTGCCATCAAGTCCAGAATCAGAGCGAGTCCCGAGCCCTTCCAGTAGCCGATCGGTAAGGCACGTTTGGAATCGAGTATGGCGCCCGGGTCGGTGGTGAGGCTGCCATCTCTGTTGTAACCGCCCGGCAGGGGGAGTTCCTCGCCTCGCCGCTGCAAAACCTCGAGCTTGCCGTTGGAGTACTGACTCATGGCCATATCCAGCAGCACGTGATCCCCGCGGTATGGGACACACAGGGTTAATGGGTTATTGCCGATCTTCTTTTCAGCAGAACCCCACGGAGGCATCAGGATGGTCGTGTTTGTCCAGCAGATCCCAATGCAGCCGGCATCGGCTGCCTGGAGCCCATACGCACCCGCACGCATCCAGTGGTTCGTGTTCCGCAACCCGACACATCCCAGACCATTGTCCTTCGCGATCACGACCGCACGCTGCATGGCTGTTTCCGCGTTGAGAAGGCCAATCCCCGTCTGTCCATCCCACTGCTCGATGCTGCCGAATTTCTGGGCACAAACGGGATCGACATCGGGTCTCACTTTCCCATTCTGCACCCCGCGGACGAATCCTGGAAACCTGTTCAGCCCGTGCGAGTAGACACCATCGCGCGTGTTCTCTGCGAACAGCTCAGCGCAGCGATTTGCCTTTACGTCGGTGAGTCCTACCGATTGCAGGACACGTCTGAATTCTGCGTGGACGGTCTGGAACGGAATGCGCTTCATTCCCGAATCTCCCTCTGTCCCAATGGCCTTTTCGGTTCTGTCCCTGGAGTGTGATTCTGACAAGATGGTATATTCGTCACATTCGGATCACAAGCGATTCCCATGGAGATTGTGTATCCCGTGTCTCAACAACCTCACCAAGAAACTGCTCCCATCACTGAGCCTTGGGTATATTCTTGGCAACGAAGGGATGACATAACCACTTCTCGAATAAAAGCGGGATTTCTGTCTGGATCTTCCGACGAGAGTCAGCACGTCATAGCTATGTTGGCAGCTCGCGAAACGAAATGTGATCACTCCGGTCGTCGCGGGATGCTTCATTGTAAGACCGCATCTTAACAGATTCCGGCTTGGTTACAGACCGCCGAAACCTGCTCACGCCATTGATGTCGTGTATGAGAGATTGAGGGAGATGTTTTGACGATCGATTACCAAGCAGATGCCGTCGATTCCGGAGAATTGGATGAGGATCCGATCCTCGAACTGGGCAAGTGGTATGAGATGGCAAGGGGATCAGGCGACATGCTCCCCGAGGCGATGTCATTGGCGACCGTGAGTTCGGGTGGTGTGCCCTCTGTTCGGATTGTCCTGATGCGTGGGTTCGACGCGCGAGGCGTCGAGTTCTTTACGAGCTATGACAGCCCGAAGGCAGCAGACATGCAGGTAAATCCGAAGGTATCTCTGGCTTTCCACTGGAAACCTCTCTATCGTCAGATTCGGATCGAAGGCACCGCCGCCCGCCTGGATCCGACTGAGTCAAAAATATATTGGGACACGAGACCACACGGGAGCCGACTCGCGGCGATCGTGTCGACACAAAGCGCGCCAGTTGATACCTGGGAGGAGTTGGCGAATCAGGTTACGGTTCTGGAGAAGGAATATCCCGAGGGCTCGGATGTGCCACTTCCTGATACGTGGGGTGGATTCCGGGTTGCGCCGACCCGATTCGAGTTCTGGCTCAGCCGACCGAGCCGACTGCACGATCGGTTCCAATACGATCCCGTTGAAGGCGGATGGAGCATTACACGGCTTCAGCCTTAAGAGCAGCGTGCAGGAGAGGAGGCGATCTCTTGATCGCGACCGTTCTCTGCAAAAGGAGATCGAATGACCAAGCTGAGTGTTAACGTCAATAAAGTTGCGCTGCTGCGGAACAGCCGGACGATCGGGATACCAAGTGTGGTCGATGCGGCGCAGGTCTGTATGGATGCGGGGTGTCACGGCATTACTGTGCATCCACGACCGGATGAGCGTCACATCACGAATCGTGATGCCTACGACCTGTCCGAGCTGGTGGGGAAGGCTGAAGGAATTGAGTACAACATCGAGGGGAACCCGTTTCCCGAGTGGCTCGAGATCGTGCGGAACACGAAGCCCGATCAGGCTACCCTGGTGCCTGACGATCCGAATGCGTTCACATCCGACCACGGATGGGATCTGTCGAACGAGCGGACGGTTGCGCAGCTTAAACCAATCGTGTCTGAACTGAAGGATCTGGGGATCCGAGTATCGATGTTTATGGATCCGATTCCTGATCAGATCAAGATTGCTGCAGAGATCGGCGCGGATCGTGTCGAACTCTACACGGAGCCGTATGCGACAGCGCATCGAGAGCAAGCCGTTGCTACCGTGTTCCAGGAGTTCGCAGGTGGGACGAAATCGGCGATCGACAACGGCATGGGTGTGAACGCAGGACACGATCTGAATCTGGACAACCTGGGCGAGTTTGTGACGATTGCTGGGATCCTGGAAGTGTCGATCGGTCATGCGTTGATCGGCGACGCGATCTTCATGGGGTTGGGGCCGGCGGTTCAGGCATATCTGAAGGTGCTGGGGTATTGAGCGAGCGAAGCCTCTACCCACATCAAGGGGAAAGCACAAAGGTCGTCTCTGGCAAGAACCAGAGATGACCTTTTTCGTACGCTCAAGAGGGTCGCAGGTGATGGCACAGATCAGTCGAGCCAGTTCTCCCAGTAGAACTTGCTGTTCTCGTCGTCGTTGATGAGGTTCAGGACTTCGTAGATCCACTCATCGAACGGCGCTTCATATGCGTCCAGGCGGGGGAAGGGGTTGTCGTCCCTATCGTTCAGACGCTGGCCGATCTGGTGCACCATACCGAGTCCCAACTCAGGGATGTCGACGCGATCGACACCGGACTTTCTCAGGATGTTGTCATAGACACGAGACATGACCACACCGCCCGGGATGAAGGGCAGGGCACGTGTTCGCATCGTCGGGAAGAAGACATCGATCCATTTCCTGCCGTCTGCATAAGCCATCCGTGTTGCATCCTGGATGATGTCCTTCGGCAGATACAGGCTGGTCGAGTAGGACCCCCAGCGACCATACGTGGGCGATTGTGGGTCACGACTCCCGCGATCGAGACTTCCACGCCAGTCGGCGTAGGCCGAGACCTCGACATCTACGCCAGCAGCCTCGAGCGCATTGGGGAACTGAACCGTCAGTGTTCCCATGAAGCTGCGTGTTGCCTCGATGCTGCGTTCCGGCAATTCCGTTAACTGCCAGTAGTAGGTGCCCTCCTCGTCGATGTCCTTGACGTAGACCGGGGGCAGGCCGGGCATGAGTCCGGAACTCGCCGCTGCCACTCCGTTCACATAGATTGCATCTTTCACACCCTTGTTCTTCAGCAACTCCACGATCCCGGTGAAGCTGTCGCCTTCGATCGAGATGCCGTCGTTGAGCCAGTGGAATTTGTCTGCGTGGTCCGAAGCGCGCTGCTGGAGAGCCGTTCCGAACTCAAACTCCATCGATCGTTTCATGTCGCGCCCAATGACCGTCAAACTACCTAGGCGATCCAGGTTGTGCGTGGCGACAATAGATACGGCACCACCGAGCCCGCGTCCCGTTCCGCCAACAATGACAAGATGCTGGCCATCGAGCCACGATGTGTCATACCGGTCCTCGTCGATCAGCGCCTTCTGTGCCGCCCAACTGCTATCGATCAAGCTGCTGGCTTCCTCGGGGAACCCGGCGATCTGTTCCTTTGTCGGACGTTGAATGGCGGGAGCGCCTTCCTTTACACGCGCGCCGGTCTCTATGTTTGCCCACGGGCTAGGCAGGTCTGCCATCGATGCCTCCTTCGTACAGTGCAGGTTGCTTGGGTAACCGGGTCATCAGCTCGACGACCTTGCTCCGCGAAAGTGCTGCCGCGGGAGAACAAAAGGTAAGCAGAAAACGGATTTGTCAGCGAGGAATCTGCGGGTCGAGCTAATCGAGAGGTTGGGTCCAGGCAGGACCAAGTGCGTGATCGAGTATCGGAACAGATCTTGTCCAGATTGCTCTCGGATGCGA
>CAYYGZ010000003.1:23089-40574 GCA_964471275.1 uncultured bacterium | reverse complement strand
GGCCGTGTAAGCGAAGCAGGCTGTGGGGCTCGCCAGGAGGCTCACCTGTATGGATGAGGCGGTTCAGACGGGTGTCGCTTTCCCACGCAAACTCCTGCATGTTGGCACGCGCCAACACTAACGATTGGGACAGTCAAGTGATAGATCGTGATCGAGTAAGGGAAGCCCTGACAGGACCGATCTCGTCGATACGGACACCGTTCACTCGTGACGGTGCGATCGATTGCGATGGTCTGATATGCACACTCGATTTGAACACCAAAGCAGGCAGCAAGACGATGCTGCTGACTGCAGGAGATAGCCACCTAATCGCGATGTCGGATGCGGATATCGCCGACCTTTCCCGAGCAGTGGTCGATCATGTCGCTGGACGCGCGATGGTCGTGACCGCAGACCGGCATTACAACACTCGTCAGGCTGTCGAATTTGCGCAGTATGCCGGGCAGATCGGGTCGGACGTGCAATATGGTGCTTCCTCCCGATTGGGCTGCTTCATGCACCGAGGAATCTCTGTGTGAACACTATGCACGGGTCGCTGAGCACATACCGGTGATGTTCGTGACGAACGTCTTTATCCCGCGGGGTGAGGTTTTTGGGCTTCGGGCGCTGGCACTCGTGAAAGAACGTGTCGAGAATGTGGTGGCGATCAAGGACGATATGCTGGGACCGTTTGCCCGGAAAATGGCCCTGCTAGTCCGGGATGAGTGGGCAGTGTTCTCGGGCGGTCAGAAACAGAATCACCTGGATCTTCATCCGTATGGATGTCATGGGTTCATGTCGATATTTATTTCACTCAAGCCCGAGATCACGGACCGATACTGGTCCGCAATCCAGGCGGATGACCTGGGAGAAGCCACTGCGACTATCCGGGAGTTCGAACACCCCTTCTTCGATCTCCAGAAAAGTTCGCCGGGTGGCTTCGATGCGGCGCTTCACGGTGTGTTCGAGTTGTTCGGAATCTATGAACGTTGGCGATGCCCGCCCTACTACAATCTGTGTGATAGGGAGATGGAAGAACTGAAGGGCGAATTGCAGAGGATCGGGATTGTGTAGGGATTCTGATCGAGATAGCATCCTGATGAGGCGTTCGCTCAGGGCAGCGCTATCACGTATTCTGGGCAGACTACCACGGTGCAATGATGAGGAAAAGCAAGGTGATGACGAGTGTTAGACGAAGGAATGACAATGGCAATTCTTGATCGGTTTTCGCTGAGTGATCGGATCATACTCGTCACGGCGGGTGCGGGTCCGCTGTTTGGCAGCAGTCTGAGCGAAGCGTTCGCAGAAGCCGGGGCCACGGTGATAACGGCGTCCCGGAACCTGGAGGCGAACACAGACTACTCTGAATCGCTGCGCGACAAAGGATACGATGCCTACGGAATGCAGTGCGATATCGCTGACACCGATTCGATCGATCGATTGCACGATGAAGTGATCGAGCGATTCGGCAGGTTGGATGTGCTCGTGAATGCGGCGATTGCGCGCGGTGGCCACGTCGGTCCGTTCAAGGAGCAACCGATAGAAGCGATGCGGCTGTCAGGATCCGGTGACTATACCGGGCTGCTTCGAATCTGCCAACAGTTTATCCCGGATATGGTTTCACAGGGAGGCGGATCGATCATCAACATCTCCAGCATCTTTGGCGCCGTCTCGAACGACCCGAGTATGTACGAAGGAACGGATATGGTGCAGCCAGCCTCATATACGTTCGTCAAAGCTGGGATGGTCAACTTTACACGATATCTGGCGTGCTACTACGGAAAACAGGGCGTTCGGGCGAATTGCATCAGTCCGGGCGGCTACTTCAACGATCAGCCCAAGATGTTTGTGGATCGATACGAGAAGCGTTGCCCAATTGGTCGCATGATGAATACCGAGGATGTGAAGGGTGCTGCCGTATTCCTCGCATCAGATGCCTCTGCCTATGTAACCGGCTTGAACCTGATGGTCGATGGAGGGTGGACGTGTCTCTAGACGTGTTGGTGGTGGGCGGAGGCTCTATTGGCGAGCGTCACCTGAGGTGCTTTCAGCAGGTCGAGCCGTGTCGGGTGTCGATTTGCGAGTCGATGGACGAGCGGCGGGAAGGTTTGGTGAAGAGCTATGGTGTGACGGGCTACAGATCAGTTTCCGAAGCTGTCAGCATGAATTGGGACCTGGTTGTCATCGCGACACCGGCACACCTTCACATCGAGCACGCGATCGCATTCCAAGACAGCACAAGCGCGTGGCTGATCGAGAAGCCGCTCGGCGTGTCGATGGATCGCGTTGATGAACTCCAACGTATTACGTCAGATCGGATCGTGGGTGTGGCATACGTCTATCGCGCACACCCCGCGTATCAGGCGGTGCGCAAGATGATCCAAGAGAACGCTTACGGCGCTGTTCGGCAGGTCACGATCGTGAGTGGACAGCACTTTCCGACCTTCCGGCCCGCATACCGGGACATTTACTACACGGATCTGAAGACAGATGGTGGTGCCGTTCAGGACGCTGCCACGCATCTGTTCAATCTGATGCAATACTTGGTGGGACCACTGGACTGGGTCTTCTGTGACTACGACCACCAGGCACTGCCGGGTGTTGTGGTTGAGGACACGGTTCATCTGACGGCACGAGCTGGCGGCGACGTTATGCTGAACCTGTCGATTAACCAGTTCATGTCGCCGAATGAATCCGTAGTTCAGGTGAATGCGATCGAGGGCAGCTTACGTGTGAATGCCCACCAGCATCGGTATGGCGTCATGCGTTGCGGTGAGACCGAGTGGACGTGGAGTGACACGCTGATCAGCGAGCGGGATGAATTGTTTCGACTTCAGGCACAATACACGGTGGACGCGTGCGAGGGACGAGGCCCGGTTCTCTGTTCACTGGACGAGGCTGTGCACACTTTGAAAGTGAACCTCGCGGCGCTCGAGTCGAAGGGAGCCCGGGTGATCCAGATCGAGGATGTGACGTGAACGGCATGCCCGACGGTCTGCGGATCCACGGTACGGATCTCTTGACTCTGGAAGGAGATATCGCTTCGCATCTTGTGACCGGTGCCGACGGATTCCTGTGTCGGAAGCGAACCGTTCGCAGCTCTGGTCGCGTGACGTGTCCTCCCCTGAGGCATACGCCGCATCTGTAGAGCCGAACAGATCTCGGCTGGCTCATCTTCTGGGGCTGGATGATGATCGCTCGCGGTTCTCGACTCTCGAACTGATCACGACAACCGAGCAGTCGGCACTCGCAGGTACTGGTGATGGATACGAGGCACACTCCGTCCGGTGGCCAGCGTTCGCCGATGTCCAGGGAGAAGGTCTGCTGCTAACGCCCCTCGATCGCGAACCGGTGGCAAATGTCGTCGCGGTTCCAGATGCGAATGTGCTTCCGGAACAGTTGACCGGCCTAATTGATGGTGTGCCGCCGGAGTCGCAGTATGCGCGGCGTCTGGCCGAATCCGGCTGCCGTATAGTCGTTCCCACGTTGATCGATCGATCCGAGGCGGTGGATGGTATTTCGAACCGAGAGCTTCTATACCGGTCTGCATTCGTATTGGGTCGTCACCTTCTCGGTTACGAATTGCAGAAGATACTGGCGGCGATCGATTGGTTTGAGCAGCGTAATGACGTTACACCCAGGTTACGGACAGGCGTTATCGACTGGGGAGAGGGTGGGCTCCTCGCACTCTATTCAGCGGCCGTGGATGAGCGAATCGACGCCACGTGCGTGAGCGGATATTTCAACACACGGCAACAGATCTGGAGAGAGCCGGTCGAACGGAATGTTTTTGGTCTGCTCAAGCAGTTCGGGGATGCCGAGATCGCCAGCCTGGTCGCTCCCCGGACGCTGATCGTGGAAGCTTCCGCCTCACCTGAGGTGAACGTAGCCGTTGGCGAGGGCAAAGGAGCGCCCTGCGAGCTGTCGACGCCGAATATCGCAGATGTCGAGGCGGAGGTCGATCGGGCCAGACGATTTATTGAAGACCTGAGACCTGTCACGCGGCTCGATCTTGTTGTGAGCGGAGATGGAACGGGTGCATGCGGTTCTGACCCGGCGCTCAGTCAGTTCACGGGAGCCTTAAGTGATGCCGAGATGGCTGGGCCCGGGGACAGGCCGAAAAGCCTGCTGGTTGGCTTCTCCTCGACTACTCGACGTGAAAGACAGGTTCACGAGCTCGATCGGCACAACCAGGGGCTTCTACGAGCGTGTGCGAAATCCAGGGATGAGTTCTTCGGGGATCTGGACTGCAGTTCACTCGATACGTTCGAAGAAACGGCCGAACCCTATCGCAGATACTTTGCCGACGAGGTGATCGGGGAGTTTGACGAGAACCTTCTTCCAGTCAACCCCCGCACACGACTTGCATACGATGAGCCAGGCTGGAAAGGCTACGAGGTCGTGTTGGACGTCTTTCCCGGGCTGATCGCATACGAGATCCTGGCGCTGCCTGACGATCTGGCAGCGAACGATCAACGATCCGTGGTGGTCTGCCAGCACGGACTCGAAGGTCGTCCGCAGGTGGTGGTCGATGGATCACGGGATGCTTACAACGACTTTGGCGCCGCCCTCTGCAAACGAGGCTTTGTCGTTTTTGCGCCCCAAAACCTGTATCTCTTCACAGATCGGTTCCGGACCCTTCAGCGGAAAGCCTATCCGCTGAAGAAGACGCTGTTTTCCCTGATTATCCCCCAGAACCGGCAGATCACGGACTGGCTGAAGACACTGCCTTATGTCGATGGGGAGCGGATCGGATTTTACGGGATCAGCTACGGAGGGAAGGCGGCGATGCGCGTGCCACCGCTTGTGGACAACTATTGTTTGTCGATTTGCTCGGCGGATTTCAACGAGTGGGTTTGGAAGAACGCGTCTACCGACAATGATTACAGCTACGCGACAAAGGGCGAGTATGAGATCTTCGAATGGGGTCTCGGACGCACCTTCAACTATGCGGAGATGAGCCGCCTGATCTGCCCGAGACCCTTTATGGTCGAGCGGGGGCATTCCGACGGTGTCGCACCGGACGAGACCGTGGCACACGAGTATGCGAAGGTGAAGCGGCACTACAATCTATTGGGTATCGGGGACCGAACGGAGATGGAAGTCTTTGTCGGTGGGCACGAGATACACGGAGAAGGGACGTTCCGGTTCCTGCACAAGCATCTGAAATGGCCCGAACCCAGTGACACGCAGGTCTGAGAGAACCTGCGCATCCGTTCTGTAGAGATTAGCGAAGGGGGACACACTGAGCTCAAGTGTGTGTCCCCCTTCGTGTAAGTGATCGAGTTGGACTGCTGGCGGAGGGTGAGTCGCGCCAGATCTAGTTTGTTCCGACAGCCTGCAGCGCCGCCTGGATGTAGCCGTATGTGAAAGCGAATCCGACGCGACGTGGCTCCGGTCCCGATAGCTGCGGGACGTGATCCGGCATGATCATGTAGGGGTAGTCGACTTCCTTCAGCGTCTGCAGGACCTCCAGCATGTTGACGTCGCCCTCGTCCGGGAATACTTCGACAAATTTGCGCAGCCCGCCCTTGATGTTCCTGTAATGGATATTGAAGATCCGCTTTCGTTCGCCGAAATACCGAATGATGTCGAAGATTTCCTCGGCGGGTGTCTCACATTGCTCTGACATGCAGCCAACGCAGAAATTCAACCCGTTATACGGGCTGTCATACAGATCGATGAGCTTCTTGAAACCGTCGGCCATACCGAGTACCCGATCGACCCCTCGGTAGAGCGTACCGACGCCGATGCCAGGATCCGACGGGTGACAGGCGAGCTGTACCTTGTACTCCTCAGCCACAGGGACGACTCGCTTGAGCCAGTAGTCGATCCGCTCCCACATTTCATCGCCATCCGCTGGTCCATCCTGAAATTCGCTGAAACGTGTCTCGCTCGGCTCACGCGCGGTTCCCTTGTCGAGCAGTTCGGCATAGTCGAAAGTCGACAGGCCCGCACCGCCACGTCCCTCCGTTCGCTCCGTTCTGAGATGGCCCAGGATGGTGATGTTATAGTTCAATCCTCGAATTCCCGCTTCACCTGACATAC
Organism: uncultured bacterium; assembly: GCA_964471275.1. Lineage (GTDB taxonomy): Bacteria > Latescibacterota > UBA2968 > UBA2968 > UBA2968 > UBA2968. The sequence goes on along the minus strand of CAYYGZ010000003.1, from coordinate 34,547 downwards.
GGATGATGTTGCAAACAAGGTCGAGCTGCCGTTCGCGCTCGTCGCTCGGCTTCAGGAAGATCGCACCCGTTTGCTTGCCTTTCAGCGCGTTGCTCGAACTGATCAGGTGCATCATCTCGAGGTTGATACCGTATTTCGCGCACCGCTCACGATAGCTTGTGATCAGGTCCGTCGTCCACTCCGACTTCGGCTCCTTCGGAGTCGTGTCAATGTTGTTGATGCCCAGTTGTGCAAGCAGCTCGAGATCGTGGTCTTCCGGGAAGCTGCCTTGTGTTCCGATGTACATATTCCGCTCCTTAGCGTGTGGTGCTGTTGCCATACTGCGTGGTCAATTCGATAATCACGGTGTTTCTGACTCTTGTAGACAAGCGCCTTGTCGGTGCGCTCTTCCGCTCAGCGCCAGGCGTTAAGCGATCAAGGATCACAGTGAATCTCGTGCCCCTCTCCGGCGAAGAAGAAGACATCGGAGAATACTCCGAACGCGACCCCGGAGACATATCCGATGATCATCCCAAGGAAGAATGGGGCATAGCGTAGGTAGGCCGTAAGCCCACCGATCTTCATGATAACCGTTTTGGCAGACCAGATGAGGAACAGACTGAAGGCGTTGTCCTGCATCTCAACCATGCCACAGATAGTGAAACCGATCGGATGGATTGGAAATCGGGTGAAGCGATATCGCAGGTAGTAGAGTGCTCCCGTGAAGACCGCCCCGATGCCCATGAAGCCGATGCGATTCCACTCTGTGAATTTGGTAGCCGCGTCCTGAAGGCGTGAGACTGCGAGGCGGCTGAATCCCGCTCCATTGAGTGATCCAATACCCTTGAATGTGGTTCGTCCGAAATTCGCACTGCCGACTCCAAAGTATCCCTCGTAGATCACGAATCCGATCACGACTGCGGCTCCGAGTATGCATCCGCTGAGCAGAGCGGGCGCGATCGCCTTCCGGCTTCGCTTCGCCATGGCCGCACTGAATCGAGGCACGTGCGCCATCTGTGTCATGGCGAAACCTTTTCCATCAGCGACCAGGCTCATCGTCAAAGTGAGGATCGATGCACCGGCGGGTCCGAGGTTTCCGGGTCCGAATATGTGCCAGGTGAAGCCCTGAGCGGTCAAGGGCACGCGCAGGTATACAAGACCACTTTCCACGACAATTCGAGACATACCGACAAAGAGAACCAGCATCGCGAAGGACCACGTGATCGCTGGCCAGAGTCCCAGGCCAGCTCTAAGCAGCCAGATGATTGCAAAGACGGAACAGACGATGAACAGCCAGGTTGCTGTCCTGTAGGACATCAGCTCCTCGGAATCGTCGACGTCCTGATCATTCAGGAATGCTTTTCGCGCGATGTCTCGGAAATGGTCGCGGGCGATCCAGAATCCCCAGCCGACGAAAACCGTCATGCCTCCGAACGTCATGAAACCCATTGCGGGATGGGCCGAACTGTAAGGGTCGTTTGCCCCCAGGTCGAGACCGAACCGGTTCATGATACCGACGATCAGGATGTTGACCCCGTGGAAGAACCAGAGACTGAAGAGCACTTCGAGCTTACAGAAGTAGCCGAGACAGAAGGTGAGCAGCACGAAAGTGGTCACGATGCTCGGAAATCCTGGGGCGATAGGGAGTACGTGACGTCCGTATCGGCCGGCCAGGAAGGGAAACATGGGCAGATTGATCGTAAACCAGGTAATGACATTCCAACTGATGATCGCGAAAGTGAGGCAAAAGCCCCATTGAAAGAGTCGGTTTCGGGCGAGTGTGCGGAGCGTTCCGGTCGATCCTGAGACACCAGTCAGTTCGAGCATCGCCGTTGCTACAGGGAACGACAGCCGCTCGTATTCCATCCACTGCTTACGCAGGAGTACACTTAAGCACAGATGGATCACCAGAATGGCGATGATGAGGGCTCCCCACCAGAACAGGACCGGGAACCAGTCTCCCCACGGGAATGCCGTACCAGGGAGAAGGCCTTCGTAGAATCCGCGCACAGCTTCTCGGTTCGTGATCGTCGTCCAGGCAGGCATGTTCGGTAACAGAAGTTCATCGAATCGGTTCTCCGGAGACGCATAGTAGGTGGGCATGGTGAGCATCTGGAGGAACCAGACGGTGATCCACTCGCCCTGCATCGTCGAGGCGACGAAGCCGATACAGCAGACGGTCAGCAGTTCAGTTGGCGTGAACCCGAGATCGTGGCGTTCGAGGAAGGAGTTGATGACCAGGAGCGCCAAAAAGGGGACGAGCATGGCCATCGAGAGGTGCGAATGGTCAGCTCGTGTGGAGTTCAGGATCAGACTTGTGTATGTCGGCCAAAGGGGCATGATGACGCCCATTGCCAGACCTACAAAAAGGGCGCGCTTCGTGATAATCGTGGACCCTTCAGTCTGACCCCCATCCGCTTGCGGGTATGGTGCCTCTGATTCTATCGACACTTGGCACGCTTCCTGAGGCAAGTAGTTGATGTCACTTCAGGCCTGCAGATATTGCTCGACATCGATCGGCTCGCCACCCAGCCGGGCAGATTCCCAGCCGGCAAGTATGGGAGCGAGAGAATATAACCCGTCGTGGTAATCGTTGAGCAGATGTTTGTCGTCTCCTGAGCGAACCGCATCGCAGAACCGGCGGTCGAGCTCGAACCAGGGGTCGTATTCCTCGGCGTTGTAGACGATCTCGCCGTCTATATCGATGTGCTTGTAACCGTGGATGCCGAGATAGCCGTCCTCGTAGTAGACGAGGAAATAGGGTTCCTGTGGAGGCTGGGTGGAAGAGGCGCAGACGAATGTCATCGCCATCGTCGCTCCGTTGGACATCTGGAAGTTGAATGACGAGGAGGTGGGTTCGCGGTGTCTGTCCGGATCGTGCTTGAAGTAAGCCTGGGCGGTCGTGACATCCAGCCCGGTGATGAAGCGAGTGTAATCTACGGCGTGCGGGCCCCAGTCGAAGAAAGCCGAGGCGCCCTTTTCGAACGCGCTATGCCAGCCGCCGTTTTCACGCAGCCCTGGCAGGGGGCGAGTGCTCTGGAACCGGATGTGGACGATCTCTTTATCGACCAGGAGACGCCGAGCCTCCTGAAAGATCGGACGGTATCGTTCCCGGAAACAGACGATGCTGAGAACATCCGCTTTTCGAATGGCATCGTCGATTCGGCGTGCGACAGGCATCTCGAGTGCCTGCGGCTTTTCACTGAAGATGTGGATACCCCGAGATGCAGCGGCAGCCTCGACATCTGTTCTGGCAAAGGCCGGAACGATCGACCACAAGGCGTCGATCTCTTCCTTTGCGAGCATTTCGTGACCGCTGGTATAGACACTAGGGATGCCGAAGTGATCAGCCGTGTCACGAGCGGTATTCTCGTTGATATCGCAAACCGCGACGATGTCGACCCCGTCGATCCGTGCAAGATTCGGCAGGTGCTTTCTGTTGGCGAATCGACCCGCACCGTAGATGGCGACTCTTATGTTGTCTTTCATGATCGCCTCAGCGCGCAGTCACGTGATCGGCAGAGGCCTGCGCTTCAAGCAGGGCCCGCATGCGTCTCAGATGACCGGTTTCAGAGCCAGCGAGGTCTGACTGCTCGTGTGGATCGTCGACAAGGTCGTAGAGCTCATCCTGTCCCTCGGTCAAATCAGGCCCGTGGTGGACGATTTTCCAGCGTCCGTAGCGAAGGGCTAGCTGTGTTCCTGTGCGCCAGTAGAAGGGACGATCCTCGAGTTCGTCACCAGATGCGATGGCAGGCCAGACATCCTGTCCTTCCACACTTCCGGGTGCCCGGAGCCCAACGAGAGTCGCTAATGTGGGAAAGAAGTCGTTGATCATCATGGGCTGAGTAAAGGCTGCCGGTTTCAGCTTTCCTGGCCACCTGATCGCCGCCGGTACACGGATGCCGCCCTCGTAGACGTGTCCTTTCCACGCTCGAAGAGGACGGTTGTCGCCGAGCACGTCGTTTGGTCCGTGGCGTCCCTCATACTGATCCGGGGCACCCGACCATTTCTCCTGGCCGCCGTTATCACTCGAGAAGATGACGATCGTGTCATCTTCAATGCCCTGTGATTTCAGGGCATTGAGAATCTTGCCGATACCGTCATCCATGTGAGTCGTTGAAGCTGCAAACAGTCGACGTGATTCGTTCGGGATCGAGGACTCGTAGGGCCCGGTGTATTTCTCCGGCTCCTGAAGGGGAAAGTGCGGTACACTGAATGGTACGTAGAGAAAGAATGGGCGGTTTCTTTCGCGTTTCGATTCGATGAACTGAACAGCCTCGTCAGTGATCAAGTCTGTTGCGTGTCCTTCTTCCTCGACGAATTCTCCCTCGCGATGCCAAGTAATATCGCCGTATTTGTAGCGATGGGTATACTGATCGATCTGACCGTGCAGATACCCGTAAGTAGACTCGAAGCCATAGTTCCACGGTCCAAACTCCTTGAGCAATCCGAGGTGCCATTTGCCTGTAATCGCAGTCTGGTATCCCCCTTCGCTCAACACATCGGCGAGCGTCGTTGTGTCGGGCGGGAGAGCCTGTGTGCTTTTTCCAGCGATCGGGCCGAGGATGCCCCACCGGCTGGGCGGGCGTCCCGACAGGAGGGCGACGCGACTGGGCGAGCAGGTCGGGTAGACGTAGTATTGGTCAAGTCGTACGCCATCTCTGGCAATACCATCGATGTGGGGCGTGCGAATCTCAGATCCATTGTATCCGACGTCATTCCAGCCGGTATCATCTGCCATCAGGAAAAGGATGTTCGGCGGCTTCTTGTCCCTTGCTGTCTGGGACCAAAGAGGCCCAAGATGTGACATCATCGAGAGCCCTGCTGCAGCGTATCCTGTACGATTGATGAAATTTCTTCTGCTGACGTTGCCTGCCGTTGGGTCCATATTGTCTACCGTCGGTTTAGAGAGGAAGCCGTGAGGTATCGGCCACATACCAGTCGGAGATTCTGTTGAGATCCATTCTCTTTGTCTGTACAGGTAACATCTTCAGAAGCATGATCGCCGAACACGCCCTACGGGCCCAACTGCCGCAGGACAGTGACTGGCGCGTGAGTTCCGCGGGAACGGGCGCGAATCCGATGATGATGTATGATGTCGTCCGGGTACGACTGATCGAGCTCGGTATCGATCCCACGGACCACGTTCAGCGGAAGCTTACGCAGGACATCCTCGACGGCGCAGACCTACCCGTAGCGATGAGTCTGGATCACCAGGCTTTTGTGTGTGAGCACTTCGGTCGCGAGATTCCCCTCTACAACCGCGTCTGCTACGACAAAGACGAGCCCGTTCTGGATCTCGGCGAGAGCCTGCCCGACTGGAAGGCGGATCCTGCCGGGGCCGATGCCTACGTGCTTCAGATGGTTGATTCAATCTGGGAATCCACTCCCAGTTTCATTTCCCGCGCAGACAATTATCTGGCTATCTGATTGGGTTCAGAGCACCGGAAATCATCACAGAGGACCTTTCGCCAGGCTCAGGATGGACGCTGAGGTAGCTGCTGTCCTGGTTCAGGTAATCACAACGGTGTCCATGGCCGAGACCCTCACAGAATCGCCCGCGAGGTCGACCAATTGGTCAGCTCGCGAGAAATTCGCGACAATCATTGTCGTTCCCTGTCTACCTGTGAATCGATAGGCCCGAACATCCTCGTGTTCGGTCGTCAACCGCTCCACGCCACTTCCCGTTCGACGTGTTCCCGCTCTTCCCTGTCGGATCACGCACGCATAGTCTCTGACGACGGCTCCGTCTTCCTTCGGGCGGAGAAACACCCGGTCCTGAAGCAGGCTCTTCCAGCGTTCAGGTGTGTTCCGTTCCGCTGCATCCTCGTACAAGATGTGTTCGCCATCTGTCTCGATTCCCAGACAACCCACTATCTTGATCCAAGTAGATCCCGTCTCGATCGTACGGGCCTGTCCGCCGACACCCTTAACGGTGCGGCGTCCATCGGCGAAGGTAATCCGGACGCGGTTGTCATCCATGAAGTCATTCATTACGTAGAGACCGAAGCCCTCATTGCGCGAGAGGACAACATCCCTGTCCACGATTGTACGGTCGATGACGATAGAGGATTCGCCATCTTCGAGTGCCACGACCGCAAGCGATTGACGAATCCTGCCTTCGGCATAGGTGACGATGCCGGTGGTAGTAAAACCCAAATCGGATGTGTGGTCGGTGTGACAGACCGGGGTTGGTTTCAGACGCTCGCCGTTTATTTCGAAGCGACCGGTGAACGCATCCTGATCCGAGCCGAGGATACTTTCTCCGCCGGCTGGACAGACCAGGCCCATCACCCCGTGGGAGAGGCTCCGCCACGCGAACGAGAAGAACCCCTGTCTGCTTCGACGCACCTGTAGCCACACATACGGATAGGCCTCCGTACCGATCACCTCGCGTCGGAATTTCTCGTCAGTGAGGGGTTCGATGTCCGGGAGACCGGCGATCGTCAGGCAACCCAGCTGCCCCATCACACCTGTTTCGAACTGGAAATAGCGGCCCCCCGCTGCCGGCGGCATGCGGCCATTGAACCGACCGTCGCCCGGGTAGCGCATCGATTCATCCAGATACCGGACTCCGTGCCACAGCATATGACCGGCGAGTCGATCACCGAACTCCTCGAACATGACTGCGTGCGTGAACGAGACCTCTGGCTCGTGGTAGGACCAGTCCTGTCCGGAAGGATAGGCAGTGAAGCCGTTGCAGAGGAAGAACCGTCGCAAGAGCTTCCAGGCACCTAGGACGTGATGCTCGTAATGGGGGGGAGGCGTGCGACCTGTCTTCTGGAAGGCGAGTCGACCCGTAAGCAGCAGGCCGCCGCAGCCCAGGTAGCCGGGGTGGAATGAACCGTGGTTCTCGACGGTCAGGTCAGGATGCGCAGTCTGTGTGCTGACCCAGTCTCTAACCGGACGATCGTCGAGCAGTCTCGTGTCGACCCGGTCCAGATCCGTCGTGAATGTGTTGGCGGCGAAGCGTTTGCCCGCCTCCAGCCAGGCTTCTGCGTTCGGATGATCCGGCTGCAGGCAATACGCCCAGGCCAGCAGGTAGGCATCCCATGCGTTCTCCTCTGCCTTGGTGTCCAGCCAGCGACCATCTGGCGGGTCAACGTCAATGAAGCGATCCGCCTCAAAAGCCAGCACGCGAAGCACGCCATCCCGAACATCCGCATCCAGACTATCCCAGACGTGGTGGGCCGCCATGGCGAGGTCGGCCGTCCAGGGGGAGGATTCCCAGTCATCTCCCCACTGGCCGCTCCACTCAAGGGGCTCGGTTCGACGTGTTCCCGAGAGGTGATGTGCGCACCACCAACGGGTGCAGCGGTTCAGACGGTCAAGGAGGACAGAACGCTCTATGCCCGCGATCTCGCGATCGAAATGAGCGCTCCCGTACAGCGCGGCGTAGCCCTGTAGCTCCTGGCCGATCGAGCGGATGACCATTTCGTTTATTGGCCCACCGGGAGGCTGGAACTCGGAGATATCAAGAGATCCGAAATGGCCGTGATCGGGATCGTCCTCGTGCCAGTACTGCTCGATATAGGGGATGTGGCGGCACATCAGTTGGACGAGATCCGCTTCAGATGGGAAGCGGGATGAGGTCGTATCAAGTGGCGGATAGTCGATCACGTGTCACCCCCAGGCTCGAGAACTTCGTAAGGTTCTTCACAGCGGAAGATGACAAGTTTGCCGTCTGTGATACGAGCCTTGACGTCACGGACGAACTCGCGAGCAAGATTGGTGTCGTAGACGACGAGGGCACCGTCGGAGCGCGTGTGGGTGCGGAGTCTTGACGATCCCTGTTCCCAGGTCCGGGCAAGCTGTGCAGATGCCTGCCCTTCGGTGATGAGGACGACGTAGGCCATAGGTTTACCTGTCTGGTCGAAGTTTCTGGGTGATTGCCGGGTGACGAACCGGATATCACGCGGTTCTACGGGTCGAGATGTGGCAAGCTCTTCCTCACTAGATAGTCGGGGAGATCCGGGATGGATGGGCAACCCAGCTGGCCCATGGTGGATTGCAGTTCGGCTTTGAATATGTTCACGACGTGGCTGCCGCCTTTGGCACCGATGGCGGCGAGGGCGAACATGTAGGGACGCCCCATGAGCACGAAGTCGGCGCCCAGGGCCAGCAAGCGTGCGATATCCAGACCCGAACGCACGCCTCCGTCGACGATCAGGGGAACGTCAGGACCAACACTTTCTCGTATCTGGGGTAGGACGCTGACGGCAGACGGTGCTGCATCAAGCTGTCGGCCACCGTGGTTGGATACGATGACACCGTCGGCCCCGGCGTCGATGTATCCCCGGGCATCCTCTGGATCTAGCACGCCCTTTACAACGAGGTTTTCGGGCCAGATTGCCCGTATTTCGCCGAGCACCTGACGGGATATGTGTACGCCCAGCCGGTCCTTGATGAACCGGACAGATCGTTGAATCTCCGAGCGCCGTCGCTTGAGTGTGTCTGCATCATAGTAGGGCGTGAGGTTCCTGAATCTGGGGATGCCTGCAGCGAGCATTCGAAGCGCCCACGGTGGATGCGTGATCATCTGCCAGAGGTTCCGGAGGTTAAACCTTGGTGGAACCGACAGGCCGTTCCGGATGTCGTGTGCACGGCGTGTTCCATAGGGCACGTCGACCGTCACAATCAGTGTTTCGTATCCGGCTTCATCGCATCGGCGGATGATGTCATCACGACTTCCAGGATCCCGTGGCGTGTAGAGTTGGAACCAGGTGTATTCGTGCCCGAGCTCGCGTGCATTCTCCAATGTGATCGTGGAGACCGTACTCAGCGCAAACGGAATCCCATTCTCTTTGGCGGCAGCTGCAAGGGTGGCCTCGGCATTTGGCCAGATGAGACCTGCAAGCCCGATGGGTGCGACGCCAAACGGCGCTTCGTAGTCCTGTCCAAGCAACCGGCATTGCAGGTTTGGCTGATCCATATCCGAGAGATACCTCGGCAAGAGCTCCACACCATCGAGGGACTCGCGATTCTTTCGGACATTGACGTCGTTTCCGATACCGTGAACCAGGTAGTCGCGAACGAATCCGGGAAGTCTCGGCAGTGCAGCGGACTCCAGGTCGGGGATCGAGGGGTACTTCTTGTCGATGTTCATTCGGTCCTGCGGCAGTCCTCGAAATAGTCGTGGGTCTTCTCGTGAGATGACGACTCAAGATCGGCGATGATCGTACTATCGGAAGAAGATAGGGAGAGAATCGGCGAGGAGCCACAGGGTTGACGATGTCAATGGGTGTCTCCTTCTTGGTAGCTGTAAGAGGAGATCCCGTGACCCTGGGGTTCGCGCCAAGAGGGTTTGGATCACAGATGAGATGCTCGCGGAGCAGTTGGTGGTGGTCGTGAACGACGGAGGTTGGTATGGCAGAATCGCTGAAGATTCTCTCAATCGGCGCACATCCCGCAGATATTTTCGATCAATCGGGTGGTGCAATGGCCCATCACGTCGCTCGCGGAGATCAGGTAGGCTGCGCTGTGCTGACGCACGGGGCACGCGTGCACGATGCAGTTGTGAGCGAGGAGATGTTCCACAGGGAGCAGGTACCCACAGGTGCAGAGCTGGAAGCGATCGTCGCTGAGCGATCAGACATCAAGGCGGAGGAGGTGCGGAAGGCGTGCGGAATCCTGGGTGTCGAGGATATCACGTTTTTCGGTGCGGATGACGCGGTGCTTCTGGTTACGCCAGAATCCGTTAACCGATTGGCGGCCCTGCTTCGTGAGAAGCGGCCAGATATCATTCTGACACACTTTCCCCGGGAAGGGGACGGCATCACGAACCCACACGCCGTTGCAGGTCAGATCGTGATGCACGCAGTATCGAATGCCCTGAAGGTCGATACGGAAGATCCGAGTCCGCCGCACCGTGTCGCGCGCGTGTTCTACTACGGTGGGGGGGCTGCCCCGGCGCGGCGATCCCTATGGGACGCCGACGGCGGTTACTACTGTGATGTAATCATCGATATCACGGACGTGGTCGAGAAGAAGCTGGCAGCCCTAGACTGCCTGGTCAGCCAGGGATATGGAGGCAGCTATGCGAGGAAGCGGATCGAGACCAGTGACGGGACCTTCGGTGTTGCAGGAGGCGTGCCGTACGGGGAAGGGTTCATCTCGGATCGGTCCGAGACACATTACCACTTGCCAGTGAGCGAGTATTCGATTCAGAGAGCTCGCTCGTCCGATCACGAGGTCATGAATCGATATGCGGTTCGAGTGAAAGTGGATTAGCTCCAGTCCGATCTATTCACGGATCTGACTGAGCGGCCTCAAGAGCACCGTAACACTGAGCGCGAGTCCTTTGAGCCTGCCCCGAGCGAAGTCGAGGGGAGGTGTCGGTCGTGTAGTAGTGGATAGCCTGTCCCCCAGAAGAGATAGGAGCGTGCTAACAGAGTTCTGTCTGACCGACAAGTGATGTGTTCTGTGAGAATAGCTCACGCCTATTTCAGAGTAGAGGCCTGCCCCGTTTATCGGTGAACCCGAGATCCGTTATCCGTCGTACTCATCCAGCGCATCGACCATGGCGACCAGGTTCTCGACGGGAGTTTGGGCCTGAACGTTGTGGACCGTGTTGAAGACGAAGCCCCCGTTTGGTGCGAAGATCTCGCATCGCTTCAGAACCTCCTCCCGGACCTCCTGGGGTGTGCCGAAGGGCAGTGTCCTTTGCGTATCCACTCCGCCTCCCCAGAAAACGATCCTGTCACCATACTGATTCTTCAGCGTCTGCGCATCCATACCAGCAGCCGAGCACTGAACCGGGTTGAGTATGTCGAAGCCCGATTCGATGAAGTGCGGAATGAAGCTTTCAACCGCTCCGCACGAGTGCTTCAGCGTCTTCCACGTGGTATGCTCGTGCACCCAAGCGTTGATCCTCGCGTAGTAAGGCGCGTACAGACTGCAGAACGTCTCCGTCGAACAGAATGTAGACTGCTGAGTTCCGAAGTCCGTCCCGCAGACGAACAGCACATCGATCGCCTCGCCGACCACGGCGTGGACACGTGCCAGATTCTCTGTCGCGATCGCACACTCCTGTTCGAACACCTCGTGTATGTAGTCCTGACGCGTGAGGGTCGAGACATACCACTCCTCGACATCCCGAATCCCCTTCGGGTGCTTCAGGAAGGGGGCGGGGACGAGCGCAATGTCACCGAATGCCGTTCCTCCGATGCCACCAACGATTGCCCTCCTCGACGATACAAGATTCTGCACGTGCTTACGATAGTGCTCGAGGTCGTTGTCCGAGATGGGTTGGAATTCCTCGAGGTTGTCTTCCGGGTCGAGACTGTCGTTATCGATCGGATCCTGTCGGATGATCGTATCGAAGAAGAAGCCTCCGGCGGGCATTCGACCACTCGGTGGCGCGCTGACGTCGCCCTCCGGATAGAGCAGCAGATCGCCATTGGTGTCTTCGGTTGCATTGAAGTGTTCCGATACGAGTAGCTCCTGATCCCAGGGCGCCCTGAAGTCCTTCCAGTTCTCG
>CAYYGZ010000003.1:12302-23079 GCA_964471275.1 uncultured bacterium | reverse complement strand
ACCCGAAAATTGTCTTCGGTGATGGGAGGGCGATTGTGTCGACGCCGAGCGCGTCGAGCAAGTCGTCCTCGACTTCTCCGAGCATCTGATAGGGCTCACACACCTTTACCGGTCTGCTTTCGAGACCGTAGTGATCCCGCAAGGCGGCAACGCACGACACGTGTATTCCCGATGTCGGCGTACTTCCGAAGTCTCTGCCCACACGATCTGGTTCTTCATGATCGAGTGTTTGTCTGATTCGATCCTTCCGCACCATAGCTTTTCTCCCTACCACGATCTCAGCGAATTGCGACGCTGCTTCAGTCTGTCGTGTCACGCCCCCTGATATCCAGAATCCATCCGCAGATCTTTTCGGTAATGACACACGTCTCCATCTGATCCGTGTCGAAGAGGTAGCATTCGTATCTACTCTCCTGATCAGGTTCCTCATTCACCCCTGGTCCCAGGTCGGTGTCTCCGTCACGCTCTTGCTTCCTTGCTTCCAAAACTGAGATCGGTGCTGTCAGTATAACGTGAAGGAATCGGCGATCCAAAGAGTCGCACGTTCTGCTCAGCTGTGAAACGAATGCCCCGCGACTCGGAACCCACTCACACAGAACATCATCGGATTCCACCTCGAGAACCGCCTCCAGCAGATACCGGTTCACGTGTTCAACCCGTTCGGTAAACGGGAGCTCCGGGACCCTTCTCCAGCAGTCATCGCCGCGGAGATGATCAATTCCCGAGAGCTTAATCAGTATGGCGGCGGCGATTGTCGACTTGCCCGAGCAGGGGGGCCGCTGATGTAGATTCCGGTCTTCACACGGTTCTGTCAGTATCGTCCGTGCTCCTGTATGGCTGCCATGATCAGACGCATGCCCGTGAGCATGGATCCGTTGTTGATGCTTCCCGCTGTCGCAAATACCAGACCGCGCTTCTCCCGGGCCATCTCGAAGTCACGGAGGAATTCCGCGATCATGTTCACCTCTTCGTTCCGGCTGAAAGTGAACGGGGCCAGCTGACCGTGAATGACCGCATCGGGTAAGTGTTCGCGAATTTCAGTGACCGTGAGCGTGGGACCCAGGTTGACCGTGGTCATCCCGAGGGTCCCCAACAGGGGCAAGAGGTGGCCCATGGCGGAGTCGGAGTGCTGGCCGCGCCGGTCGCCAGGCTCAGGGCTGTAGCGATCAAAGAGCTTCTTAAGGATGGGGTATCCAAACATCTCGTACATTTCCGTGTTCAGCATCGCACAATTGTCGTCGAGCCAGTAGAAGCCGGATGGCGCATTCTCTTCCGTATAGCCGGCTTCAACGTCCAGGACGCGTGCGCGTTCCAGCATGGCACGGGCGATGATGTCCGAGAAGCGGACGGCTAGATCCGGGTCGTCGGCGATCAAGTATATCAGCTTCTCAACGCCGTAGACCGACATGGCGAAGGTGACGGGACCTCGCTGAGAACGGTAGAGCGGGACCTTGCCGCCAGAGGCCGTGATTCGCTCCTTCGTCTTCTCCCAGTCTGGGGGCAGCATAAAGGAGCGGAGATCCTCGAGGCGCCTTTCGACCCGATCGAGCAGAGCTGCCAGTTGATCGGGCGTTCCGGCCGATGACATCAGCCAGTAGGACATGTCCTCCCAACGGTTTTCGGCCTCGAAGATATCATGCAAGGCCTTGATCTCCGGCCATGCCTGGTCCGGGTTCGACGGCTTCTCTCTCAACACGCGCCGCCCGACGATCTTCTCCGCAGCGTCGTTGTATCGCCTGGATAGAGGCAGGAGGTACTCTTCATCGTGCCGGAGCTTGTGCCATTCTTCGGCTACGCTGAACTCGTCGAAGGCACACTCCGTACCCATTCGGATGCCAAGCGGAACCTGAGGACACGTCTCTGCCCACGGATCAGCCGTGGCTGACTCCTCGTCCGTCCAGAATCGATCGAGGTCCACGGGGGCCAACCCGCCGTGTGCTTGGCTTCTGTTGACCAGTTCTTGTGCACGAGACAGATGGTCCTGTGTTGTGTAAAGGCTCAAAATTCAACTCCTGAGTATTGGGTTTTCACCTTGTGACAGGGGTTTGGACAGCACAAGAGTGGGCGCGTGCCCATCAGCTACTGCACGGCATTCCCGATATCCAGTCGAACCGTGCCGGCCTTCTTGCTGGCGATCTCGATGGTTCCTGCCGGAGAACCCGAGAAACGAACAGTCCACTCGACTTTCCGCCGTCCGCCATATCCGGTCAGATGCCCGATTTCCTGTTTCGCGTCACCCGAGATGATTGCATCGTTCTCGCCGAGCTGGATCGAGGCGACAATGGGCGGCGCCTGCTTCATCTTGAGGGCCTGCGCCGTCACGTTTGTCGGCAAATAGCCTTGATTGCTTGCCGCGACCGATATCCGGTAAACGTCATCGCTGATTGTCTCTACTTCGTGAAACTCTGCGTGCAGGTGGGGGTAGGCTTCTGCGTGCGCCTTCAGGAAGCCGGACATCTTCTCACACGTGTTCTCCAGAAGATGCGGCGGCGCGTTGTTTCGGTAGATCCGTTTCCACCCGCCGATCTCGACCGGTCCCAACTGCGGGTGATTGTAAGGACCCCAATCCACGAATCCGTCACCATCAAGTTCGTCGTCGTTCCACTTGAGAACTGCGGCCTCGACGTCCTCCAATCCCTCCAGATCGCGTTCTTTGTTCATTTCGCTGAGCTTGACGTAGTCCTTGCCGGCCCGCGCGCGGACGTCCCAGAGCTCGCAGCAGAAGACGATCAGGCCCAATTGTTCGTATGTCCACGTGGCAAAATCCCCGTGTGCGACGTAGATGTCGTCGTTCAGCTTTCGGTAGGAGAAGAGGACGTAGTCGGTAATGCCGACGCCGAGTGATCCGATTTCGCGTACACGATACAGGTCATCCTGTGGCATCTCCTTGTCTGTCTGCGTCGCTGGCGGACGAATGATTGATTCCATCCCTGTGTGCAGACTGTGGAGACTGTGAATGTTCGGGTGGCTCGTGATGAATTCCGCGACTGCCCGGGTCTCTGTTTCCGAGAAGGGATATTCGCCTGAACCGCCCTGCTTGACCTGGGGCTCCCAGTTTGCCGGGAAATTCCGGTTGAAGTCGAGGCCCTGTCTGTGTGGTGCATTCTTGACTTCCACACCGTCGTAGTTCTTGATCCGACCTTCGGGGAAGACGCGATAGAAGGGCCCATTGCCCTTGTCGTTGAAGCGACGCTGGACGAGGAGACGCGGATCCTTGTCTGAAATCTTCCAGCCGCCACTCGGATCTTCTATCCGCATCTGCAGAATTTGGTCGTCTCCATCGATGTCCTCCGGGTGCAGTCCGTCACGTTCTTCCTCGTGCGGGTACATCCGTGTGCCACTCCGGGCGTGACCACCTCCGGTGAGCACGAGTTCCACGCCGTCGGGGCTGATGACCGGGATGATGTAGAACGCACAGTCATTCACCAGACGTGTGAGTGCCACGTCTTCACCGTATCCGGAGAGGAGCGTCCACGCCCAGTAGAGTGCCGTCGTGGAAGCCGTTACTTCGCTACCGTGAATGTTGCCGTCAACATAGAAGCCTGGTTTCTCGATGGATGGGCCCGTTTCCTGGTTGGTGATTGTCAGTGCCCAGATGTCTCGGCCCTCGTGGCTCTTGCCGATGGATTCCAGCGCGGCAAGCTTCGGGAACGATGACACATACTTCCGGAGAAGTGAGGTCAGGTCGTCGTGAGGGTAGAATCGTGTGAAGTCTGGTTTGTCCATGATTTGTGCTCGGTCTCTGGTCGTGAGTTGATGAAGTTGCTGGGGGTTTCGAGTGGCCAAACACGTCTCGTTGTTCATGTCGTGTCTGATCGGGGTCGATGGAACACACGAGATCAGGAAATCTGAAAGCTTCCCAATTCCTTCCGCTGTTTGTGAGTCAGATCGTCGCCACGATGAAGAGACGTCGAAACGGGTAGATTGTCTTGCCGTCCTCTCTCATCGGGTAGGCTTCACGCAGTCTTTCGCCGTAGACTCCGAGATAGGCTTCGCGCTCCTGATCATCGAGTCCATCCAGGATAGGTCGAAGACCTGTGCCTTTTACCCACTCGAGTACCGGATCCTGTCCCTCCAGTATCTGGAGGTATTCGGTTTCCCAGATATCGAGCTGTTCTGACTCTCCGGCGAGAAGATCATAGTAGGCGTCGGCATCTGCGACCCATTTTCGCCCGGTCGAGATGCGTAGCGCTTCCGTTCCGAAGGACCTGCTTTTCTTCGCACCCGTAGCAAGCACTTCACGCATCAGATAATGTGAGGGCATACCCCAGCTGAGGGGCATCTGGACCGCGAGCACACCACCTGGATCTAGCATGCTGGCCAGGCGCGGGAACAGCTCAGGATGATCGTCTACCCAATGAAGTGTCGCGTTCGAATAGATCAAGTCCGGGGGCGACTCGGGTTGCCATTCGCGCACATCCGCTTCGAGCCAGTCTACAACGCTTGTCTCTTGCCGAGCTCTGGCAAGCATATCATCCGAGCGGTCGACACCCGTAACACGAGCACTCGGCTATTTTTCCGCAAGGATGCGAGTCAGGCTTCCCGTGCCACATCCGAGGTCGAACACCCGCTCAGGCGATTCGAGCTGGACCCGATCCATGAGTTCCAACCCCGGACGGAGGCGATGATCACCGAATTTCTGATACTGCCGAGGATCCCAGCGATTCGCATCCTTCCTCTCTGCCATACGGCTCGCTCCTCTAGATATGGAAGATGTAGAGATCTCTTTGGCTCAGAGGCAAATCGATCCAGCCGCCCCCGGCCCGATGGCTCTCCGCGACTGCGATGCACGCTTCGGTGATGTGATGCGTGACGTCGATGGGCCCGATCGTTGACCGACCTTCTTCATAGGCATCGACGAGATCCTGGAGGCAGGAGATGACGTGGCTGCCGGTATTGACTTCAACCGACGGAACTTCCTCCCAGGCTGGACGCTTCCCAACCATCCCGCCAGGTTTTCTGAGCTGCACGCTGTCACCATTATTGAGCGAGCGGATACAGCCTTCCGTTCCGGTAATTTCGAACTCCCATTGCCCTGCTGGAAGGCTGGCCGCATAGATCCCGTTTTCGAACACGAGTTGATACACGGCGCGAGGATCGGCAGCGATGTGGTTGTTCTCGATCTTTGTGTCGAGAGGCAGGAGCTCGCCGCGAACGGACTTGATCCTCGGGTCGCCGAGCAAGTAGGACAGGGTGTCGATCGAATGAATATGCCCGTGCATCAAGCTGGCTGCTGCGTAGTGTGTGGCCGCCGTAGGCTCACCGATCTCTCCGGCTTCTATCGCTGCCTTGACCGCCTGGTAGTGGGTGTTGAAGCGTCTGAGGACGCCGCTGTTGAACACCGTCCTGTTCGCGGTCACGGCTTCGAGTACATCGTCAGCACGCTTCATCGAACTCGCCACGGCTTTCTCTACGTAGAGCATCGGGACGCCCGCGTTTGCGAGACTGACCGTGAGATGGGCGTGTGAGTCGCCTCGGAAGCTGGCATCGGGTGCCTCGTTCGCCGGCTTGAAGAGACCCGAAGCCGTCGTGCAGATGGCGACAAGGTCGAGGTTCTCTTTCTCGACCATCTCCATGTAATCCTCGTAGACCGACTCGACTCCCCACCGCTCACTGAAGGCAGTTCGCTTGTCCTGCTGCAAGTCTGAGCCCGCAACGAGCTCGAGCTGATCCATTTCCTGGCAGCACCCCGCAATCGCATAGGGTTTGACGGCGTGGTTTTCGTCGTCGATCGTGCTCCCCATGCGCCCAAGGCCAACGATTCCGACGCGATATTTCTTCATTCGAGCTCCTGTTGTTTGTTGAATGTAGAATAGCAATGCGCGCAAGATAGGGTCTCCTACCGCATCTCCAACCTAATACGATATTGTCTGATCTCCTCATCCATGAAGATTCCCACTCCGTTCAACCGTTTCCACCTTCAGACGCCGGAGACTCTCTTCTGCGGAGGTAAGGTCCCTGTCTCGTGTAAGCTCGCCTCCGACCTTGGTCGCCAGAACGATCTGATCCCCTATTCCCCGGCTGGCGATCCATTCACCGACAACCTGTTCAGATTCATCCGCTGCATAGGATTCTGCCGTGTCAAACAGAGTAATTCCACGGTCGAGCGCGTAATCCAGGACTTGAAACGATTGTTCTCGATCGATTTCGCGCCCGAATGTGACGCCCCCCGTGCCTATCGAGCTGAAGGTAAATTCGGTGTTGCCCAGTTGCCGATATTCCACGACGACCTCATCCAGATTGTCAACAGCGCTTCCATCTTTGAACCTGCAAGGTAAGGTGGCTGGGCAAGGAATCCATATCAGAAAGGTCTGTCCGTGGGGATGACGCCATACACGCAGACCCTTATCATGCTGATCGCCCTTCACACCTTCCAGACAGGATACGGATGACCGAACAGATCGCTCGACTGAAGGCCCTGATCGCGGATCAGCAGACCTATCGGGAGACCAGCCTGAATCTCATTGCATCCGAGAACACGCCGTCCCCTTTCGTGGAAAGCATGATCGTGGAGTCGCTGAACAGGCGGTATGGCTATTACCTGGGTACGGACCCTGCCAATCAGTACTATCAGGGCACGCAGCACGTCGCGGCACTCGAGAAGCTCGCACAGGAGACCGCCCGCGATCTGTTCGGGGCTCAGCACGTCGATCTTCGTGCACTCTCGGGGAATGTCGCTGGAATCATCTCGATGTTTGCGCTCGGGGAGCCAGGGGACACCGTTCTCGAGATACAGAACGCGCATCGATACGCGCACAAGCTTGCGACATCCGGGCTGAAAGTGGGATTGAATCCGCTTGCCGTTCCCTGGGATGGGCACCGTTACAATGTGGAGCTCGATGCCACAGTGGCGATGATCGAGACGCACAGGCCAAAGCTTGTCGTCCTGGGCTCGGCCGTGTTCCTGTTCCCTCAGCCCGTTCGCGAAATCCGGGATGCTCTGGACCGACATTGTCCGGATTCGCTACTTGTCTACGACGCCGCCCACGTGATGGGGCTGATCGCGGGCGGGCGATTTCAGCAGCCCCTGGCCGAAGGTGCGGATGTGCTGATTACGAGCACGCACAAGACGCTGGCCGGTCCGCAGGGCGGGATGATTCTGACCAATGATGCCGCGCTCTATGAACGAATTGGTGAGGCGACCGCACCGTTGTTCATCGCGAATCACCACCTGGCACGGGTACCGGCACTTGCGGCGACGTTTCTCGAGTGGCAGGCGTGCGGAAGCGCCTATGCTGATGCGATCATCCGGAACGCGAAGGCTCTGGCTGACGCCCTGGAATCGCGCGGAGTCCCGATCGTGGGAGCGGACTATGGCTACACCGAATCACACACGATCCTGGCCGTGGTCGATGCTTTTGGGGATGGGAAGACCGTCGCCGATCGGCTGGAATCCAGTGGGATCATCGTCGGAGATACGGGAATACCGGCGGAGTACGGTCAGCAGGGATTGCGGATTGGTGTTCAGGAAGTGACGCGATATGGCATGATCGAAGAAGACGCGGGAGCAATTGCAGACTGTATTGTGGAAGGGATGGCCGACGCCAAAGGCGTAAGAGCGCGGGCCGAGGCCCTGGCTGGACGGTTTCGGACGATTCGGTTTGCGATCGAAGGTTGAGTCTACCTGGAGAAGTACTGAAGGAGATGGCTGAGACGTGAGCATCGAAATCATCAATCGGGTTTGTGTGAACGTGAATCCGGGCCGAGATCTGCACGGGCCCTGCGTGATCCGTGCCACGAATGGGGATCTGCTGCTGTGCCATCAGGATTCGGAGCAGCACGGGGGTGGTGACGGTTTCGTTCACCTGTGGCGAAGTCGTGACAGCGGATATACCTGGTCAGACGAGGGGGCCGTCGCCGATTGGCGTGGTCGAGGGTTCGACTCGTTGTTCGGAGAGTATGGTCAGGCTCCCGATGGCCGACTGGTAATGATCGTTTAGCGGTGTGAGATCCTCGGCGGAGACCGGGGGATTGTCGGGTCCTGGGCTCAGGTGAGTGAGGATCACGGCGAGACGTGGCTCGAGGTCGGGCCGGTAGACGGCAGCGATACCCACGTGGTGATGTTTGCCCGAAATCTGATCATGCAAGACAACACGATCTACGCGGGAGCCTGGTCACGGCACGAGAATGCGCTGTATGCTAGCCTGGACGGCCTGTCGTGGGAGAAGCGGAGTGTCGTGTTCCCAACCGACTATCCTGAATTTGACAAGCTTGCAGATGCTGGCCCGCCATTCTACCCGCACGTCCTCTTCTGCCCGGACGGGACTTTGCTCGCGATGACGTATCACACCCCACCACACGCGTGCTGCTACTCGCGCCGCAGTTGCGATGGTGGCGCGACGTGGGAGCCGATTGTCAGGGAGTCGACGCTCAATGCCTGGGCGCCGCGGATGAAGCGGTTTGACGCTGAGACGCTGATCCTGACAGGACGAAATACAGAGATCAAGTCGACTGTGGCCTGGGTCTATACAAGCAGCCCCCAGAGCGAAGGGAGGGGTGATATCGTTGGCGTGTTGTTAGGCGGGTGTCTGCAAAATATGCCTAATGTCGATCCAACATTAGGCTGTAATCTGCTCACCCGGCGAGACATCGGTGGTGGAGTTCTTTTGTGTTGTTCAAGTGGCCCGACGCCGATCAGTCCCACTCCAGGACAACACCGAGAGCTTCGTTCGGTCTCTCATAGAGCATATGATATGCATCAGGTGTCTGCTGCCACGGCAGCCGATGCGTAATCATATCCGCTATTCGCACCGTCCCGTCGCCAAGCATCCCTGCGGCATCGGCCATACATTCCTCCCGAGGCTGATCGGTTCTTATACCGGCAATGAGTCGCTTATTCATGAACGCGTCGCCGTCAAGAGGGAGAGGCTCTCCCTGATACTTTGAGATCAGGTGGATCGTACCTTCTGGTGCCAGCATCCGTTGCGCCTGCTCGAATGACTTGACTCCCACGTTTCCCCCGACGCATTCGACGACGAGATCGGCTCCTCGACCTTCCGTAAGCCGTTTTACCTCCTTGACAGAATCTGTCTCCGAGACATTGATCACGTGGTCGGAACCCAGCTTACTGGCAATGTCGCACCTGAGAACCTGGGCATCCACAACGATGATTCTCCCGGGGTTCCTGTCTCTCAGAATCTGTGCGCAGAGACAACCGACGATGCCCTGACCCAGGATGACGGCGGTCTGACCGGATTCAATCGGTGAACTGCGCATCCACATGACGGAACTGGTCGTGAGCGGCAGGAAGGTGGCGATTTCCTGGGTCAGATCGTCAGGGAGCGAGAAGGCACGCTTGCGTCGACCTTCCGTGTTCGCGATGACATACTGCGCGTGCGGCGCGTTGACCATGACACGTTGACCGATCGAGTAGGACCCGACATCCGGTCCAACCTCGATGATCTCACCCGCGTCCGAATACCCCATGATGTCCGGGCTGACCGCCTTTTCGAGCACATATCGCTTGAACAACTCCGAGCCGCGACTGATCAGACTCCGGTTGACCTTCACAAGCAGTTGCCCCGGTCCTGGCGCAGGGCGGTCCACTTCAACCATCTGCACGTTACCGAAGCCGTCCAGCTTTTCCAGCTGCATCATGCGAGACATACGGCACTCCTTGCGAAGCTCTACGATGTCAAACGGTCGGAACCGTCTGATTCGCGGACACGATGGCACAACGCATCAATCGTCGTGCCTGATGATTTCAGATCCAGTTCATCGCAGGATTTCTGGATGGCCGTCAAGATGCGGTCTAGGTTTATGCTGGCAGAACTGTTTGTGTCTGTGTAGTCGTGATCGTTGTGCGTGTCCGTAACCAGCGTCCCGAAGTCGGGACGGTCGTCTGTGAAACGACCGAGTATGTCGGCAACAACGGCCTGATGGTCATACGTATGTGGGATATATGGCCACTCGTAGCCCTTCTCTCCGGCGTGACCTCGAGACACGGGACGTCCGTAGGCTACCGCGACGGGTATTTCGATGAAATTCGTGTTTCCCGAGATGAGTCGGAAAGCTGGGTGAGCCCTGTGCGGATAGGGATCAGAACCATCCCACGTGCTGAAGTGAGAACCCAGTATTCTGCCGGGATTGGAGAGGCTTCCCCCCCGAAATCCAGGCTTATCCAGGAGTCTGAATGTGGCATCATTTGCCGAGAAGTAGCCTGCACGGAAGTACTGAGGTCTCTGGCCAAGCGCGCTTTCCCAGGCCGTTATTGCTTCCCGCAAGATCACCCTCTGTTCGTTCTCGGGGTAGGCCCCGAGGTCATCAGAGTGCGAGCTGTCAGCAAGCTTGTAGGGATGCAGGTGCAGCCCGAGGCAAACACCATTCGACTGCATTCCGAGCAGCATGTTTCGATGTGCGATCGCTACCTCGGGATGCAGGAACAAGGTGACGGGGTATCCGGCCCGACCGACTGCGTCGACAAATCCCCTGATCGATCTCTCACTCTCTTTGTAGTCTGCCGGGCCGCTCGACGACATCGAGATGCCGTGATCACTGACGTCGACCTTCGCTGACTCACAATCCATAGTCATCATGATGTAGACGAGTTTGCTCACATCTGTATTCCGACTCACGCTAATCGATGACGATCTGGCTCTGCCACCAATCGTCATTGGGTTGCCAGGTGGGGTCGAGATAATCTGCGTGTTGCTTCTCGAGTTTTGGCATGAATTCGTGTTCGAGCGAGTGGAGACGCGCGGCCTCCTTCTCCGGATCGTGATCGGTATCCGGAATCGGAAATTTTGCATCGACCTCCTCGAGCCGCGTGTACAACCGA
>CAYYGZ010000003.1:270-12292 GCA_964471275.1 uncultured bacterium | reverse complement strand
TCGGGATGCGCACCGCTGATGTCGGACCGCTCACCTTCGTCGTTGTCGAGGTCGTAGAGTTCGTCGTGGCCATCTTCGAAGTAGTGGATCAGCTTCCAATTCTGACTCCGAATCATCGCGGACGGATCGCCACCCTGGTTGCCGTAGTGCGGGTAGTGCCAGAAGAGGTCCCGTTCGGAGAGCGTGCTGTCTGATTCACCTTTCAGCAGAGGGGCGAGGCTTAGGCCGTCAACGACTTGCTGATCGGGAATGTCGAGACCTGCGAGCTCGAGGAATGTGGCGTAATAGTCAATACCTGATACAGGAACATCACAGGTCGAGCCTGGCTCCGTAATCCCGGGTGCTTTGATGTGGAAGGGCTCACGGATTCCGCCTTCCCACTGCCGGCCTTTGCCGCCGCGTAGAGGAAGGTTGGATGTCGGGAAAGAATCACCGGATGAGACACCCCCATTATCCGAGGTGAAACAAACGATCGTGTTGTCGGCAAGACCGAGCTGATCGAGCCGGTCGAGGACGATTCCGACCGCATCGTCCATGGCTTCGACCATACCGCCGTATATCGGACAGTCCTGTACCTGTCGAACGGGCAGGTTACGGTCCATGATGAATCGGGAGTCCACCAGGCCTCGTTCGGTCGCCTTCTCACGATACTTCGCCCATCGATCCTGGCTTGTCTGGATGGGCCCGTGAACGGAGTAGAAGGAGAGGTAGGCAAGAAAGGGCTCATTCTTGTGCGCTTCGATCCAATTGGCCGTCTCGGTTCCCAATCGAATGGGAAGAGACTCCCCGTCCGGTCCGTCTTCCAGCTTCGGGTTCTTGTAGGGTGAGAAGTAGCCACCGGAGGGGCTGCCAACCCTCCAACCGCCGACGTTTACTTCAAATCCGAACTGTTCGGGGTGATTGCCTTCGTCACCCAGGTGCCACTTGCCACCGAAGAAGGTCCGGTAACCGGAGTCCTTCAGAACCTGAACGAACGTGATCTCTTCGTTCCGAAGTCCGTGGTCATAGTCAGGCGGGAGGAGTTTGTTGTGCCGCTCGGTGTCTCGCCAAGCGATCCCCGACCGTGCACCGATCCAGTCTGTGATACCGTGACGCGGCGGCGTTTTACCCGTCAGGATGCTCGCCCGTGACGGGCTGCATACCTGGCAGGCCGCATAGCCCTGCGTGAACCGCATTCCTTCATTCGCAATGCGATCGATGTTCGGGCTTTCGTAGATGGGGCTCCCTTCGCAGCTGAGGTCACGCCAGCCGAGGTCGTCCGCGAGGATGAATACGATGTTGGGTCTGTCCATTGCTCTCTTTCTGTTTCGATCTTCCCTAGATCGGATCGAGGGGATAGAGCTTCCTCCCGAGGTTCCTGAAAGCGAGTTTGCCGTCCGCCGGGTTGTGAACACTCGGTTCTGCTACCACGTGGATCGCCGCCGCTCACGACTCGAAGCCTGTACGAAAGTGGGCAGCAGATTTGAAGATCAAGAAGCATCTGTTGACTCTTAATCTTCTCTCTTCACATCACCACATTTTCTATCTCTAGAATGGAACTGCAATCACGCTTCCGTTCAGTGGTTCCAAGTTGGGGTTGATCAGTGGGCTGATGAAGCTGTAATTTGTGCGATCGCGTTGCCGAACACCACAGAGAAAGCCATAGGTCGGGAGGAACGACCGGCGTTCCAGGATCCGAAATTGAAGAGAGGCGTTCCACGGCGAGGACAAGAACCAGATGCATCATTGCTGAGCGGCTGAGGAGACAAGGCTTTGCGAAACCCCTTCGAAACCGGAAGAGTTCTCGGAACTGTTTGGGCGCTTGCAACCCGTGGCGCCGCTTGCCAATGCATATCCGGGAACGCCTCCGCGTCTCAGGCATCGTACGAGATTCGACGATGGGGAGGCGCTCGACGACTTGCGAGGTAAACGGGAGATCGTGAAGGGGCGGTTCCAGAAGGGACGAGTGGCGTATATAAGCGTCGCAGACCTGGAGCTTTATTGCTCGGCGTTCCGAAAATCGCTCAACGAGCTGAATGATATCAAGCAGAGGGTTCTGGATGTCGTGCAAGAGATTGGGCCGGTCAATGGTGATCAAATTAAGGAAGAGGTCGCCCTGGATGGGGGAGAACCGCTGCTGAAGAAGCAGATCATACCGGCGCTCCACAGGATGCAGGAAGCGTGTATCGTGTTCGAGGATCAGGCCGAGACGGATTGGGATCGGGGATGGTGCGATTTTACGGCGGAGTGGTCGGAGGTCGACCTGGCGAGGAGATCGTGGGAGCGCGCGGCAGGGGAGGTGGTGAAGCGGTTTCTGAAGGTGATGGTGTTTGCGACTTTCAAGCAGGTCAAAGACTGGTCGTGCTGGTCGGTGAGCAAGACGAAGAGGTTGATGGCCCAGCTGGAAGCGGAAGGTGATGTGATCGTGTGCAGCGTGGATGGGATGGGTGCTCGAGGAATCCGATTACGACAGGGCGATTGAACCCGGAAGCTGGATGATCCACCAAGCGGATTTCCTGGCTTACGCCTATACGAGTGAATTGAAGGAACGATACAGCGATCTTGAGGTGCTGCAATACTTGCTGATCGATGGCGAGTTCAAGGGCGCCGTGCTGGGACACTGGCGGATCGGGCCACACGACGTGGATGATATAGTGGTTGAGCTACCCAGGAAGGAACGGGCGGCGAGAAGGGCGGAGATTCTGGCGGCGGTGAAGACGGTATACTCGGGGCCGAGTCACGAGATCATCTGCTATGACGGGAAAGAGCTGTAGGAGAGGCGGAGGCGCAAGGGGCAGGGCGTAGCGCGGATAAGCAAGACCTCCTGCTGCGCTCGAGGCGATGTGAGGCGGACCGTAGGAGATGTCTCGGGAGGAGGAGGCGCGACGGGGGAATGGAAATATCGAAGCTAGCTGTCTCGGGTATTGGGGAGGTGGGCTGATTTGCGTATGGGTTCCTCGGCAAGCCTTGGAATGACCAGGTTGTGTATCGTTCAGGTCGGAAGGTCACTGTTGTTCGCTGTAGCCCAGGACAACAAACACGCAGGGGCCACCTGAGATAACGTTCAGACCGGCGGCTCGCGCCAGTTCTACTGCGGTTATGCTCTCTGCCCCGGGTTGCATCCAGATGTTCTGGATGCCCTTCTCGATCGCCTCAGAGACGATTCCATCGGTGATGTGGGGAGAGGTTATCACAGACAACGATTGGATCGGCTCGTTGATGTCGCTGAGACTGGCAAAGCAGGGCTGATCCTCCACTGTGTGACAGCCGGGGTTGACGGGAATGGCTTTGCGGCCATTCTGCAGGTAGCAGCGAAGCACCTTATTGCCGTATTTTGATCGGTTCTGAGATGCTCCGGAAATTGCGAATACCGGAGCCGAAAGAAACTGGTCGATTGCTCTCTGTATATCCATACCGCGTCCTCTCAGGTCTCTCTTGAATATCTACAAACATCTGATACGTCCCGTCCTCTTTCGCCTCGATGCAGAACATGCACACGATTTGGCGATCGATCTGTCTTCCCGTACACAAGACCTAGCGTTCATCCATTCGGCCTTGACCAAATATACGGCTGTGAGAGATGACCGGCTCAGGGTAGACGTGGGTCGTCTCTCCTTTGACAATCCGGTTGGGTTGGCTGCGGGCTATGACAAGAGCGGGCGAGCGGTTGACGGACTTGCGTCACTTGGGTTTGGGCATATCGAGCTCGGTTCCGTGTCGATTGATCCGTCTGAGGGTAATCCCAGGCCGAGACTCTTCAGGCTTCCAGATGACGATGCAATCATCGTGCACTACGGTCTGCAGAACGATGGGGCCGCCGCTGTTCACGATCGGATCAGTGGACGGTCAACCGACGTCCCCGTCGGTGTGAACATCGTCAAAACGAATCGAGGTATCGCTGCACCAGCCGAATCCGCCGACGAGATCATCGATGAGTATGTACGGGCAGTGAGGGTTCTGCACGATTGCGCGGACTATCTAGTGCTGAATCTGAGCTGCCCCAACACAGGGGACGGTCGCGATTTTTTTGTGGACGCGGAACACACCCGTCTGTTACTCACCGCCCTGTCTGATACGCCGATCAGTCGTCCCGTTTTCCTGAAGATCTCTCCACTGGGTGGCGTGGCGACGATCGACGCGCTTCTACAGGTCGTGGATGCCTTCCCGTTTGTCAGCGGGTTCATCTACAACCTCGCACCCGGTGTTCATTCGGATCTGCGGACGCTCGAAGGCGAGTGGCGAAACCTGCCTGGGGCTCTGGCGGGCAAGCCTGTCGAGTCGCAGATGAATGACAAGATCAGCAGTCTGTATTCTCGGATGGATCGGAGCCGATACCGGATCATCGGCGCGGGAGGAGTGTCGACCGCAGCTGATGTGTATCGGAAGATTCGACTGGGAGCGTCGCTTGTGCAGCTGCTTACGGCGTTGGTGTATGAAGGTCCGTGGGTGATGAAGCGGATCAACGAGGGATTGTGTGCCTTGATGGACCAGGATGGGGTGGGGAGTTTGGCGGAGGTGGTGGGGGTGGACGTGTCGAAGGGGTGATCCGGATGGACCACCCCTGGTCGTCCGATTGTGACTCGGTAACCCCGAGTGCCGAACTACTGTTGCTGAGTTATGCCGCAGCGCAGAACGGGCGCCCGAAACCCGAAAGGGCACTTTGAACGTTGGCAAACAGTTTGACCCGGTCCACGCGTGCGGCTGTTAATATCCGGTCGATCTTGGGTGATCCAACCAGTCTCAACTCACCCCCCCCCCCGCTTCTGAAGCATCTGCTCTGCGACAACGAGCTCATCCAGAATTGGTGCACCGAACCAGCGTGCCCGGGTGAAGTCCAACACGACTTTGCTGAATCCCCGTTTCTCGATCTTCTCCTGCAGCTCCGAGTGGAGCCGGTCACGGTCTCGCTTGGAATACAACTGGCTCGTCACTTCCAGAACGACCGTTTCATTGTTGTTCTGCTTATCTGCTGTCACGATAGACTCCACGTTTTTTGATTGACGGTTCCCCATATCGCAACTGCAATGCCAATCCAGAAATGGAGTCCAATGTCTGACTTAATCTAAGCAAAAACAATAAGATATGGACACTCATGGCAACGGGGAGTCTGTGATGCCCTGGCGTAATCCGCCAAACTGGCAGGCGTAGGAGACCGGATGCGGCGGTCAGGGGGTTGAAAAGGAGGTGACAACACCTGCGTGGTCTGACGGCCAGAGCCCGGAGGGTGTGGGCTCGTCGAGCTGATTGCCCACCACAGTGACTGGCTGGCGGCCGCTACTCTGGATGATAAGGGTTACTTTCCAAGGGTGCCCATATACACTGCGAAGTGATCGGCACCGTCAAGACCCAGGACGCGATTCAGGTCATCATCATTGAAGGCGGCCGTGCAGCAGACACCACAGCCAGCCGCCTGCGCGGCGAGATACAGATTCTGTCCGATGTGACCTGCCTCGAGATGAATATACCGATAGCCCCTGTCGCCGTAGCGCCAGGTTGTCCGGTAAGTCACGGCAGACCAGATGAAGGTGACGGCACTGTTCTGTATGAGCTCAGGTTGCAGATTGGTTGCGGCGATCAATTCGCTGATACCGTCCGGTGCGTTCAGGCTCTGAATCTTGTGCTCCGGACCGACGTAGCGGTACAGGCCTACGTCAAGGCCTTCAACGCGATTTGGCAGGATGAACGTCTCGAAGGGATGTCTTGCACCGGCTGACGGTACTGTTTTGAATGCATCGTGCTGGTCAGCTTCCCTGACGCCCTGTGTCGCCCAGAGCAAATAGGAGAGCTCGGCCAGAGTCAGGGACCTGTCAAGCAGGAATTCGCGCTCAGACTTACGGTCGTCGATCGCCCTGCGGAGTGAGATGTCCGTCAGCTCGACGGTCTGTGGATCGGGCAAGTCGATCAGAGGCAGCGATGGATGGGGGGGATAGAAGCTTGGTGGCCCCGGTCTGTTCAGCTGCTGATCGCTCGGGTCCATGAGCTTAAACTGAGTCCGTCTCATGAAGTCACGGCCTATCGAAATCTTCTTCTTCTTCAAATGACGCTCCGATCGGGATCTACGTCTGTGGTATAGAATGTCTTGAAGGATAGGAGTTGATCTGTCGCGAGCCGCTTGACATATGCATCGAGCTGTTTTGGAAAATCGGACATTTCCGTTTCGATTGTGTCTGGCTCAAACAGGGAGATCTTTCTCGATCGATCGAACTGATCGTCTACCCAGTCCGGAATCTCAACAGGCTCACGCTCAGGTCCCGGCCTGCTGAACAGGAGTTTGCTCGCAGTCTCACCCAGAAAGCCTGTGATGTCTTCGGTGGATGCCTCAACCCCGATCTCGTGAACCCAATCCAGGCACGACTGCACCGTCTCATCCCGCCAGTAGATGACGGGATATTCGCTACCGAACATCGTGCTGTCCCATCCGCACAGTGACACGACCGACTCGATCCAGGGCTTCAAATCGGTGTGAGGATAAGCGTGCCGACTTCCAAGTCCACCTTGACGGGAGAAGATTGGGTGGAAGCGTGGATGTCGGATCAGGTCAGAAAGCGGTGATTCGATCGTGTCAGTGTCCGGTCGGAGGAAGTGCGGCGCAGCAACCCGACAGCTGGGGTAGTTGTCCAGCCATTGGATCAGCTCCTCCACGGCAAGCGGATCGTTGATAATGCTGACCGCATAGATCCATCGGCCGGTCAGCCCCAGCAGTTCTGTCACGATCGGGTAGGCGAGGATTTCAGTGCCGCTCAGCCTTAGACCCATCAGACCTGCACGAACCTGGATTTCGGCGATCTCGATCTGCTGCCGTTCATTCTGACCGAAAGGAATGCCGATTCCTCGGATCCGGTCCGGATGTTGTGAGATCGCTCGGAAGAGCGTCTCGTAGTCCGGGACAGCCGGTCCAAGGACGAGGACAGACTGCTTTATGCCGAACAGTTTTGCCACCGCCACTGCGTTCGCAAGGCTGCCGAAACGTGGGAGACCGACGTGACAGTATGCGTCGACGCTCACGTGTTCTCCCGGTTGACGTAGCGTTCGTGAAGCCAGTCCATGGATATCCGACCCTCAAGATTGTTAGTGATCGCAACATTGCATTCGACTTCAGAGACGGTTCGCATACCGATAGTCCGTCAGGCCAACGGGTGTCCCCCCAAAATCCGAGTCTGGAAACGGTGCTGTTTGCTTCCGGAAGCTCCGTGGTGACCCTTTCGGGGTAAGGTCGAAGATCAGCGATCTGCCGAGTGCTCCGGGATCCTTCCCATCTGCCGCCACTGGCCCTGGTTCAGATCCGAAGCGACACAGTAGTGGGTCAGACCATTCGTGACGACGAGATACTTCGCCAGAATAACCTTGTTGTACTGCCCGATCTGATCGAACGTCATCTGCCCCAACTTGACCTCCGGAGCCTTACACTCCACAGCCAGCAGGGCTGCTCCTGATCGATCGTAGCACACGATATCGGCTCGATACGGGATCCCGTTCAGATAGAAGCCCTTCTCAATGGCTGTCAGACCGGCCGGGTAACCCAGGTGCTCGTTCAGGTAACGAACTGTGTGTTGCCTGACCCATTCTTCAGGTGTCAGAACGAGCCACTGCTTACGTATGGAGTCGAGTATTTCGGTGGTACCATCTTGATCACGCATCTCGAACGAGCTCGAGGGAAAGTTCAATTTGGGGCGCTCGGACACGTATTCAG
The DNA here is from genome assembly GCA_964471275.1 of uncultured bacterium. Taxonomy (GTDB): domain Bacteria; phylum Latescibacterota; class UBA2968; order UBA2968; family UBA2968; genus UBA2968. The sequence goes on along the minus strand of CAYYGZ010000003.1, from coordinate 4,623 downwards.
GACCCGAACAGATCACGGTAGTGGCGATCGAAATCATCAGACCCGTCGTCGATGCGACGGTCCAGGGAGATGCCCGGCAGAAAGCCCGGAAGCTTCCCTTCTAGAAAATCCTGACGATAGTCTCCGTTCGCGTGGTGGGTATCGCGACCGTCTGGCCAGTGAATCGTGTGGATCTGACGTGGGTCGGGTTTTATGTAGTCCTTTTCGACATGATACCGTTCGATTGCATCCTCGCTGATCGTGATACCCAAGCCCGGTGCCTCGGGAACCGGAACGTATCCGCCTGATATCGTGAATTCCTCGACGAGTGGGTGTTCGTAGATGTTGATGCACGGGATGTAGGGCCATCGGGCCATCTTGAGGACTGCACCCAGGTGCACAGACCAGATCGTCGTCAATCCCGTTCCTACCAACTGGAGCCAGAAAGGCATGCCGTGGTGTTGAGCGAAGTTCGCCTGGCTCCGGACTCTCGACGCTCCGCCGCTGATGACGAACCCATCACACACACCTTCTCTGACGGCCGTCGGCGCGGGTGGCGATCCGAAATGCATAGAGATCGGTGTGCTGATCTTGCGACGGAGCATCACATTTCCGGAAATGTCGACCTGGGGGATAGGAGATTCGACGATCGCCAGGTTCGCGTGCCTCGATTCGATCTTCTGAATCAGGGGCGCTGCGTGGTCGACACCCAACAGCAGACCGTTGAAGTCGACGTCAAACTTGAAGTGTGGTGAAACGGTGGCGCAGACGGCCTCCAGCTGCTGATCGATGTCGAACCAGGGACGAGCCTTCGCTTTCATGGAGGTGAAGCCCAGTGACTCGGCGAGCTTTGCCTCTGCGGCCCATTCCTCGGGTTTCATGTCCTGTGCCCACCACGAAACTGGACACGCATCGCGAGCTTGCTCACCCAGCAGGCGGTGACAGGGCAGGTCGACGAGCCTTCCGGCGAGATCATAGAGGGCCATCTGAATCCCCGCACCAAGCGTATCATCGTGGAGCAGGTCAAAGACGTTTCTACCGATGATCCGGTCGAAGTCACTTTCTCCCGAAACCGGCGAGCCGTAGAGGGCGAGGTTCTCGCCGATCCCCTCTACGCCGGACTTCGAGACAACGCGATACAGATCGATCATCGACCACCCATTGACGCGAGTGGTCTTCACGAGCCTGCAGCGTTCGTGGAACGGGATACAGAGTACCGTCCGTGTGATGGATTTGATTTCGTAGTCGTTTCGCATGGGAGCTCAATCCGGTTCTAACGTTCTAACCGATCGGTTGTGGATAGACCCGGTGCCAACCACCCTCGCCCTGACAGAAGGTCAGGTCCTCCCAGGAGGTGTTGTGGTTCTTCTCTGCGTGCGCCAGGTTGATCGATCGAACGAGGCGCGCGTTCAACTCGACGTCCAGACGGCTGCACATTTCCTGGCAATCGGGATCATCGATCCGGTTATTCTGCTCTGCGGGATCCTCATCGATGTTGAAGAGCACCCCATATCCGTTTGTGTAGCGCGCAAGTTTCCACGTTCCCTCGTAGTTCATCGACCCGCCGGAAACAAATCCGTATACGCGATCGCGCGCCACGCTGTCGTGTATGCCGAGGTCGGCAAGTGGTCGTGAATCCATGTAGCCCGGTGTCTTGCAGCCGCCATAATGAAGCAGCGTCGACGTGATGTCCATGATAGTCGCAGGTGCCTGGTGCACGATGCTTTCGTTCATCGTCGGATTCCGGACGATCAGCGGTACCTTGGTACTCGATTCATAGTATGTACCTTTGCCGATCAGGCCGTGGTCCCCGAGACAGTCGCCGTGATCGCTACAGAAGATGATGATCGTGTTTTCGTATCTACCGGACGACTTCAGGGCATCGATGATCTTGCCGACTTTGTCGTCAATCCCCTTGACCAGTCCGGCGTAATGCGCTCGGATCCGAGCCTTGTGCGCGTCGGTGAATTCCGTATAGTCAACGCCATTCCACGTCCCGAGATTGCCTTTGACATTGCCGTTGATGAAGGTGTCAGGTTGATCGGCGGCGATGGGGTAGGGGGCGGGCATGTCCTCGGGGCGGTAACGCTCTGCGTACTCAGGCGATGGGTCGTAAGGACAGTGTGGGCCCGGGAATCCGACCATCATCGCAAACGGCCGATCGTCTTGATACTGGGCGATATAGCTGGCCGCTTCGTTTCCAACGAATCCATCCCACGAATCCTCGAAAGCGTGTTGATGGACGATGGCACCCCGGTTCTCCTGGTATCCTGCGTGCTCGTTGCCGTGTAGCTTCCGCGTCCCCTTCGTCTTGAGGTACTTCTGGTAGTCGTCCTCGATGTTGATCCAACGCTTGTCTTCGCATATGATCCGATCTTCAAATCCCATGGATGCTTCCCACGGGTAGAAATGCATCTTGCCGATTGCGCTGGTCCGGTAGCCCGTTGCTGCAAGCATTGCCGGCCAGGTATCGATCCCGCAAGCCTCGAGGTCCGGTCGCAGATACTGCTCGTTGCCCATGACACCGGTACGTATCGCATTGAGCCCGGTGAGCAGAGTAGATCGCATGGGAACGCAGACCGGGGAGGGTGCGATCGCCCTCGCATACCGGACGCCCTGATCGCACAGGCTGTCGATGTGGGGTGTTTCGATGAAGCCGGCGCCGTAGCAGCTCAGGAAGTCTGCCCTGAGCTGATCGGGCATGATGAAGAGCAGGTTAGGCTTGGCCATCATTGATCCTCGAAGGGGACGGTGATTGGGTGACCTATCTGGCTGACCGATAGGTCTACTCGAGCGGTACCAGCTTCAGTGCGTTCTTGCTGAAGAGCTTGTCTCGGACGCCATCGCCCAAGTCCAAGGTGTTCAGGTAGAGCATCAGCTCATTGCCGGGGGCGTCGCGGCCGTAGAGCAGTCGATCCTGATAGGTCGTGATGAACTCGTGTGCGTGTTCGGAATCCCGGCGCATGGCAGTGAGTCCCGATCCGGCAGACAGGTCGGCCCACAGGTTTGGTAACCTTCCGAAGAGGTCGAAGAGTCTACCGTTTGGTGTGATCGGGCCATCCGGATATGTCTTCGGGTCCGAGTCGGCGTCACCGCTGATATGTCGCCAGAAACCTGGCGCGTGACCGATGATCGTTGTGTCGGGACACTGCTCAAGGGCCCGCTCGAGACAGTCGATTTCGCCGCCATACCAGATGTCCTGGTAGACTCTGTTGCCGACTTCATCCCGGAGGTAGGGTGTATCGATATGCAGGACAACGGGCAGACCCAATTCCCCGGCAGCCTGGAAGGTCTCTACGCTGCGTGGGTCGTCGAGCACCGTACGGTAGCTCCACTCGCCGCAAACACGGATGTCGTGTGTTTTCACAGCAGCTTCGAGTAAACCAGCGGGGTCGCCCTCAGTGGGACAGGGAAAATAACCAGCGACGAACCGGTCGGGATACCTGTCACGCGATCTTGATACATCGTCGAGAATGACGCCGGCGTGTGTGCCGTCTGGACGAGCGTTGGCTGGATTGAAGACACGGTGGCTGGTCGGTACGTGTTGGGAGGGGGGAAGATACCAGGTGAGGAGCCAGCAGATATCGATCCCGAACGCATCCATTTCGCTGATGACGCCGTCGGCGTCAAGACCGTGGTAATACGTATGATTGTGTGAGTCGATGATCACGTGGTCAGTTCCTCTTCCCTTGATTTAAGGAGCGCAAGACGGGTCCCGGGTTGCGCTCGACGCTCGTCAGTCATTTCCGAAATCGAGGGTGATGTCCGTTGTGCCGTTCTGGATGGTCAGACTCCGATCGCCAAATTCAGACTGACAGAAGGGATTGTCGAATCGCTTGTAGCCTCGAAGCGCGACCTCGTCCCCCGACACGATGAGAGGACGATCCCAACCGAAGGTGATCAGTCCCTGGGATGGTGAGTCGTAGCGAACATTCAGACCATCGCACACGATGTCTGCGCCACGGATTCCAGATACGAATTCAGCAAACCCTCCCCGCCCGTCTCCCGATCCCATCTCGCACAGCCAGACACAATCTGGCTCATCGACACGAATCTCAACCTGCTGCAGATCGTTCTGCAGCCAGCTATGGGGATGCTGTGTGAAGAGCGCCACGTAGGCGTTGCCCACCCGGGCGAAGACCCAGTGTGGGTCGTCCAGGATCTCATCGAATGCATCTTGCGGGAAGTAGGTGTGTGAGTAGGGATGGTCATCGTCCTGGGGTATGTGATGGATGCAAACCAGTGTGTTCCGGCTCTGGGCAGCTCGAGGCATAATTCCATTGCCTGCCCAGAAGTTGGGCCGCGACGATTCATCCTCAGAACCTGGATGGTTGCTGAATATCACTGCATCGATACCCAGAGTTGCCTGCCAGA
>CAYYGZ010000003.1:0-260 GCA_964471275.1 uncultured bacterium | reverse complement strand
CGGTAGTCCTGTGCACAGCTGAGCGTATAGTTGGATGTTCGGTATGTCTCGACATTCACCTCAGTCATTGCGTGACAGTCCATGCTAGGGTTGATGATACTGCCGTGCTCTTCGATCTGCCAGCGATAGCACTGATCGTAGCGTTCCTGGTAGTCCTCGTGGAGTCGGACGCCGTATTTCTCGCTGAGCCGACGAGAGAGGTCAATCACCTTTGGGTGTATGTAGTCTTGAATGCTCCAGTAAAGGTGCCCATCCAGTTC
>CAYYGZ010000002.1:45658-55695 GCA_964471275.1 uncultured bacterium | reverse complement strand
CTGCAGCTGAGTCGATCCTATCAAAGATCCAGCGACTTTGCATGGTTATTTCTGGAACACGACACTAGTATACTTCCTTACTTCTGATCAATCACCACCGGACTCCCACTCTCCGCCGATGCATACGCTGCACAGAAAATCTCTACTGACTTCCTCCCCTCTTCACCAGACACCACCGGCGCCGTCCCCTTCGTGATGGCCGACACCATATCCTCCGCGATATCCGCCACCGTTCCCGGGATCTCGAACGCGTCCAGATCAACTGACTCGTTGTCTTTCGTGATAATCTCAATGCTGCTGGCATCGGTTCCCTTCCCCTGTCCCCATCGCACAGTACCCTTTGCTCCGCTGATCTCGATCCGCGTTCCCAGATTCGGATAACTAGAGGTCGTTGTCGTGATCAGACCCCACGCGCCGCTCTGGAACGTCAGCTGGACAATCGTCATATCCTCGGTCTCGATATCGTGCGTCATCGTCCCGCTGCGTCCATACACTTCCTTCACAGGACCGAGCAACCAGTAGATCAGGTCGACAAAGTGAACACCCTGGTTCGCGATCGATCCCCCCTCCGTCTCCCTTCGGCTGCGCCATCCCAGCGGATACCCTCCGTTGTAGTAGCTCTGCTCCCGCCACCATTTCATCTTGATATCGCCAAGGATGACATCACCGATCACCCCATCGCTGATCGCCGCCTTCAGCCTCTGATTCTCTGCCGAATAACGGTTCCCGAAGTCCACCGCCAGAACCTTCCCGACCTCTTTCGCCGTCCGGATCGCCGCATCACACTTCTCGACGCGAATGTCCATCGGCTTCGTCGTAAACGCATGTTTATCCGCCTTCAACGCCTCGATCGCATAATCGCAGTGAGTCCCGCTGGATGTGTAGACACCGAGTGCATCGATATCCTCTCGGGCAAACATCTCCTTGTAATCGGTCGTCCAGTCACATCCAAACTCCGCCGCCTTCTCCCTCGCCTTGTCCTCCTGCAGATCACACACACACGCCAGCGTCGCCCCCTCTGCAGCCACAACCTGCGCCGCTGCCTTCCTCCCGCGCCCCATCCCCAGAATCCCGAAACTCACATCACTCATAGCACCATCACCTCGCTTGAACACCGTGTCCTCGAGTGCCTGCACGGAGTGCAGGTGTATCGAGAGGCTGGCCTATCACCTCTGAACATCTCAAGCTCTGCTGCTCGGCCTGCCCTGCCCGCCGGATCAACCAGAGCCCAGCTTGTGCCCCTGACCCCGACCAGTCCCAAACCTCCGCATCTAGAACCTGCACTGAGCAAAGCCGAGGTGTATCCTCTGGGGTTAATGCTCTTCTGCTTTCAAGCATTCACCTCAACCCATCCACCATCCCTGTCTAGCGCCGACTCATACATCGCGTCCAGAATCGCCCGACTCACACGGCCGTCTCTTCCCGTCGCCGTCAGCGGTGCCCCATCCCTGATAGCCGCCGCAAAGTTGTCCATCGAATTGAACCACTCCGGTTCGTCTTCAACAGGGGCATCGGTCCGCCAGGCGCCGTCGTAGAACCATTTCGTCGTCGGCCCTTCGAACGGTCCGCCTCCCGCCTCGAAATAGGCGCCCTTCTCCCCGTGAAGTTCATACTGGAAGTACCAGGTCGCCTGTGGATAGCACGTCGTCGCTGTATACGTCAACATATGACCGTCTTCGTATTCCCAGATCGCGGATCCGAGATCCTCCGCTTCGATATACGGATGGTTCTGGTTCCACACGTTCGCTCGCACTCTCGAAGGCACACCTGCCGAGAATGCAACCATATCGACATAGTGAATCGACTGGTTCGACAACACGCCGCCGCCGTCGAACTCCCGGGTGCCACGCCACGCATTGTTGTGCTTGAAATACGCTTCCTCGCGCTGAACCTTCAGGTGCAGGTTGCCCGCTCTCAGTTTACCGAGGTGCCCCTCCCGGATCACCTTCTGCAGCGCACAGAACCCAGGTGTGTGCCGCATCTCGAAATCGACACCCAACATCAGGCCTTTCTCGTCCGCCAGTTTGATCATCGAATCACAGTTCGCCACGTTCGCGTCCATCGGCTTCGTCGTCAACACGTGCTTGCCCACGTTGAGTGCCCGTTCTGCCACTTTGCCGTGATTTCCCGTTTCTGACATCACCATGATCACTTCGACATCATCGTTCTCGAGCCAGCGATCCATATCGAGCGAATGCGGGACGTCGAACGTCCCCCCAGCCTTCTGCGCCAGCTCTGCGTTCAGATCACATACACCCACCAGCCGCGTGCCTGAGGTTTCAGTCAGTTGTCTCGCCCGGTTGAAACCCATGCCCAATCCAATGACCGCAAACCCGACCGGTTCATCGTGCCACGGACGCTTCAGACCCTGTCCGGATTTCTGCGCAACCACGCCCCCGGGAGCGGCTGTTGGCCACGCACGCTGCATCGCCAGCACGGTCCGTTTCGACATCTCCTCGTTGCTCACCAAGCGATCAGGGTTGTGCGTCTCGACACTGACCGGACCATCGAATCCTCTGTTCAGAAACGATTCTAGAATCCGCTCATACGGAATGAGGTCGTCGCTGAGCCCTTCGACAGCATATCGCGCTTTGATGTGTAGCATCGTCGAGCGCGCTATCATCCGCTGGACGTAGGCATCCCCTTCCTTCTCCCACGCTTCACTGCCCCAGTTGTTGTGCGGATCCCACGCCAGGCCCCACCCGGGCATATCCATCATATCGAGCATCGCGAACACTTCACCTGTCGTCGTGCCGCAGTTCTCGAACGCCAGGGTGAGTTCTGCTTCTTTCGCACGCTCGGCCAGCGGCGCAAACATATCCATCGTCTTCTGCAACTGATCCGGCTGCACGGCCAGCGCGCCCGATCCTTCACTGTACTTCTGCCAGAAGAAAAACGACCTCACCCTCCGGCAGCCGAGCGCGTCTGCAGCACGGATGACTCCCTCGAGCTTCTCGGCTTCACCAGCACGCACATCCGCATCGGGTTGATGAGACTTTGCCAGCGATGACTGTAGACATCCAACCTTCATCCCGTGGTCATCGATCAGTTTCTTCAGGCTGTCAAGTTGGCCATCATCGAGTGTTTCAAACGATTTTCCGTAGACACGACCCCGAAGATCGACCGTGTCAAGTCCCCAGGACTTAATCGTTGGGATGGCCTTCGTAATGTCGACGCCAAGTTCGTCCGTAAAGATGGAAAGCAGCATAAATCTGGATCCTCGTGAAGTACGTGAGTGTTGTGCGAACGACTCAAGATCCAACCAACGCGGGCGATACACAAGTGTAGGGGATCCCCATCCGATCAGGAGTCAGTACAATGCCAATCCTGTGGCTTGCCGTAGAATACACGCGAGGCAATTGACTTGATTTCGCCGAACCGACTACTTGACTATCGACGGGGAGCAGACAGGGAACGGTCGCTTGAAGGTGGAAACAGCGCACGACAAAGCATCCCGATTACTCGTGACGGGCCTGACCACAGACAAGTCCTCTCGCGATACGGCCCGGGGGGACCTATATTCATAGGCCTCCGTGTTCTCCCCTGCTGCCGAAGCCCCGTAGTCGATTCATCTCCTGAGGAGCCATGCCCTGTGTCGGATGAAAACGGTCATATCCACGACCTTCTCAGAAAGCTCAACACCGAATTCGATTCAACCGCTTCGCGTGTGGGTATCGTCCTCGCAGCCGGACACGGCAAACGCATCCGCTCCGAGACATCGAAGATGCTGCACCCGATCTGGGGACGACCGTCAGCTCTGCGCGTAGCCGAAGCTGTCTACAGCGGGCTCGAGAGTCCCAACCAGGTCGTCGTGGTCGGGATGAAGGGCGCGGACGTGATCCGATCCACTGGAAGCAAACCGGGCCGCGTCTTCGCATACCAGGAGAACCCAGCCCTTGGGCTTCCCGCGGGTACTGGCGACGCTGCCAGAATCGCGCTCGAGGCATTCGAGAACTCAGGCAACGACAGGGACATCTATATCTTTCCCGGTGATATGGGCCTGCTCACAGCTGACGTCGTCTCGCGATTCCGGAGCATCTTCGAGTCTTCGTCGGCAGATATGATGATGCTGACAGGTCAGTACAGCGGTCCTGTCGAGAGTAATTACTATGGAAGGATTCTGCGCGTCCCGGAAACGGATGCTTCCGGTTCCCCATCGGGCACGGATCGGGACTGCGTGATCGAGATCCGACAGCATCGCGACATCCTCGCACAGGATGATGAAACGCCCTACGAGGTTGTTTACAACGGGCGGACCTACGCCTTCGATCGTCAGATGCTACTGGAAACATGTGAAATCGACACGCTGACGTTCGCCTTCCGTGAGGGCCCGCTCCGGAATTACATTGCGCAGCTCAAGACCGACAACGCGCAGGGCGAACTCCAGCTCACCGATCTGGTGAATCTGTTCAACCGGAATGGCCTGGTCGTACGTGCCACGGTCGCGGAAAGCGAGCAGGACATCCTGGCGTTCAACGTCAAGAGCGTATGGAGACAGATGGAATCGATCGCGCGTGAGCGCGTATATGAGCGCCTGAAGGACACGGTCACGATCGTTGACGAGGAGGATTTCTTCATCGCAGACGAGGTGGTCGATCAGATCGTCACGCTCGACCAAAAGAAAGGGCCGCTTGACATCGTGATCGGCAAAGGTGCACACATTGGCCAGTCAGTCGAACTCAATCGCCGCGTCCAGATCGGCGATCGCAGCCAGCTGACGGGCAACGTCATCCTGGGCGAGGACGTGCACATCGGTGTCGGAGTCGAGCTCAGCACCTACCCAAATCAGCGACTCATCCTCGGCAACGGGTCTCAGATTCTCAGCCGGAACATCCTCAAGGGTGACCTGCAGATCGGTGCTGGCAGTCGGGTCGAGTCTGGCGTGATCATGACTGGCAGCGATGATTTCCCGCTACGCGTGGGAGAACAGGTCACCATTAAAGGTACCAGCTACCTTTACGGTTGCAGGATTGACGATGGCCTGTCCATCGAGCATTCTGTCATCAAATGCAGGCACGTACAGGCCGTCCAGAATTCGGATGGTTCACTACAGCCCGTCCGCTACGTCCTCCCCGATCCCGAAGGTCTCAACGTCATTACCGATCTGTAGATATCGATCAATCTCCGGGTTTAGTAATTGAAGGATTCGTGTCGCCCGGAATTTCGGGTTATTCGACCGCATCGAAGAGAGACCCCCATCAGTCACACATCCTGACGATCGCCATATGCCCGATGAATACCGGCCCACAGAATGGTTCGAACCACTCTACCGAGATGCAGGTGAGTCGGGCGCCGGCCCCTCCTGGGCACATATGGAAACCCAGCCCAGCTTCAAGGCCTGGCTCGACCAGAAGGATCTAAAGGGCGGCGATCGATCTGCGCTCGTCGTTGGGTGCGGCATGGGTGACGACGCGATCGAGCTGTCCTCGCGTGGCTTCAAAGTCACAGCGTTCGACGTTTCCGAATCTGCGATCGCACATTGCAATCGTCGATTCCCGGACTCTGACGTCACCTTCCTTCAGGGCGACCTGTTTGCTGAGAACGCAGGATGGGCGGGTCGTTTCGACTTCGTGCTCGAAATCTACACGATTCAGGCTCTTCCTCCTCGATATGAGGACGAGGTAATCGGCAGGATTGCTGACTACGTCGCGGAGGATGGGCAGCTGCTGGTCGTCGCGATCGTGGGCAGCGAGGAACGTTCGTTCGAATCCGGGCCGCCTTGGGCGTTGACCCCTGATCACATTCAGACGTTCCAGCGTCGCGGTCTTACCGTAGTCGATCGTATCATCCGTGAAAAAGCATCGAAGAAAGGTGATGATGTCTGGATCACAGCTTTTCAGAGATCCACGGAAAACGAGTGAGGTAACCGATGCCGATGCAGTATGGCCGCATAGCCGGCCTCGACAAGGCCGTCTCCCGAATTCTTCAGGGAACCAGTCCCCAGGGTCCGCCCGACCTGCTCGAGCGCATATCGGGACCCGGGTATATGCTGGACCTGTTCGACCACTGTCGCGAGCTGGGCATCACGACCTTCGACACGGGTCACGTATACATGGGCGGCAACGCCGAACGATTGCTCGGCGAGTGGATGGCCACGCGGGACTGTAGAGACGATACGGTCATCCTGACCAAGGGCGCCCATCACAATTCCGACCGGAAGCGTGTCAGGCCCTTCGACATCGCGTCTGACCTGCACGACTCACTCGCTCGCCTGCGAACGGATCACATCGACATCTACCTGCTCCATCGTGACGATCCGTCGGTGCCGGTCGGCCCGATCATCGACTCCCTCAACGAGCACAAAGACGCAGGACGGATCAAGGTGTTCGGAGCATCAAACTGGACATACCAGAGAATCGCGGAAGCCAACGCGTATGCGGAATCGAACGGGCTGGCGTCCTTCAAGATCAGCAGCCCGAACTTCACGTTGGCTGTCGAATCCGAACCGCCCTGGGCCGACTGCATCAGTCTGAGCGGCGATCAGGGCGTTGACGCCAGAAACTGGTATGCCGAACGGGCAATGCCACTATTCTTCTGGTCGAGTATGGCGCAGGGATTCTTTTCGGGCCGGTTCAATCGCGAGTCCTACGAAGCCTACAAGAGTCAGCTTCCTGAGCCGTGCGACCGAGCCTACTGCAACGATGAGAACTTCGAACGCCTCACACGTGTTGAGCAGCTTGCCAGACAGAAGGGACTCAGTGTCCCGCAGGTAGCCCTTGCCTTCACGCTCTGCCAGCAACTCGACCTCTACACGATCATCTGCGTCCTCACCCACGCCGAAGCTGAGGCCAACCTCGCGGCCCTCGACGTTGAACTGACACCTGAAGAGATGGCTTGGCTGGACCTGAAAAGATACACGCTCTAGCTTGAGCGATCCGCAAAACCGACCAACGTCATTCAGACGGAGCAAGCATACACGGAGCGCAAGCAGCAAATCGTGACCCGTGACCACAACTCCTTCAGCATCGAGAATAGCGAGAGACGAGGAATCCATACGGGCCGAAGGCTTTGTGCGAACGGCCTTTTCGGCCGAAGGCCCACAGCCATCGTCGGCAATCTGTGGATTATCCAGGTTAGCATAATAAAAAACACGGCTTACCAGCTCAGTCGAAAGGCGCCGTCTTCTCGAGTGCCCTACCCCCGTAGATCTCGTGGCAAAGGACGTATCGAGAGACCGGCTTACACGTGCAGCACGTGAACTCACAAACAGTAAACCAACCTACCGGTCCACTGATGAACACACCTAAAGCCATCCTTTTTGACCTCGATGACACGCTCCTTGCCTGGTCGAAAACCATCCTGCTTGCGTGGCAGAGACTGTGCGAGCGCCACGGTCTGGATGATGTGCCTGGCCTGCCGCTGTCGATTCACAACACGACGAACGAGCTTCTGACAGCGGGTCATCCTCGTGACGGTCCTGCTGGATGAGGCCTTTCGAAGGCCCTGAACGCCTTTGAGTTGGAAGACGGATGCCTCTCCGAGCAATTGGCCTCGGCCTACTCGAGTAAACGTGTAGAGGTCTCTCGGCTGTTCCCCAGCCCGGAGGAAACATTCCTTCACTGTCGCAACCGAGACATCAAACTCGCCCTGCTCACCAGCGGAGAGGGTGAACCGCAACGTAGAAAGGCCGTCATACACGGTTTGCAACGATACTTCGAGGTCATCCTGATCGAAGGCGAGATGGGCTACGGCAAGCCTGAAGAGCGCGTATATCGCGAGGCGCTCGACCTGCTTGACGTGTGCCCTCCGAGACCTAGACCGTCGGAGACGGTCTGGAGTGGGATCTGGAAACCACCCAGCACCTGGGCTCGCTCGGCATCTGGGTCATCTGGCCGGCCGCCAAATACCAGCTGATGGGTCTGCCTCCAGATGCTCTTCCCGATAACAGCGACGTCATACCGGACCACATTGTGCAAAAAATCTCGGACCTTCGTCGATGGTTCTGATTGCAACAAACATTCGATGGCGCAACGTGATGACTAAACGATGGATGTCGACGAGCGGTACGTATAACGGCAGCAGGACAAGGAGGCAAACGTGAAACCGAACATCATCTTGATCAACTGTGACGACCTGGGGTATGGCGACCTGGGCTGCTACGGTTCAGAGATCAACAAGACACCCGGAATCGACAGAATGGCCACGGAGGGAACGCGGTTCACGGATTTCTACATGGCCTCCCCTGTCTGTTCACCATCACGGGGCGCAATGCTCACGGGATGCTACCCACCCCGGATCGGCTTCGGTGAATTCGATGGATGCTGGGTTCTCTTCCCGGGGATGCCGATCGGGCTGAATCCGAGTGAAGTGACCGTCGCACGTCTGCTGAAGGATACGGGCTACGCAACGAAAATCGTGGGGAAATGGCATTGTGGCGATCAGAAGGAGCATTTACCGACACGACACGGTTTCGACAGCTACTACGGTATCCCGTACAGCAACGATATGGGGATACAGAGGGAGGAGGACAAGTATCCACCCCTCCCTCTCCTGAGAGACGAGACCGTCATTCAGGCTCAACCCGACCAGCGCGGAGTCACGGAACGGTATGTCGAGGAATCCGTTCGCTTCCTCAGAGAGAATGCCGGCAAAAAGACGCCATTCTTCCTCTATCTCGCGCACATGCACGTTCACCTGCCGCACTATCCACCCGAGCGATTCCTCCGTGAATCCGATAACGGTCCTTACGGAGGAGCGGTCGCTGCCATCGATTGGGCGACGGACGCCCTCCTTCAGGAACTCAAGTCCCTGGGACTGGATGAGGACACCCTTGTCATCTTCACCAGCGATAACGGGTCGCGGATGCAGGGGCAGGGCGGGAGCAACGGCAACCTGAGAGGAATCAAGGGAACCACGTGGGAAGGCGGGATGCGGGTGCCAATGATCGCGCGCTGGCCCGGCAAGATCCCAGCCGGAAAAGTCTGCAATGAACTGACGCTCTCGATGGACCTTTACCCGACACTGGCCGCGGTCGGCGCTGCTGAATGCCCGTCCGACCGTATCATCGACGGCAAGGACATTCAACCAATCCTCTACGACGAGCCCGGCGCCGAATCACCGCACGACGCATTCTTCTATTACAAGAAGAACGTCCTTGAAGCCGTGCGAAGCGGTAAGTGGAAGCTGCACATACGACGGGAGGCACCGAAGAAGTCAGGTAACCTGACAGTGGACAGGGGAAGTGTGCCGGCGATAGAGAAACTCCAGGAGCTTTACGATCTGGAGACTGACATCGGCGAAACGCAGAATCTCTACGATCAGTATCCTGACATCGTCGCTGACCTCGAGGCGAAGGCCGACGCATGCCGCAAGGACATCGGTGATGATTCAGTCGGTGTTACCGGCGAGAACATCAGACCTTCAGGTCGTGTCGACGACCCGGACACGCTAACACACCTCGATCCCGACCACCCATACATGATCGCTATGTATGACTTGAAGGAGCGCGGCTAGCAATCGTAATTCCGGTTGATCAGTCACCCACGGTGAGCGTTCACGGTATGTTGACCTTCTTTGTCATCACATACTGATTCACCTGGGCATTACACGGCCTGATGATCTGGCGGCGGTTGCCATTCGACAGCCGCCAGGGACGTGCTTTGTACATCCTCGGATTGCCGGGTCCGCTCGTCGGTGCCCTCATAGTGGCTTCTCGGGCGGATACACCGGGCGGTCTCGATGGGCTGTTGTCGGGGGTTTTCACATAGAGGTCGGGTGGGTCTGGTGGGGCATCGCTCTGCTGAGTATTCCAGCCATTTACCTTCTGTCGATACGGATCGCGATTTCTCGAGGCAGCGAATGACCGGAGCGGATCTTCCGCACACCGGATCAGGGATTGTTATATCTGCTCGGCGGCCAGGCATTCGTGGTGATCGCAGAGGAGATCGGTTGGCGCGGCTTCGCCCTGCCGCAATTCATCGGACAGTTTGGGTCTCTGAGCGCCGCGATCCTCTAGGGCATGATCTGGTCGTTCTGGCATTTCCCGATGTTCTCGGTCCCCGAGTCAAGTCAGCGGGGGTCGTTCTGGCCGTTTGCCG
>CAYYGZ010000002.1:41123-45558 GCA_964471275.1 uncultured bacterium | reverse complement strand
CGAAAACCGGATACACGTATGCGTGCGTTCGCCGCGGACCCGAACGACCGTCCCGATTCAGCCGGATATTTGCGCCTAACCCGCCGATACCCTTACGTGTAGTCGTTCAGTCATCACGATCACAGTATTGCAAGGAGAAGAAATGGCAGTCATTCAGCCCACACCCGACCATGTCCTCGACGAGGACACGCGCGAAACCCTCAAACGGGTCAACACGACCGCCGTGGTCGATGTGCTCGCTAGAAACGGTTACGACGCACGTTACACCTACATGCCGAACCTTCAGACCATGAACCCCGGTGAGCGACTTGTCGCCCGCGCCATCACGGTCCGGTTCGTTCCGGCACGACCCGACGCAGACGCCGAAAAACCGCAGGATGAGGAGTCACCTGAATACGCAGGCTTCGAGCTCGCCGGCCCGGGTGACGTGATCGTCATGGAGTCCATGCGCACAAAGCTGATGTCGATCGGCGGTGACATCAAATTCCTGAGACTGAAGCAGCGTGGGGTCAATGGGTTGATCTGCGACGGCGGAATCCGCGACATGCACACCGTCAAGGACTACGGAATCACACTCTGGGGACTCGGAAAGACATCGAACCTCGGAACACGTGTCGGTACGCCCTACTCGACAAACGATTCGATAAACGTTGACGGTATCCTGGTCCGTCCTGGGGACTATATCGTTGCTGATGATGATGGAGTGGTCGTGATCCCGAGAGCGGTTGCACCCGAAATGGCAAAGAAGGCGATCGAATACGACGATCTCGAAGAATGGATTCGTCGCAGACTGGACGAAGAGCATCTCTCCCCGGGCAAGTACTATCCGCCGGATGAGGAGACATACCAGCTGTATCGCAAGTGGAAAGCTGAACAGCCGAAGCCGCACGAGCACAAGCAGGCATAGTAAGGATACCGTTCGCCCAGCTATAAACTTATTCAAGAGTAATGTGGACATTTGATATCGCTTTTTGAGCTTTTTCCCAAGTCAACCTGCTATTCGTGGTCGTCTTATTGACGCGCACAAGTGCTTAGTCCGAAGGGTATGGTGTTTTAAGATCGACAGACTGGGTGTCGTGGTCCTTGCGGCCACAGGATGAACGACGTCGATACCAACAAACAGATGTTTGCCGATCCAGACCTGCGGTGTCTAATTTGCCACAACGAGCCTCCTTGCGATGAGGATAGTGCGTGGTTCTTGTCGATCTCACACTACTCTCCTTCGCAGTGAGGCTCAATTACTTTCACCATAGGCACTGAGTGACGCACTCGCTACTCGGTAGCGGCACTTCTCTATTGACCGAAAATGTGTGCGTCGTATCAAAGGGCGAACGGAAGTGGAGCAGCCGCGAATACTGGAAAGCGGAGTCGAGGTGTCGATCTGAACCAACCGGATACGACTTTCGGCTCCGCCTTTTTCATGCCATCCTGTGGTGCCATCCGACTGTTGTCGCCCATCAGGAGAACGCATGACTGCACGTTTTCCCTTCGGTCTGAGTGCATACACCGTGCCGCATTTGCGCTGAGAATTTGATCGCAAAAGGCTCCGGCACCCCAGCAGAATCAGAAAGGGCATACATGATTGGTACAGACCCCGAACTTCTAACCGGCAAAGTCATCTGGGTAACCGCGTCAGCACGTGGGTTGGGCAGGGCGATCGCGGAACGACTCGCTCGCTGCGGCGCGTCCCTCGTCATCCACAGCCGCTCAGAGAAGACGGCAGCGGAATTCGGCGAGGCACGCTCGACATCACACGTTGCGGACGAGATCTCCGCCATCGGCAATCCTGTCACCAAAGTGTTCGCAGATGTATCCGATCCGGAACAGGTTCAAAACGCCGTTCGGCAGATCGAAACCGATCTGGGGCCGATCGACATGCTCGTCAACAACGCGGGTGGTGACATTGCGGCAGAAGGAGGCAAGCCCGAGCCCAACAACAGCTACGGTATAAAGCCGGAGGACGTAAAATCGATTGTCGACCGTAACCTCATCACGACGGTCGATTGCTGCCGCGAGGTCGTACCGGGTATGATCAAACGTGGAGGGGGGCGCATCGTGAACATCGGTTCGATCGCCGGTTTCGTGGGCCGCTCGGAAGGCGTCATCTACGCCTCGGCCAAAGCCGCACAGGCGAACTACACACGCTGCCTCGCATCGGAGCTTCGTGAACACAACATCACCGTAAACATGGTCGCTCCCGGTGGATCGCTGAGTGCGCGCTTCCTCGCCACACGCCAGGCTGATCAGGAGTATCTCGACGCGATGGGTCAGCCAACACTCCTTCGTTACGCCACACCAGACGAAATCGCGTCAGCGGTTCAGTTCTTCCTGTCCCAACTCGCGGCATTCGTCAGCGGCCAGATCCTCCGCGTGGACGGCGCCGCCCAGCTTTCTGCAGCTTGACCGAAGCGAAGTTCCACCGTGTCCTCGAGTGCCCCGGCTCCGGCCGGGGTGTATCGAGAGGCCGGCATCATCCTGCTGCAGTGATGCACAAACATTCAATCACGAGTCCGGAAAATGAATGATCAGATCAGACACGCACGTGAAATCGCCATCGCGATCCTCAACCCGGGCAAGGCGGACCTGGACCGTGGACTGGCCCTGCACACGGATTCGGTCGTCGTCGAGTCCTACGGTCTTGGCCTGATGGCCCCAATGGACGGGGCACGGGTCGCACGAAAGATCGAGGAGGGTGCAACCGAGCTCGAGCTCCAGGACCTGACAGAAGACTTGCGAATGACCCGCTGGGTCGATGAGCCTTCCCTCAAGCAGGAGTTCGAAGAGATCTGGGAAGCTTCCGGTGTCACGTGCTCGTACCAGAACGCCGGCGAAGAGGGCAACGACCCACTCCGGCTGATAAAGCGTCTTGCTCGACACACGTACGTCACCGATATGGCACCCGAACTGATGAGACGCGTCGTTCATCCTGACGATATCGTCGCTGCCAAGGCCGAGGGCAAGCACTGTCGATACATGACAGGTAACGGAATCCCGCTGGCCGGCGGCCAGGTCAACACACAGGAAGAGCTGCGTTTCATTCGCGTCTTCTACCAGCTTGGTGTGCGAATGATGCACCTCACCTACAACCGGCGGAACCCGATCGGCGATGGCTGCGGTGAGCCGGATGATGCGGGATTGAGCGAATTCGGCCGCGAGACCATCCGGGAGATGAATCGCGTCGGTGTCCTCATCGACATCGCCCACTCAGGTCGCAAGACCGGGCTGGAGGCTACCGCCAGTTCCGAACGTCCTATCGTGATCAGTCATTCCTGTGCGGCGAACCTGAACGAGCACATCCGGGCCAAGGATGACGAAACGATCCGTGCCGTCATTTCCACCGGTGGGACGATGGGCATCACCAACGTGCCTTTCTTCCTGGGTGGATTGGGTAACATCAGCACGATGCTTGACCATATCGACTACGTCGCGAAGACCTTCGGCGCCGACCACGTCACCATCGGCACTGATCGGGCTTATGTGTCCTACCGGGCGGCCGAGGAAGAAGCGAAGATTTCCAAACGGCGTGTTATCCGTGAACGATGGGAGTCGCTCTGGCCAGAAGGCTCGAGAGCCCACTCCCCGGAGTGGCGTCAAGATCACCAGGTCCAGAGCCTTGCGTGGACCAACTGGCCGATGATCACTGTCGGCCTCGTCCAGCGCGGCTACTCCGACGATGACATTCGCAAGATCATCGGCGGTAACATCCTTCGCGTCTCACGTGATGTGCTAAACTAGCAGATTGAGGCTGTTCCCAGGAAACGAGCGAGTCATCGTTCGCCCTGAGTGACGTCGTAGCCTACACGGATTCCATGTTACCTGATGCTGTAGCGAATCTACACGTCTTATCGAAGGGCGACCGGAAAGCAGGCCCACACGTCAGTGGGACGCTTCGATACGGAAAGCTGTCGACTGCTGATTTGCTGCGTGCCTACTCAGGGAAATCGGCCGCCACGACCGAAATGAGAACTTTACCCAATCTGTCGAGATCCCGCCGCCAAGCACACCAGTAGGCTGTCGTTACCTCACAGGATTGACGCTCTGCCGCGCGCGTACAAGGAGACTCGTCTTGCCAACCATCGTCATTGCCTCAAGCAACCCCGCTAAACGCGACGCAGCGTTGCGCGGTTTCCGCAGGATGTTTCCCGATTTCGATTGGCAGATCGAGGCGATCGAGGTGCCGTCAGGTGTGTCTGATCAGCCCATGTCCGATCACGAAACGCTGATGGGTGCGACAGAGCGTGCAGTAGGGGCAGCCAACCTGCTGCCGGATGCCAACTACTGGGTCGGGATCGAAGGAGGCATTGATGACACCGACGAGATGGCCGCGTATGCGTGGGTTGTCGTGAAATCGGGCGAGCAGCTGGGAAAAGCACGAACGGGAACGCTCTACCTGCCCCCCGAGATCGCGCGCCTCGTCCGCGACGGCAAGGAACTC
>CAYYGZ010000002.1:0-41023 GCA_964471275.1 uncultured bacterium | reverse complement strand
TCGCGGTGCGACTACCCCCAGACAGCCCCGTCGACCGATTGAACCTGAACAAACAGGACAACCTACTTGATCTTACTGCTATCCGTCATCCTTACAGTCTCACTTCACGCAGAGACCGTCGTACCCGATGAAATAGCTCTCATCGCCGATCGTCTCCGCACGCGCCTCCTCGCATTCAGACCTCGGGACCTGGATGCTCGCGCAGATGCCCTGATCGATCAGCAAGCCGGTGATGGCAGCTGGCCCGATGTCGACTACGACGACCAGTCCAGGACCCACTGGCAACCCATCCGCCACCTCTCGCATCTCGATATGCTCGCAGGAGAGTCCGCTCAACGGGGATACTCGAATACACGATGCCGTTCAGACCGGCCTGCAGTGCTGGACCGATCGCCATCCCGTCAGCGACAACTGGTGGCATAACGCCATCGGTGCGCCGCGACGGCTCAGCGACATTCTCATACTGATGGTCGATGAACTCCCACCCGACCTCATCGCGGCGACATCCGACTTGATCCGCGAAAGCCGTTTCAGGGGAACGGGCGCTAACCTCGTGGACAAAGCCAGCAACCTGCTATCACTCGCCTGCGCGACCAACGATCCTGAGCTTCTGAGGCAGGCGATCAAGCACATATCGGGCGAGATCCGCGTGACCTCAGAGGAAGGCATCCAATGCGACGACAGCTTCCATCAGCACGGTCCCCGGCAGATGATCATCAGCTATGGTCGTGGATTCGCCGCCAACCAGGCGGGCTTCGTGGAGCTTTTCGCCGGGACGACCTTCGCCTTCTCCGATGAGAAGATCCGAATCCTGTCACGGCTCATTCTTGACGCGCAACAGTGGTTCATCTGGGGAAGACAGGTCGACTACCACGCCATGGGTCGGGGCGCTTTCAGGGGCGGCCCCGGTAGACACTCCTGGAATGCCAGGGGCTACTCGCGGATCGCGGATCGTATGGCAAACGCCGATACTGCGCGAGCGAGCGAATACGCAGCGTTTTCCGAGCGTGTGACCGGGCAGCGCCCTGCAGGATCATCAGGCCCGCTCGGCAACAAGCACTTCTGGTGATCGGACACGATGGTTCACCGGACCCCCGACTGGTATGCCTCTATCCGTTCTCATTCGACCAGGACCTACGCAACCGAAACGCGAACCAATCGAGAGAACCTGAAAGGCTATCACCTGGCGGACGGCACGTATTTCATCCTCCAGAAAGGCGACGAATACCACGAAGTTCAGCCGGTCTGGTCGTACCGCAAGCTGCCCGGTTTGACATACCTCGACACCTCGGCTCCGATCCCCTACGGTCGAGACGTGCCTCAGGTCGGGAACACCGCCTTTGTCGGTGGCGCTTCGGATGGTCTCTATGGTGTGTCGGTGATGGACTACGACAAGGCGGGCGTCAAAGCGAAGAAAGCGTATTTCTTCATCCGGGATGGACTCGTATGCCTGGGAGCGGGAATCGAATCCGGTAAAACGGATCGTGTGGTGACGACGCTCAACCAGTGTCGCCTGCGGGGTGACGTCACGATACAGTCTGAAGAGGGTTTGATTGAATTGGAGGGAGAATCGCTAGCACCATCTCGGATCAGGGCCATTCACCACAACGACATCGCCTATGTTGTGTTGGACGAATCCACGATTGGAATCAGCGCGCGTGAACAGACCGGCTCGTGGCGAGACGTCGAAGCCAGAGCATCGGACGCCCCGGTACGGCAGGACATATTCACCAGCTGGATCGACCACGGCCGCAAGCCAGCGGATGCCACCTATGCCTACCGCATCGTTCCCGGCGTTTCTCGAGAAGAGCTAGAGACCGTGTCTGCAGACTCATCCGTCCGCATCCTCTCGAACACCGTGAACGTCCAGGCCATCCATTCGTCCTCTGAGAAGGTCACCGAGGCTGTTTTCCACTCGCCGGCCACCTTACGGTTACCGGATGGTCACACGCTTACCACCGACAGGGCTTGCACGCTGATCTACCGACAGACTGGTGATATCTGGATCCTGACCGTATCAGATCCTGCGCAGCAGCTTCATCAGATTCTGGTCACACTGGACCGTACCTTCGTCGGCAGAGGCGCGACCATCACCCCTGCAGGCACAAGAATAGTCGTCGACCTCCCCACAAACGGCTTCGCCGGCCAATCCGTGATCATTCCTCTATCGCCTCGCGGGTAGTCATGGCTGCAGCGTAGACGCTACTTTCAGACGCCACCGGCCTCCAGGCAGGTCGCGATCACAAAGTCGACCAGTCGTTGATCTCGGAAGAACACATCTGATAGACTGTGTCCTTTTCCTCCTGCAACAGTCAGTTGGACGCTGCCACCCAGCTGCGCATATCGGCGTGCCAATTCACCGGAATTTGCTTCGAGCGGGACAACCTCATCACTGTCGCCGTGCACGATGTAAACCGGCACCCTCGCCCTTGCCAGGGGCCCCAGCCGATCGATCGGATTGTGATCGGGCAATCGATCGCGAAGTTCATCAGCAGTCATACCGTATGCTTCCGCCGCCGGATCCACGCCCGGATAGCTCTCAAGGTTGCATACGGGATAGATACCTGCGATTGCCGCCACCCTGTCCGCATTCTCAACTGCCCAGTTCAGCAGCATCAGTCCGCCACGGCTTCGAGCCAGCAGTGTCGGCTTGCCAAAGCCGCGATGATCGACCAGATGATTGTAGAGCGCGCTATACCCGATCCTGCCTTCGGGGTTCCCCGCAGACTCGCCAACATCGATACCGGCGATCGGTATGCCCGCCTCGAGAAATCGCTCGAGCATCCAGATCTCGTTCACATCCGGGTACTGCAGAAGGGTTGGTGCATACCACACCCAGGATCCGAAACCTGTAACCATAGAATCCGGGCAAATCAGAAATGCTGGGTGCCCCCCCACTTCGAACAATTCCCCGGGGGCGGGCAGTTTCTTTTCTGGTGATGTCATCGTGATATGCCTTTCATTCGGTCAACTATGGCCAACATATATATCCCACGCAACCCGGATGATCTGACTCCCGAGTGTCTCACCCACATCCTCCGTGATGCAGGCGTCATCGAACACGGACGGGTTACCGGCGTCTCGGCCGGGGGATCCACAGACAGCGAAGGACTGACTGGACTCACAACCCGGATCCGGCTCGAATACGACACGCGAGCTCCGCGGGCCCCGGTATCGCTGATCGCCAAGTGCTCATCTGCAATTCGAGAAATGCGCGAACGACCCAACACGCAGGCAGCCTATCAGCGCGAGGTTCGCTTCTACAAGGAAATCGCGGATACCGTCCCGTTGCGCACGCCCAGATGCTATCACGCTGACATCGACACCGAATCAGGCGATCACATCATCCTGCTCGAAGATCTGTATCCTGCCCGGGGTGGCAACCGCACAAGGGGCTGCTCGCGCGAGCAGGCAGAACTCGCCATACACCGGATCGCCGGTTTCCACGCCGCCTGGTGGGAGAGCGGCAAGCTTGATACCGTAGATTGGCTGGGCGGCGTCGCCAGACAACCGACAGACTGTGAGCTGCGAGTCAAACACGCCGAGTGGTGGCCCGTATTCCTTCGCAAGACGAAAGGAGTGCTGCCTGAGTCGTCCCGAGAAGTGGGATCAGTCCTGGGTGAGTATAGGGGTCGGATCCTCTCTCACGCGAACGGTCATCCCAGATCGCTCGTTCACTCAGATTACAACCTGGACAACATGCTGTTCGGGGACGCAGACAGCGGGATCCCGTTCGCGGTTGTCGATTGGCAATTCGTCCGGAGAGGCCATCCAATCTTTGATGTAGGGCTGTTCCTCTGCCAGAATCTGGAACAGGATCTACGGAGGAAGATCGAACACGATCTGCTGTCCATCTATGTGGATACGCTCGGTGAACACAGTGTGTCATACCCTGTCTCCGAACTCGAAACCGACTACTGCTACTGTATCCTCCAGCGATACGGGGCTCTGATTTCCACCATTGCCGCGATGCCGTTCACGCCCGAGCAGATTCAGATGCATATTGACGTCCTCCCCCCCCGCTGTCTCTCCGCACTCGACGACAACAACGCCGAACGCGTCATTCAGGAATAGGAATCGAGACTCCCATGAACATGCTCTTGCGTGACATCACGATCAACGATCTGGCCCGCATCTACGACCGTCATTGCGACCGGTCACCCGTCCCCTTCCTGACGGATTCGAAGGCCCTGGCCAGAGCCCGGAGACTCGCAAAGAAGAACGGCCTCTGGCAGGACATCACCGATAACCTCGATCCGGACCGTCCCATACCGGTCATCAAACGGTCAGCGTTCCGGAACTACAAGAGAACCGGTGACCGCAGGATACCGCAGGCGCGGGACGGTGAGCGACTAAGAGAACTCCTCCACGCAGCACACGCGCTGTGGTTGGGCCATCCGGCAGCGAGTGTGGATTACCTGCAGGACCTTCTGTGGGCGTATTGCGACAGCTATACCTGGGTACGAGCGGCTCACGAAGACCGATCGATCGACCTGGGCTCCGGGAAGCTCTCCACGCTCTTTGCCGAAATCTTGCACATCCTGGGCGACAAGCTGGAAGACGAAGTCAAGGAGAGGCTCCGATCCGAGATCGACAGACGCATCTTTAGGAACTACTGGAACTACCACAACCTCGACTCGTGGAAAACGGTTCGAATGAACTGGAACCACGTCTGCAACGGCTCTGTCATCCGGACGGCGCTGACCGAGATTGAGGACCCGGAACTCCTGGCCTTGATGACACACGGGGCCATCCAGAACCTGACATATGCGCTTGACGGATTCTCGGACGATGGCGGTTGCGAGGAAGGACCCGGCTACTGGGGTTTTGGGTTTGGCCACTATCTGTATGTCGCTCACGCGCTCTACGTCAAGACCGATGGCGAACTGAACCTGATGACCGATCCGAAGATCGAGCGAATCTGCCGTTACCCGCTGGCTGCGCACATCGCGGGTCCCTATCGATCGACCTTTGCGGACTCGGGGCACGGCAGCATTCCTTCCCGAGTCGCAATCACGATAAACGAGTTTCTGGATATCCCCGAGCTCTACGATCTCTGTCCGCTCCACCCGGACAGAACGCTGAAACTGGGACTCGAAGACCACAGTTTGGTACACGATTTTACGTTATACAGAAACAGAAAGGCGCCCGGCAAACCCGACAACCGGGACTACTTGTTGGAGGATCTCGGACAGGTCAAAGTTCGAGGCAGGAAGAGCAAGGACCAGATGACCGTCCTGGCCATCGCAGGGCACAACGGTGTGCCACACAACCACAACGACATCGGCAGCTTCATCGTGCATCGCGGCGACCGACTTCATCTTGTCGATCCGGGCGGCCCCGTGTATCGTGCCGGCACCTTCGGCCCAAAACGATACGAGATTCCCTACTGCAACTCTTACGGCCACTCGGTACCTGTCATCAATGGCCGGCTGCAGAAGGCAGGCGCGCAGCATTCCGGATCCATAGAGACGCAGAACCTGAATGTCGATGGCGACAAGCAAATCATCATCGACATGACGCGCGCCTACCCGCGCGGAACGGTGAAGCGGCTGATCCGAACCTTTACTCTTGAGCATGAGACCAATCGGCTGTTCCTTGAGGACGACTACTCATTCACCAGATCGCCAGAGGAAGTTGAAGAGGCGTTTGTCACCTTCGAAAAGGCAACCGTCTCCCGCGGGAGTGGCTCCGTCCGAATCGGTTCAGCGAAGGACGGCATCGTCATCAGATCCGAAGGCCTATCCGGTCGCTTCACTGTCGAGCGCCTCGAGGAGGCTGCACGCAAAGAAGGCAAAGGCAACCAGGTCATCACCAGAATCGCTTTCACGCCGGACAAACTCGCCCAGCAGATGACTGTCCGCTTCAGGATATCGTAACGACTCCGTACCGCGTGACTTCAACCACGCGGCCTGCTTGTCCCAGCCACACCGCCTCTCCTCGAGAGCAACCCCATGAACAGACGCCGCTTCATCAAACACACCACCCTCGGCCTGGCCGCCACCGCACTCTCTCCCACCTACTGGACCCACGCCCAGAAGACGACGGCCAAACGCCCCAACATCCTCGTCATTCTCGTTGATGATATGGGTTGGTCGGACATCGGATGCTACGGCGGCGAGGTCAGTACCCCAAACATCGACTCACTCGCTAGCAGCGGTATCCGATTCACCCAGTTTCACAACACAGCCAAGTGCTTTCCGTCTCGAGCCTGCCTGCTCACCGGTCTCTACGCGCATCAATGCGGAATGGGCGAGCGACCCGGGAAGCTGGTCAACGCAACCACACTCGGCGAGGTGATGCGATCGGGGGGATACCGTACGCTGATGACCGGCAAACACCACGGAACGGATAACCCCTTTGACCGGGGGTTCGACCGTTACTACGGTCTGAGAGACGGAGCCTGCAACCACTTCAATCCGGGCGTTCAGCGCCCCGGCGAGGGTATACCGGCTCACAAGGAGTCACAATTCTATCCTCGAAAATGGTGTATCGATGACCAGATCATCAGTCCCTACACACCTGACCAGGACTTCTACACAACGGACTACTTCACGAAATATGCGCTGAACTACCTGGATGAGTATGCGAGGGAAGACAAACCGTTCTTCATGTATCTCTCCTACACCGCGCCCCACGATCCTCTGATGGCATGGCCGGAAGACATCGCGAAGTATCGAGGAAAGTATCTCAAAGGCTACGCAGCATACAGAAAGGCACGGTATGTTCGCCAGAGGGAGATGGGTCTGATCGACGATACATTTCCGCTGAGTGACCCGACATACGAAACTTGGGACAGTATGACGGAGGAACAGAAGGACGTGGAAGACCAGAAGATGGCCGTCTACTGTGCCATGATCGACCGGGTAGATCAAAACATCGGAAAGATTCTGGACAATCTGCGCACGCAGGGTGAGCTCGACAACACGTTGATCCTGTTCGCTTCCGACAACGGTTGCTCGTCAGAGGCGGTTCCCACTCAGGCACTCAACCCCTCGGCCGGCACTGGCGAAATCGGTTCGCTGACACGCTGGTCCTCGATCAGCCGCTCGTGGGCAAACGTCGCGAACACGCCCTTCCGCTTCTACAAGAACTACAGCCACAAAGGGGGCTCCTGCACGCCACTCATCGCGTTCTGGCCGAACGGCATTCGTGGATCCAACCGGATCAGCCACGACGTCGGCCACTTCATCGACGTCATGCCAACCATCGCAGAGATCTCAGGTGCAACGTATCCTGCTGAATTCGAGGGGTCTGCGATTCCACCGATGCAAGGACAGAGTCTGCTTCCCATCCTGCGAGGCGAGGACTACGAGCGACGTGACCCGATCTACTGGAACTGGCGAAGAGGAAAGGCAGTCCGGCGCGGCAACTACAGACTGGTCTCTGACAATGAAGACCCGTGGGAACTCTACGACATGCGCGTGGACAGAACCGAGACGAATGATCTGGCTGCAGAACGTCCTGAGCTAGTCAACGAACTGAGTGCACTGTACAAGACGTGGGAGCAAAACCTGTGAACGAGTACGTCTTTATCAAGCGCAGCTACAACAAAGGCAAGTTCCTGCCCGTGGTACTGGTCCACGGGTTGAGCGGCACAGCACAGAAGATGATCGACCGGACGATGGAATACATCGATCGACACCTGAAGATCAACACGCTGCTCATCTTTCCGACCTACAAACCGCCGTATCAGTTTGTGACCCAGGGCCTTGACAGGGAACTACTCGCAGAGATCGCCACGTTCACTCGTAACCGCACCGACTATATCCAGAAGTTGTGCCTGTACGGATTCTCTGCGGGTGCCCAGTTCGCTCACCGGTTCACAGGCATGCATCCTGGAAAAGTGCTCTGCTGCGCCGCACTCTCCGCAGGATCCTGGACCACACCGGACGGCCGCTGCTCCGATCACCCGTCACGACCAAGCACCATTGAACAGAAGCCATACAACACACCGGAAGTTCACGCCAACGCAACCCGTAAGGCTCGGAAGGGCATCGCGAAGGTCCGCTGGATCACGGGCTGTGGCCGTCGAGACGAGCGATACGAACGGACGCGAGCCTACTACGCTTCGCTCAAATCTGTCGTCCCGGATGCCCGGTTCATCTCGTTCAACGCCGGTCACAGGGCAACACCACACGTCTACAAGACCGTTTTCCAGACATTCCGCGAATCGTATCGGCGTGTTGGATAGCGGAATGCCCTTGCCCATTTCACCAGACTGCCGGGACAAGATCTTGGCTAGCTGCATCCGTCTATCGTGCGGATGTACACGCTGGGATGACCACTTCCCGGCCAAAGGGAGGCAGTGTTGAAACAGACATCCGTAACAAGGCTGACCATCTTGGCGCTTGGCGCACTCTTGGGCTGCGCAACGATGTCCAGGGCACCCCAACCCATCTGGTTTCCGGCGAAAGTCGTGCGCGTCAGCGAAGAATACGCGAACATCAACACAGACCTTACCCAGTCCCAGCTTGCCGAGCACGGCATCATTCACGGCACGAGGTTCGACATCAAATTCGGCGAGCACCGGATAGTTGCGCTTCTCGGAAAAAAGTACAACGATGTGCCCAGAGGGAACTGGATCGCGCTGATCGAGGAGGACGGGAGGCTACAGATCGCCGTCAGCTACGGCCACGCCGCAACCCAGATCACCTGCAAGGAAGGCGACGTTCTTTATATAGAGTCGCGATCCAGGACTCGTTAGCAATCGACTGCAGGTCGGATTCCGTCTACCTCTCGCATCACGCGCCACGCCCCTTGCTTACCCTTGCGGAAATTCCTTCCCGGTCCCGGAAAAATTATCCCCTCGTTCCTTGACTCGCTCTCTGCTGAATCCTACATTCAACTCCGTTATCTACAGGATGTTAGCGCATCTCCTCCGACTGTGGATTCCCCTTTGCTTCCAACACCCGGGACACATCCAGCTCGGAGGGATCGCCAGATTCGCTCGAATCGCGCGATTCGCTGGGTCGTCATTCTGCCCTTACAACCTGTGTTGGTAAGCTTAGCGGGGAAATGGTATGGCAGGTGAAGCCATCTTGGTCGTCGATGACGACCCATTTATGCGCAACCTCTTGTCCGAATCGTTTGCCGAACTCGAATATCAGACGATTTCGGCGGGAACGGGCAAGGATGCACTCCACGCCATCAGCGTGAACGAAATTCACGTTGCCCTGATCGACCTTTCACTCGGTGACTCCAACGGACTCGACGTCGTCGATACCATCATCGACGGATCTCCGGATACACAGATCATAATCATGACCGGATACTCGAGTATCCAGTCAGCGATCGATGCGCTCCGGCAAGGGGCTCAGGATTACATCATCAAGCCATTTAAAGTGCCCGAAATCCACGCGGCAGTTGCTCGAAGCCTGAAGAACCAGAGACTTGAGGCCGAGGTCCGGCAGTTGCGTTGGAAGGTCCGCGACCAGGAGCACGAACTCCTGCAGTTGAAAACGCGCACCGGCGGCCCTGTTACCGATGCCCAGTCTCCACGCCCTGTCGGCCGGCCTCCTGCGAGGCTTCCCGGAGCCTACGGTGGCGCGCCCCCACCGACGGCGGCCTCGGCGTCCGAACCCATTGCTCCAGAACCCACTACCTCCAAAACCGCTGCGTCAGAACCGGCACCCGATACGAAGTCCGCGCCTGCCAGAGAGCCGGGTGATCCGGATCCTCAGCCCTCCACTGAAGGTGAATGAAGTGACAGACCTTTGTCAAAAGATTGCCGGCCTGCAGACTACGGCAAAAAAACAAGCCGAGGAAGTGTCCACCCATCTGGAAGACCCGAGCAAGCTGATCGCTATGCTGCGGGACCAGGTCAAGACCGTTGCCTCACTTCAGAAGTGCGTGTCTGATCTGACCGAGAACAAAGAAGACCTGACAGCCTCGGTGCTCGACCAGTTGAAGAAGACGTTCAAGGAGCTCGCTGACCTGACCGAGCAGAACCATCAGGAGGCGACACGGAAAGGAATCCGACTGACACCAAAGCTACAGCCTGATCGAAGCCGAAGGGTTCAGCGGAAGCGATGAGTAAACCGACAGACGAAAAACCGATCCCCGATCAAACGCCTGACGCTGAGGAGTCCAAGGCCTTTGCCTCATCCTACGTCGCGTTCAACGAGGCTCTGGAAAAGCTGGAAACCTCACACAAGAACCTCGAACAGCATTTCGACGCGCTCAACAAAGAACTTGAGGAGACCAATCGGCAGCTTCAGAAAAGCCTCGAGGACAAGGAGCGCCTGACCGCCTACCTCGGAAACATCCTGGAGAGTCTGGGCACAGGCGTCATTGCGGTGGATCCCGAAAGCCAGGTCACGCACTGTAACGCAGCCGCGGCAGAGATGTTGGGTCACGACGTCGACGCCATCATCGGGCGAAGCGTGGAAAGAGCCCTAGGAGACTCATCGAGTCTTCTCGACCTGACGGTTCAGTCCGGTCAGGGCGTTGATCAGGAGCGTAGTCTGCAGACCCGTGAGGGGTACGAGATTCCCGTCCGTTTCAAAACGGCCTGTCTGACCGACGCCGATGGTCAGATCATCGGTGGACTTGGGATCCTCGAGGACATCACACAGATCCGCGAGCTGACCGACCAGGCGAGTCGTGTCAGCACGCTGACCGCGCTTGGTGAGATGTCGGCGACCGTCGCACACGAGATCCGCAACCCGCTCGGCGGTATCGGCGGGTTCGCAGAGGTGCTCAGTCGAAAGCTCGAACACGAAGATCCGCGTAGAGAGCTTGTCACGCGGATTGTCGAGGGGATCGACCGCCTCAACGGTGTCGTCTCCAACCTGCTCAACTACACGCGTCCAACCCAGCTCACAACCAGGCCCGTCAACTTCGTGGAAGTCATTGAGGACTGCCTGGGATTTTTCGAGATCGATGCCGGAGCCCGCGCAGAAGAAATCGAGATTCAGCGGCGCTATGAAGCCGAGGAAGTCACCTGCGATGTGGACCCCGAGCAAATTCAGCAGATCGTGCTGAACCTGCTGCACAACGCTGTCCAAGCCATCCCTGGTGACGGGTGGATACGTACAGAAATCCAGACCCGCCAGGAAGGTGAGCCCGTCGAGGATGGGATCGAACCACCCTACCTGGTCTTCACTGTAGCCGACTCGGGGTCTGGAATGAACGAGGAAATCCGATCTAAGCTCTTCCGTCCCTTCTTCACCACAAAGGAAGATGGGAACGGGCTCGGACTCGCAACGGCAAAGAAGATCGTAGAAGCTCACGGAGGCGCGATGCGGGTAGACAGTGCCCCGGGAGAGGGAACAAGATTCGATGTCATGTTACCGCTGACCTAGTCTCACTCTAAGGACGAACGTATGAGCAAGAAGAAGATCCTCATCGTAGACGATGATACCTACTCCCGCGAATCGATCGCCGCTCAACTGGACGACAAGTTCGAGATCGATCAGGCCGAGAACGGTGAATCGGGACTCCAGAAACTGGAGGAAGCCGATTTCGACGTCATTCTCTCGGATATCCGGATGCCGGGTATGAGTGGGCTCGAGTTCCTTGAACGCGTCACGATCACATGGCCAGAATCCCGTGTCCTGATGATTACGGCCTTTGGCGAGATTGGGAATGCCGTCGATGCGATGCGGAAGGGCGCCTACGACTACCTCGTAAAGGGGGAGGTCAAGGGCGAAGAACTGATCGTGAGGATCGAAAGGGCGCTCGAGAACCAGGAGTTGAAGCGTGAGAATACGCGCCTTAAGAGCGAGCTCGGCGAACGTTTCAGTTTTGGCAACATGGTCGGTAGAACAAAGGTCATGGAAGAACTGTTCGAGATGGTCGAGTCGGTCGCGCAAAGCAGATCGACCGTTCTGATAAACGGCGAAAGTGGCACAGGTAAGGAGCTTGTCGCACGTGCCGTCCACTACAACAGTCCCCGTGCCAATCGACCGTTCATCAAACTGAATTGTGCAGCGCTCCCACAGGACCTGATCGAGAGCGAGCTGTTCGGTCACGAGAAGGGGGCTTTCACGGGTGCGGTCAAACAGACCAAGGGTCGCTTCGAACTCGCGGACGGCGGAACACTCCTCCTGGACGAAATCAGCGAAATCGAGCCTCCGCTTCAGGCCAAGCTTTTACGCGTCCTGCAGGAACGGGAATTCGAGCGTATCGGCAGCGGCACGACCATCAAGGTCGACGTCCGGATCGTGGCAACGACAAACCGCAACCTGCGCGACGAGATAGAGAAGGGGAACTTCCGTGAAGACCTCTTCTACCGTCTGAACGTCATTCCCGTGCAGATGCCGTCCCTTCGCGAGCGCAAAGGGGACGTCACGCCGCTTGCCGAGTTCTTTCTCGAACGCTACAACGACGAGAACGACAAGGGCATAACGGGTTTCGGCGAGAAGGCGATGGAGGTTCTGATCAATTACGACTGGCCGGGCAACGTGCGCGAACTCGAGAACTACGTCGAACGCGCCGTCGTCATCTGCAAGGAACCACTGATCACCGAGAGCAACCTGCCCCTCGAGATTCTGACAGGCGAGCCACGCACCGCGAGCACAGGAGGCGGTGTCGTCGTGGGCACGACGGTTCGCGAGATGGAAAAGCAGCTGATTCTGAAGACGCTCGAGAGCTCCGACGGCAACCGAACCAACGCCGCCGACACGCTCGGCATTAGCTCACGCACGCTGCGCAACAAACTTCACGAGTACGGCATGTCTGGCATCTTCAAGAAAGGCGGCAACGGCGTCGCCGAAGAAATCGAAGACGAATAACACCAATAGCCAATCAAACGCAGGGCGGTCACTCCACGGGACCGCCCTGTTTCGTAGCCCAACCACACACCATCCTCTGCCCTAGAAGCCCGTCGTCTGCTCCGGTCCGATATCGATCGCCAGAGCCGCCGCATCGAAGCTCTTCTTCATCAGGTCGAACCGAACATCTGCATGACCCGGATCGTCCCACAAGTTCCCAAACTCGTCAGGATCCTTCTCGAGATCATAGAGCTCACCATACGCGTGACCGTGATAGACACAGAGCTTGTACCGCCGATCCCGGTACATCGTGGCGTAAGAACCCATAATCTGTCTCGGTCCGAGTGGATTGGGTTTCAGCGCACGGTAGTATTCGCAGCGCACGGATTCCCTGTGGGAGGCGTTGGGATCGCTAAAGAGCGGCAGTAGCGAGCGGCCCTGGACGCGAGCAGGAACCTCAACTCCCGCAAGCTCGAGCAGCGTCGGTGCGATATCCGTGAGTTCCACGAGCGCATGGCTCTGCTCGTTGCGAACCGACACACCCGCCCCGGCGACAATCAGAGGAACGCGGATCAGCCCCTCATAGAAGCGACATCCCTTCAGCAGCAGCCCGTGATCCCCGAGCATCTCGCCGTGATCACTCATAAAGATGACCAGCGTGTTCTCTTTCTGACCCCTCTTCTCGAGTGCATCGAGCATCCGTCCAATGTTATGATCAATCAGCTCAATCATCGCATAGTAGCGCGCCTGCTTGTCCTTTGCCCCCATTTCCTCGGGCGTCCTGCCTGCGTTCTGGAAATCCACCCCAGCCAGCCGGTGCTGATTCTCTAGATCGCTCTCTCGAAACAACGGTCCGGGCATTGCCTGCGGATCATACCGGTCGAGGTAGGATTGCGGCGGATCGAACGGCGCGTGAGGATCGAACATATTGATGCTCATAAGCCACGGGCTCTCGCGATCCTCATTCATGAATGAAATCGCCTCGTCTGCACACCAAGTGGACTGATGAAGGTCCGGGGGAATCGACGCAGGATCCTCCTGCATCTCTCCGAGATCGTGGCCCTGCTCAGCCAGCCAATCACGATAGGCGTGCCCCTCGGGCCATTGGTCTCGTGGGTGGTGGCTCCATTTGAATGACCGATAACCATCCTCCGCGCGTGGCTCGATCCGGCCCTGAGCGCCGGCGATATGAA
The DNA here is from genome assembly GCA_964471275.1 of uncultured bacterium. GTDB lineage: Bacteria > Latescibacterota > UBA2968 > UBA2968 > UBA2968 > UBA2968. The sequence goes on along the minus strand of CAYYGZ010000002.1, from coordinate 27,114 downwards.
GCTTGCCTGCCAAACCGCAATCATACCCCGCATCCGCAAGCAGTTTAGTAATCAGAGGTGCGGCATCCGCCCACACATCATTCCCGTTCGTGCACCCGTGGACCGAACTCGGATACATGCCCGTCAGGAAGCTGGCTCGACTGGGTGTGCAGATTGGGCTCTGGCAGTGTGCGTGCGTAAAAGCGAGTCCTGACGCTGCCAGTGCATCGATCCGCGGGGTTCGGATGTGCGGATTGCCCAGCGAAGAAATCGTATCGTAGCGCTGTTGATCCGAACAGATCCAGAGGATATTCGGTTTCATAAGCCGTCCTTTAATGGAGTTCCAGGTGTGATTAGGCCGACAATATGCGCTCGACGAACGACAGAGTAAACCGCGCTAACAGACACCCATTCAATAAATTAGATTATCTACTTTATAGTATAATTTCTTCTTGACGTGTAGAATTGGTCTGCTATATTTCCGAGCAACAAGTAGTCAGAAGCGGCGGCATACCGTCCGAAAGGACCCAGCCTCGCTCCGGTGATTCACCCTCTAATGTGCGTCGGGTGCAACTCCCCCTACCACTGGATCAAACATCCAAGAGCGGGTGAAACGGAGAGTCGATGGCTCACACCGAGGGGTCGCGGACGTGAGTTGCGGGCCGCACACAGTCAAGAGGAGGGCATTATGCCACCGGGCTGTTACTGGCGGCCGTTGCGGACATAAACACCAACCCCGCAGCGGCCGCTTCTTTATTCCGTGCTCAGTGAGCACACTCCCCTGCCCGGAGACAGAATTCCGACAAAGAGAGTCGCGATGACAAGTGTCAGAGATATGCTCAACAAGAAGAGCTCACGGGTCGTTTTCGTCAGCCCGGGCCTCACACTCCGTCAGGCGCTCGAAACGATGGTCGACAATAAAGTCGGGGCGCTTCCAGTCAAGGACGCCTCGGGTGATGTCGTCGGGATCATCACAGAGCGTGACCTGATGCGAGAGGTCTACAATCGAGCGGACCTGGAAGAGCGGCTGGTCGAAGAGGTCATGACCGAGAACATCATTTCAGCAAGACGAGATGACGGAATCGAGTCCGTCATGGAGCAGATGACAGAGAACCGCTTCCGCCACGTACCCATCCTTGAGGGAGCGAAACTGGTCGGCATCATCTCTATCGGTGACCTCGTGAAGTCTCAGCTCACCTATCTCAAGCACCAGATGGAAGACCTCAAGGACTATGTCGCTGGCCACGCCGCATAGCCTGGACAGGATCCAAACGCAAAGGGCCGCCTCCGATTGCAGGAAGCGGCCCTTGTTCTTGCCTGTCTGTATGCAAGTAGACTGTCAGCGACGATTCACCAGCCTCGCCTCCGCCACACGATCGACCACACGAACCAGTCGGAACCCGGTTCCACTCCCTATTCCTTCCGTGTCCGAGAAGCTTCGGTCAGCGGATCGGGGCACCGTGTCGACGACCGATCCGCCGCGAACGACCTTCTTGGATCGGTAGCCGCAGTCAGCATGGATGCCGGACAGCGGTCCGGCAGGGCCGGTCAGATGACCGCCGCGATACGGACGATACCAGTCCTGCACCCATTCGGCGACGTTGCCATACACATCATACAACCCCCACCGATTCGGCAGCTTCAACCCGACCGCATGTGCATACGGCTCTCCCTGGTCGATCGTGTTCCCGCGAACCCAACCGAAGTCTTCGATCTGCTCTTCGGTTTCCCCAAAGGACCACCGGCCCTCTGAACCGGCACGAGCAAAATACTCCCATTCTGCCTCGGTAGGCAGTCAGTAGACATCTGCTCCTGCGTGAGAGTTCAGAGCATCGATGAACAGTTGAACGCCATCCCATCCCACACTCTCGACAGGATAGAAGTCCCCATCCTCGGCGACCGTCACAGCCAGTCCGAATCGTTCTGCCGTCTCTCTGTAGGATTGCCAGGGCGCCGTACCGACGACATTGCGCCACTGCTTCTGAGTGATCTCGCATCTGCTCACATAGAGTCCTTCGGTCAACGTCACGGTTGTCGACGGGCCTTCGTCCACGCCGCGTCCACGCTCACCTTCGCGGGAGCCCATCACAAACGCCCCTCCCGACAGATGCACCATTTTCAGTTCACCTCCCCCAGGAATCGCAAATCGGCGAATGCTTGGATGCGGAATCGGGTAACTCGAACGAGAGCCATTCGTATTGAAAGCAAGGTGCACTTCGTACCCGGCATTCAGAAGTATGCTGCTCCATCGGCCGATCAGACGGCCGTCGGGTTCTGTTGTTTTGAATTGGTAGTAGCCGGTGGGGGCCTGCCCGGTGATGGGCAAGCTGCACTTTCACCGTTCGTCAGTGGTGCCGCCGAAGACCCAGGCAGAACCTGACGCGTTGATCGCGAGTCACATCCACACCTACGCACCAGCTACAGCACGATGGCTGCTGCGCAGCGTATTGTGTCGCTTATATGCATTAGATGTGCTAAGAGATTGATCCGTGCGGCGAAACTCCCCGAAACCTCCCGTCCTAGCGTTGGTGGTCTTGCTCGTCACGGCCCCGGTGGACGTCCTAGGTGAGGGAACGCGCCTGGATCTGATTTCTCTGGAGCAGATCTGCCGTATATCGAATCTCGTGGTCTCGTATAGTACGCCACGTGAGAGAAACATCCTCTCTCATTACTCGGATCCAGGTGAGCTTCCGGCATCCTACCAGACGGCACGGCTGGTCAGGATACACGCGTGTATGCTGCGGCTGATGGAAAGCAGCACGTCGATCGAAACACTCCAATACGCTGCTGGCGTATTACTTCCCTTACCCCCACCGGAGTTGGTTGCCATCAAATCGGTTGGCGAGGATAGCAACGGTGTGGGCGTAGTCTTGACAATCCATCAGCTGGACGTGCGGACGAAGCTGCAGTTGATCGCGGCGTTCGACGAAGCTGTGGAGGAAGGGAATGAATACCCGGGGACAACGGAGTGGCAGCAACTTGTGGAGCACAATCCCTGGAGACGAGAAATGCACCTGTTGCAGCAGGAAAAGGGAACGCGGCGACTGACAGAAGGCAAGGTAGCATTGTTGAGAGCCCGTTAACGAGCCCCGCCGTATACCGGAGTATGGCGACGCTCACACCCTCCCGTGGGCGTCGCCTTTTTTGGTTCCTCCGGTCAAGCGACGCGAATGGAGTGCGTCTTGATCAGGCAGTATATCGGTTCACCGACGGTGATACCGAGTTCGGTGACCGCCTCCCCCGTTACCTCGGCCAGCAACCGCTTCCCAACGTCCACCGAAACCATCTTCATACCTTGTGCATCACGGATCTCTGCAACCGTTCCCCTCAGGACATTCCGGATGCTGACGCCGCCGGGCGTCTTGCTCGCCAGGATCACATCGTTTGCCCGGATCCCGACAAAGAGATCATCCCCGATCTGCCCTGAAGCGTACGGTATCTTCAGCGTCTGATCGCGGTAGGCGACTTCCGTTACTCCGTCACCAGGTCTCTGCTCCGAAACGGATACGCGAAGCACGTTCTCGAACCCGAACTCACCGAGCAGCGGCAGAACTTCGGGTTTGTGCGCCACGTCGAAGAAGTCACCTGATGCGACAACACGCCCCTTGTTCAGCACCAGGACCTGACCCGTCAATTGCAGGATTTCCCCGACCGAGTGACTTACGTAGACCATTGGGATCTGTAGCTCATCACGAATATGACGCAGATACGGGATAATTCGATCCTTGAGACCCACATCCAACGAAGCAAGCGGCTCATCAAGGAGCAGGAGTTCTGGTGAAGAAAGCAGCGCACGACCCAGAGCCACACGCTGACGTTCCCCGCCGGACAGGTCACGAGGCGACCGATCAACAAGAAGGTCAAGATCCAGGAGATCCAGAACCTGGGACATCGTGATACGCGAATTCCTTGCCCTCAGCCGATCAGCAAAGATCAGATTTCCACGCACATCCAGATGAGGGAAGAGAAGGGCATCCTGAAAGACGTAGCCTACGCCTCGGACCTCGGGAGGCAGGTGGGTCGCAGTTCCCGTATCCACCAGAACACGATCGCCCAGGCCAATCCAGCCGCAATCCGGCTTCTCAAGACCGGCAATCAGATTCAGAAGTGTCGTCTTCCCACTGCCGGATGGCCCAAACACAGCCGTTACCGGATAGCGACACTCGGCAGACGCTTCGAGTGTGAAGGTCCCGAAGTGCTTCCGGACATTCAGCGTCAGCATCAGCGATCCTTCCTCAGGTAGATACCAAGCCGATTGCTCGCCAGTATCGCCAGAAACGAGAGAGTGATTGAGATGGCGACCAGCCGGACCGCGGCAGCATTCCCCCCCGGCTGATTCAGATACGAAAACACGGCCAGCGGCAGTGTCTGTGTCTCACCGGGTATGTTGGAGACAAATGTGATCGTCGCACCAAATTCGCCCAGACTTCTCGCGAACGACAGAAGGCATCCGACTCCCACGGCAGGCAGGGCGAGTCGTAGAGTGACCGAACGGAAGGCGATGATCGGTTTGGCCCCGAGCGTTCGGGCAGCCGCTTCCAACCTTGGATCGATAGATTCGAACCCCTGCCGAATCGCCCGCAGCATGAGTGGGAAACCCACTACCGCCGACGCAAGCACCGCTCCCTTCCAATCGAACGCCAGATGCATCCCCATGACCCCTTCCAAGAGTGAACCGATCGGACCCCGCCTGCCAAACACCATCAGCAGGAGATAACCCGTGACAACCGGCGGCAGCACCAGCGGCAGGTGGCATATCCCGTCGAGTAGCGACTTACCGCGAAACTCGAACCGAGCGAGGATCGCTCCCAGAGCTAGGCCAAAGGGAAGGCTGATGAGAACACAACACACGGCAACCTTGGCCGAGAGCCACAAGACCGTCAGATCAGAGCCGATCATACGGGGATACCTACCCGTTCCGGGGCCGATGGAAAGATTTTCTCTGAATTTACTGACAAGACCACCCCTCGCCCTCCTGGAACACTCTCGTATGGTATTGCAAATTAAGCATTTAAGGCTCGCATTCCCTGTGCCTGTCTCCGATACTGGGACAGGGTACAGGCTTTGCTATTCTGATTGCCGGTTCATTCCGGCTAGGGCAATCCACCTGTTACGCGGAGCGAAAGCATGTTGGTTCGCAACCTAATACTGAACAAGACGAGCATACCCCTGCTGAACAAGGTACTCAACGTCACATCGCTCAGGCACCGTGCTATCTCAAACAATATATCAAACGTCAACACCGTCAACTACAAGCGAAAAGAAGTTGACTTCGCTTCGTATCTGAAAGCTGCTGTCGTACCCCCTGCCGTCGTCGGCTCCAAGACGAATAGCCGGCACATGCCAGTTGGCAACCCGAACCCGCTTGCAAAACCCAAGATCCTGGAGCAGGATCCGGGGCCGAATACCACGGGAATCAACAACGTGGATGTCGATCAGGAAATGGCCGATCTCGCAGAGAACCACCTGATGTACAACATCGGTAGCCACCTCGTCAGCCAGAAATTCCGCGCACTCAGAAAATCCATTACCGGTCAGGTCAGAGGCTAGAGGGTAAGCTGAAATGAACATCCAGTCCCTGCAAACATTGATCGCACCATCGGGATCATCTCGTATTGGTGGTCGCCTGGACATTCGAAGCGACGCGTCGGCGTCTTCGCACGATGTGGCAGCGACCCCATCGTCACCGCCGACCGAAATCGCCCGACCGCCTGCCGGTCTCGAGGGGGCCGGGCTGTTGCGCGTGCTGAGCCCGCAGGAGCAGCAATCGCTCGCTGCAGCCTTTACGACGGGCAAGGCTCCCGTCTACTCTGGCAACGGCGACCCGGTTGACGAACCGTCTATTCTCGGAACTCAACTCGATCTGCGGGCCTGACGATCATCCCGACACAAGTAGCGAAGACAGAAGACCTTCCCCTATGCGAAGACACATACTCATCATTGCAGTGGCCCTCATTGCGTCGAGCGAATTGATCGCGAGAGAAACACCATCTGTAGCTGATCAACTCAACTACAACAGCGCACGCGCCGTAATCGCACGCAGCACGCAACCTGACGTCTTCCGACAAATCGTTTACAAGAGTACGGGGCGAAAGATCCTGCCGCGATCGCAGCCGTCACCAATGGATCAGATCACGATTCCTCACACACCTTTCGTACGCGAGTCGGATCCTCTGGCCGCACTCGTGCCCATCCACAGGCCGGCGACACCCGCGGTCGGCAAACCGAGCGGGCTGAGTGGGGCGATACTCGACCGGATTTCCCAGTATGATCCTCTCATCAAGACTTACAGCAACATGAACGACCTTGAGCCCAACCTGGTCCGCGCGATCATCTACGTGGAATCTGCCGGCGACAGGAATGCCGTCTCGACCGAGGGCGCAGAGGGACTGATGCAGTTGATGCCGGGTACAGCCTCCGATATCGGAGTCAGCAACAGCTTTGTCCCTGCTCAGAACATATACGGTGGCACACGATACCTGAGCACATTGCTCAAACGCTTCAAACGGGTCGATCTGGCGCTCTGGGGTTACAACGCCGGTCCCGAATCCGTGAAGCGAAAACGCCTGCCTCTACAGACCAAACTCTACATCCCGAACGTCCTGCGGATCAAGTCGATCCTAGATGAGGAGGGTGCCTAGATGGCCATGAACAGCCTCATATCCAGCGTCGTCAATGGTCCGGCAGGAACGCAATCGTTCCGCCAACTCGAGCAGTCCGGCAGCATTCTCAAGAGTGAGGGAGCCGGAGGAGTCGGCAAGCCACAAGATCAGGAGTTCCTCGGTCTGATCCAGGACTTCATCGGCGACGTCAACCACCTGCAGGCGCGTTCAGGCAACGCACTCGAGGCCTTTGTCGCCGGGGAAATCACGGACCTGCACCAGGTCATGGTTGCCGGACAGGAAGCGGGAATCGCGCTCGATCTGATGATCGAGGTTCGAAACCGGATAATGGAATCGTTCCAGGAAATCATGAGAATCCAGGTCTAGCACACACGACCTTCCGACACACACCACACACACACAAGACGCACAACTATGGACGCATTCAAGGAGTATATCGAGAAGTTCCAGGCCATGCTCGGCGAGATGGATCGCACGAAGAAGATGGCCATCGGAGGCGGAGCGGGTGCCCTCGTCCTGGTTGTCCTTTTCTTGAGCTTCTCCGGGGGAGAAAGCAGCAACATCCAGTATCTCCCGCTCTACACGGATATCGATATGAAGGAAGCGGGAGAACTCGCAGGCCGTCTGCGCGAGTTGAACCAGGACTTCAAGGTCGGCGGCGATGGATCGATCGTCATGGTGCCCGAGGAGGATCGCCTGATGCTCCGGAATGCACTCGCAGCCGAAGGATTCCCGAAGACGGGCTTTATCGGTTATGAAATCTTCGATGAGGTCCCGCTCGGGATGACCGAGTTCCTGCAGGAGGTGAAATTCAAGCAGGCCCTTGAGGGTGAACTGAAACGCACTATCATTCAGCTCGAGCAGGTCGAGGATGTCCGCCTGCACGTCGTCATACCAAAACCAAGCCTGTTCTCAGATTCTGAGAAACCCGCCACGGCGTCCATCATTCTGAACCTGCGACAGAATATGCGTTTGTCGCGAGCACAGATCCAGGGCATCCAAAGACTGGTCGGAAGCAGCGTAGAGGGACTCGACCCGAACATGATCACTGTCGTGGACAACCTCGGCAACATGCTCTCCGAAGAGATGGATCCACTGGCACGTGTTACGGCAAAACAGCTTGAAATACAACGTGATGTCGAAGCATATTTAGAAACACGAACGCAGGGCATTCTGGACCAAGTACTCGGACCTGATCAGGCGTTTGTTCGGATCTCGGCAGAACTCGATTTCGATCGGCGTGAGGAAACGGTCAGAACTTACGACCCGGACCAGAAGGTCACGCGAAGCGAGCAGAGGAGCGAGGAAAGCTCTGCGGAGGCCGGCACCAAAGAGGAAACGGTGTCGAACTTTGAAATCAACTCTTCCATCCGGCAGATCACGGGCTCTGTCGGCGGCCTCAAGCGCGTTACCGCTGCGCTCATGATCAACGAGCAAAAGCCGGTGATCGGGCTGGCCCCGGGTGAATTTCAAACGGAAAGCAGAACACAGGCAGACATCGACAACGTTGCCGAGATCGTCAGAGGAGCAACGGGTTTCAACGACAGCCGACAGGATCTGCTCACAATCAGCACCTTCCAGTTTGCCACGCAGGACCTGAAACGGGCAGCGGCCAAAGAGCAGCAGGATGAGGAGACGAAGGAGTTGATCATGACCATCGTCTTCCAGGTAGCCAAGGGTATTGCGATCGTCGTCGCCCTCCTGATCCTCCGCGCCATCATCGGTGCCATCGGCCGAGGTGTTGCACGCGAGGAAGAGATCGCCATGGAGGCCCAGCGCGAACTCGCAGAAGACGACGCCGGCGAGGAGCTGCCGGAGACACCGCACGAAATTATCCTTGGCAGGATCGCACAGCTGATAACGGACCGACCGGAAGATGCGGCTAAACTGATCCGCACAATGCTCATCGAAGAAGCCCAGCGCAACAACCGAGGCGCCAGCTAATCCATGAATCGCATACTGCGTTCTCCTTACATCTCCGAAGAACCTGTCGTCATTGCGGTTCAGCCGCACGGGCACTCGCCTGCTGCGGGGGCCGAAGGTGAGGATGCTTTCTCGGATATCAGTCCTACCGCTGACACTGTAGAATCGCCGGAAGATTTCGGTGAGAGTGCAGCCAAGGGGGGAGAGCCGGTGGGCCAGGACAGCTCGGGGGCGCCGGTAACCGACGAAACTGGCAAGGTGACAGATGCATCGCCCGAAGGTCCCATCGAATCTGCGAATACTGTCGGTGACCTTCCCACGCAGACCGCGGATGGCGAACCGGGCGAAGAGGGTGAGATCATGATTGGCCTCGAGGAAGTCGCAGAAAGAGATGTAGCGGCATCGACGACGATCGGCGATCATCCGGAATCGGGAGCAGAAGAGGAACTGTCCGCGTCAGCCAGCGAGATCGAAGCAATTGTCGAGGCCAGGCTCGCGGAGTTCGAAGAACGATTCCAGCAAGAGAAGGAAGACGCATACCATGCCGGGTTTGAGGACGGCACGAACGAAGGAACAAAGCAGGGCCTCAATCAGAGCGAGGAAGAGGTCGGACGGTTTCAACAGCTAGTCGACACGCTCACCGGACAGTGGAAGGACACGCTCCGGCCCTACGACGCCGAGGTAACAGATCTGTCCATCCGCATTGCACAGAAGATCATCGATGTCGAGGTCGAGCAGAACCAGGAGGCGGTCCTCAAGGCAGTTCACGATTGCCTCGCTTACGTTGAGGACAAGACAAAAGTCATCATCCGGGTCAACCCGGACGACCTCGAAGCGGTTCGCCGGCACCGAAACGATTGGCTTGAATCACTGGAAAGCATCGATCATCTGCTGATCGAAGCAGAACCAAGCGTAAGCAAGGGCGGCTGTGTCGTGGAAACACCGATCGGAGATGTAGACGCACAGATTGAGGAGCGGCTCGAGCGACTCCGGACCGCCCTCCTGGAAGAGATCAACCGAACCGACGACAGTCAGGAAACGTGAACAGCCACCGACTCAACCAGACACTCGACAACACCGACCCGATCAGGATCAGAGGCAAGGTCAATCAGGTTGTCGGTCTTGTCATCGAAACAGACGGGCCACCGGTATCGGTCGGCGAGCTGTGCAGCATCACCAATGTTGGCGGTGGTGAACCGGTTCTCGCCGAGGTCGTTGGCTTTCGGCAGAACCGAGTGCTCCTGATGCCGCTGGGTCAGATGGAAGGCATCTCGCCCGGGAGTAAGGTAACGGCAACCGACAAAGCTTTTACCGTCAAAGTCGGTGAAAGCCTTCTGGGCCGTGTCCTAAACGGCCTGGGTGAACCGATCGATGGCAAAGGACCGATCTGGGCCACAGAGACACGGTCGGTTATCGCTCCCCCACCCGATCCGCTAGGCCGTCAGCGCATCACAGAGCCACTGGGAACGGGAATACGCGCGATCGACAGCCTGATCACATGCGGCAAGGGACAGCGTGCCGGCATATTCGCAGGTAGCGGTGTCGGAAAGAGCGTGCTGCTCGGGATGCTCGCCCGCAACGCAGAAGCCGATGTCAATGTCATTGCGCTCATCGGCGAGCGGGGTCGTGAGGTCCGCGAGTTCATCGAACGGGATCTGGGTCCGGAAGGACTCGCAAAGTCGGTCGTCATCGTCGCGACCAGCGATCAGCCGGCACTCGTTCGCATCAAGGGTGCACAGGTCGCCACGGCTGTAGCCGAGTACTTTCGTGATGAAGGTCTGAACGTCATGCTAATGATGGATTCTGTCACACGCGTCGCCATGGCGCAACGCGAGGTCGGCCTGGCAATCGGTGAGCCCCCGACGACAAGGGGCTACACACCCTCGACATTCGCAATGCTACCCAGGCTTCTAGAGCGAGCGGGAATGGGGGAAGCAGGAAGCATCACCGGTCTCTATACGGTCCTTGTCGAGGGAGACGAAATGGACGAACCCGTCGCCGACGCGGTCAGGTCGATTCTCGACGGTCACATCGTACTCTCAAGAAGGCTTCAATCACAGGGCCACTACCCGGCAATTGATGTCCTCGAGAGTGTCAGCCGGGTTATGGTCGACGTCGTCTCTGACGCGCACTTCGATACTTCGAACCGAATCAAGGAGATTCTGGTCAACTACCGGGAAGCGGAAGACCTCATCAACGTGGGTGCGTATCAGGAGGGAAACAACCCCGAGATCGACTTTGCGATTCGATACGTAAACGCGATCAACATATTCCTGAGACAGGGCATCGAAGAGAACACGCCCTTCCAGCAGACCTACGAACAGATGATCAGCCTGCTGACAACTGAATAGTCTACAGCAACGTGTGATCGCGTCCCACCCCACGCGTGTCACACAGGAGAACATCGATGAATCCAATCGAGACGATGATCGGCTCGAATCACAGGGGTGAGACGTGCTGCAGATCCAGCTTACCCCGCACCTTCGGTCTTGCACAGTGTGTCAAGTGCTCTACGGGCAGACGGGACTGGCGGAGGTAGTGGCAAAGCGATTCAAATGGCGTCTTGACACGGTCAAGAAAGCCAAGGAGCGTCACGAGGATCAGAAGAAGCAGGCCTTCGGCCAGGCGCAGGGCGCACAGAACGCTGAGGGAGGCAAGCTCAGATCACTCGAAGAGCAGCGAAAAGAGCAGACCGACCAGCTCAAATCCAGCCAGGACGGTAAGCTCAACGCACTCGACTTGCAAGCGGCCCACGCATACATCAGCAGCCTGAGCGAAAAGATCGACGCACAACAGGAAAAGGTAGATGCAGCTCGGCAGGTGACAGAGAGCAGGAGAGCGGAATTGATCAAAGCGGTCCAGGAAAACAAGGTCCTGGAGAACTTGCGCGAGCGTGATCACCATACGTTCAAGAAGGACGAGAGAAAGCGCGAACAGGCAGAAACGGACGAGACGGCCAACCGTTCCGCTCACCGCAGAAGACAACAGGAAGATCCGGAAAAGTGAAAAAAATCGCCCTCATACTACTGCTCGTCATCGGGATGACACTGTCATTTACCGCGATCGGGCTGGTCATCCTCTTCGCGACGAGCGCCGTGCAAAACATCGATGAGGCGAAAGCTCTGCTCAGCGGCGAACTGCCCGGTGGTGAGAGCGCATTCCTCAAGCCCGATGAAGTGTGGGAAGCTCAGGATGGGCTGCTCCTTCTGCAACAGCAGAAAGCCGAGCTGGAAGAGCAAATCGTAATGCTCCGGAAGAACCAGACGGTGCTGGAGCAGGAAACGATACGTCTGTCCGACGAAGTCAAAACGAAGGCAACCGAGAACGCTCAGGGCAATGAAGCAGAAACCAAGAAGCGGGCAGACCGTCTTGCTCAGCTGACCACCCTGTATGGCGCGATGAAACCGGCAGACGCGGCGGCGATCATGGATCAGATGGACGACGCGATGGTCCTCGAGATCCTCCCCGCCCTGCCCGAGCGGAATGCAGCGCGTATCCTGAACAGTCTCGGCAACGACGGTCGCAAGGCGACGCTGTCCGCTGCCCTACTGAGCGGAACCACCCAAAGCAAGTAACACGACAACCAAAAACCGTGTCCCTGCCCGGCCGTGAGCCGGGCCCATCCCTTCACCCCAAAACCGTTCTCTTCAATCCCAATTGGAGACCCACCCATGCTCCTGAATCCACTATTCGGATTGGTCGGAGATTCATCCCCATCGGGCAGCGCTGCCGTTGGGAATGATGTCGACGGCAATCCGTTCCAGGAGATATTCCAAGGCGTTCAGCAGGCGAATGGAGGGGGACAGAGCTCTGGCTCAGGATATCCCTCCCTCGCCGATGTGATCGCCGAGACAATCTCTGCAGAGCAATCGCAGAGCTCTGGGGATGGCTCGCAGCCTGCTGCGGACCGACCACAGAATCCGGGTCTCGAACGGCACACTTCGGGTCACCCCCTTCAGGGGCAGACCGTAACGGTACAAGCAGAACCCGAAGTCCCGATCGAACCAGGTCTCACGAACGGCGTAACCCGAGTCTCGTCTCAGAACCCAGTCCTTTCCGAAGCATCGGAAAGCCCTCTCGACTTGGGTGAGAAGACGGACCCGGCAGTTCCTCCCACCATCTCACAGACAGAGCTCCCCTTCCTCGAAGATGAGTTCCGTACGATCGGTGGTAACGAACGGCCGAATCAATCCGCGAGTTCACATTCACCTGAAACCAACACGATCGAACCCGCCGGCCTGTCAGAGGATGATGCCTCTGTCTGGTTGGATGGCGACGCATCCGATCGTGACGGCTCATCGACCGTCCCCGCTCCGAGAGGGCAGGTATGGGACAGTCAGCAGGAACCGCTTCCCGATGCGAATCGGTTTTCCTACTCCACCACACCTCGAGATCGCACAGAGGATCAGAGCCTGTCTCTTACGGATGACTCCGAAGGAACAGCCACGACTCCTGTCGATCGAGATCAGGTTCTGGATAAGCAGGCCGATCCGGTGCGCTTTGTCGGTGGAGTCGAACGTTCTGCTCGCACTGAGTCGTTCGAAGATTTTGTAACGGGTGAACGAGGTGGGTCGAACTCACAGGTCCACACGCCTGCACCTCAGGCGCCGGGCCTTGCTTCAACCCAGTCGCGTTTGTCTGAACCTTACGGTTCGTCAGAAGAGTCCAGCCGTCTTGACGGCTCCAACATCGAAGTGACGAGCCCGAGGCGTTTCGCTTCTCCACAGCAAAATCTGTTTGGCCTGGCCCCCGAGGCCACGGTTAACGGAACGGCGCTGAGCGAGACAATACAGGGTCAGTCAGCATCCGGGGAGTCCGAATCATCTGGGCAGGTCTCCCCATCGATCCCGAGCGATGCGAACACGGACCTGAGTCCACGCGTTGCGGATCTCTTGAGATCCATGGATGACGATGTTGAACAGGCCGGCGGGCCACGACTCCCCAAGCAGGTCAACCTTTCTGAACGGCCTGCCACGATGGGTAGCGAGCAGGGCACCGCATTGCCTGACGCGCGCCCATCACAGGAAGCCGCTTCAGTTGGGCCCGGGCAGACACCGGAGAGTAGAATCGGAACACGGGCAGAGACCCCGCAAATCGGTACGGTCCGGCAAAGTCAGGTCGATTCGGTCCGGCAAGGCCAGGCCGGAATAGTCCGGCAGAGCCAGAGCGGCGAGGTGGACTTGCTCGTGGAGCCGAACGTCCGAACCGATGAACTGGCCGGCGTCATCAAGGGATCCGATCCGGAGCTCTTGCGGAAGGATGAGCCTCAGGTCACGCACAGCACGGTGAATAGACCCACGATCCTGGATCGTGCCCGTGTGACGGCCGACCCTTACGCTCAGACTGATGCGAGTTCTGAGTCGGAGGTCCAGCTTCAGGATCTGCTGCCTTCGAGCAGACCAGAAGCGCAGGCCATCAGCAACACACCGGCAGCGCCGGAATCGGGATTACTCCCGAGTAACGGTGTTGCCAGAGGCGGTCAGGGCCTCCCTTCTGTGGAGATCTCTGACCAGCAAGCACCGCCACCTACCGATGTCGAAGAGTCGAAAGTCACGAATCAGATCGTACGTGGCGCACGGTTCCTCACCCGGGAGGGAGCAAACCAGGTCACGCTCAGGTTGGACCCACCCGAACTGGGTGAAATCACGATCAGGCTTTCGAGCGTCGACAAGGTCCTGAGCGGCGAGATTCGCGTGGAAAGCCGGATGGTTCAGGAAATCGTGAACCGGAACATGGCTGAGTTGCGTGAGTCCCTCGGCAATCAGGGCATACAGGTAGACAACATCGAAGTATCGGTTGAATCAGGTGGCCGCTCGAACGTCGATCGCGATGGAAGTGCTGCTTCTCGTCGTGAAGAGGCGGATCGGGACGGAAATCCGGCATCCGACCGTGACAGCCAGACGCGAGATCAGGACGAAAGCCAGGAACGGCGTTCGCCCCGAATTCTCAATGACGGCGAAGTCGATTATGTAGTGTAGCAAGCGTGGCTTCACGCCGCGCAGTGTAGTGAATGCAGCGTCGCCACGGGACACGGACGTCATACCGGCGGCGGAATCACCGAAGGGATGTAAAATCCAGTGGAAGGAGGTGAAACGATATGTCTATAGGTATTGCATCTTCGACTGCAGCGGCTGACGCTGCGATCTCGCAGGCCACCGCACTCACGGACGCGGTGTCATCTGATCAGGAGCTCGGTCGAGATGCGTTCTTGAGGTTGCTGACCTTGCAGCTGCAGAATCAGGACCCGTTGGATCCGGTCAAAAACGAAGATTTCGTTGCGCAGCTCGCCCAGTTCAGTTCCCTCGAGCAACTCACATCCATCAACGATACCCTGAGCACAGATCAGGGGGTTGAGGCCACCGAAAGCGTTCGCCTGGCGATCGACAGCAACACGGCGGTTGGCCTGATGGGTCGAGAGGTTCAGGTATCCACGAACACGCTCGACTACACGGGTGATGGATCGAAGCGAATAGGATACAACCTGGAAGGACCTGCGGACAACGTCACCATCCGGATCGTCGACGGATCTGGAAACATCGTTCGGACACTCGTTGACGGCAACCCGGAGCAAGGGAATGCAAGTATCGCGTGGGACGGCAAGGATACCGATGGTGATGACGTAACCGCTGGAACCTATCAGTTGGTACCCTCTGCGACCCACCAGGGGTCACCTGTTGAGGTGGCATCCGGTGCCGCAGGAACCGTAACCGGTGTTCGATACCAGGATGGTTTGCCGATTCTCATCACGGATGAAGGAGAGACACCTCTTTACGCAGTCACACGCGTTACTGAAGGAAGCTGACGATGAACAGAGTTTATCCGAACAGTGCCACGCCCCTTGATCCGGGTCTTGGCCGTACTCCAGGCGTCACGTCGAACAAGCCGACAGGCCATGTCGACAAGATCGTCGGGGGTGGCTTCCAGGATCTGCTGAATGAGCTCGTAAGGAGCTCGGACGGACCCAGGACGGGTTCGACAGGCGAACCGCTCGCGGAAGGTTTGAAGTTCTCCGCACACGCCCAGCAGAAGCTGGCTTCACGCCAGATCAATCTTGGCAGGGATGCGATGCAGCGGCTTGATCAAGCCGTCGCCCGGGCTGCTGAAAAAGGCGCAAAGGATGCGCTGATGTTGATGCCGGGTGATTCTAGAGGAGAGGATTTGGCCTTCGTCGTGAGCGTGACCAACAGGACGGTCATTACCGCCATGGATGGTGAGCACATCACGGAGAATCTCTTCACCAACATCGACAGCGCTATGGTCGTCACGTAACGCAGTCGGTCTGGATTGAGTCTGGTGTGCTGAGGGAAGGGCTCTGCCCTCTGTCCTCTGCCACTGCGCTCCTTCCTACATCCCAGACAGATGGCTATGGAAAGCCGCTGTCGCTACATCCACCCCGGAGCTGGACCTCCTCAGGAGGAAGCTCCTCCGCTACTGATCGATTGAGGTAGCGGACCAAAGCACGGAGGCAGTTGAGTATGGGACTCAACTCACTATTCACGGGATTATCGGGCATCCAGGTTCATCAGCAGAGAACGAACGTGGTCGCCAACAACCTCGCGAATATAAACACGACAGGATACAAGGCCCAGCGCGCCAACTTCGAAGAGCAGCTTGCTCAGACGTTGAAGGATGCGACGGGCCCCGAAGGCGGAGTATCGGGCACCAACCCGGTTCAGGCCGGTAGCGGTGTTCGGCTCAAGAGTATCGACACCAACTTCGCTCAGGGCAGTATCCAGACAACGGAGAAGAACACCGACCTCGCACTCGAAGGGAATGGGTTCTTCATTCTGCAGGACCAGAACAGCACGCAGATGTACACACGTGACGGTGCATTCGGATTTGACGCAGACGGTCGATTCGTCAACCCGAGCAACGGTATGCTCGTGATGGGGAACCTGGCCGTAAACGGGTCATTCACCGGTGGTGCGACAGATCTGCAGCCGATCCGCCTGGATCTTCAGCAGGAGATCCCTGGTGCGGCGACAACAGACATCAAACTCTCCGGCAACCTGGACCCGGGATCCTCGCCCAGCCTGAAGGCGGATACGGAGTTCACGCTTGCATCCACGGTCAGTGGAGCAGGTGTGACGGGAGCCATCGCCGAGAATCGCATCGAGATCAACATCACTACGACGGGTGACCCGATCGAGGGTCAGATTACGATTCCCGATGCAACCTACAACGCGCTGACTGACGTCGCTGATGCTCTCAACGCATCGATCAACGCGAACGAAGCGTTGGTTGGGCAGGTCGTCGCCCAGGTCGATGAAGCCGGTCAGCTCGAGATTCGCACAACCGGTGGATCCGGTCTGACACTCTCAATCTCCGACGTGACGGCTGGCGGCGTGGCCGCGATCTTTGGCGGCACAACGGCCAGCGGTACAAGCACGCCCGCAGTTGCTGCATCAGACATCAACAGTCTGTCGCAGATCGGTAAGGACCTGGACGCCGGTGACATCTTCCAGTTCAACGGATCACGGGCGGACGGTACGACCTTCGAGGGGCGGTTCACCTTCGGTGCCGCGAACGATGGCACAACGGTAGCGAGTCTACTGACGTCCTTCCAGAAAGAGTTTGGTGGCGGTGTGACGGCCGCACTCGACGCAAACGGGAAGATCACGCTCACCGATTCGACCACGGCTCCGGTTACGGGCTTCACGGCCCGCTTCTCGCTTCAGGACAGCGGAACCACGGATAGCGGACTGATTGGAACAATGCCGCCGGAGCAACACCGAATCAGCACCGTGATCTTCGATTCACAGGGCGCCCCGAAGACGATGAACATCACGTTGACAGAATCCACAGTTGCAAACAAGTGGACCTATGACGTGAAGATCGATGGCCAGCGTCCCGATCAGGGGGCATTGGGCACGATAACGTTCAACGAGGACGGGTCGAACCGAGTCTTCAAACCGCTTGAAGGTGTAGACACACAGGTCCAGTTCACGCCCTCTGGCGGTGTTCAGACGATCCGTGTGGATCTGACGGGTGAACGGCAGACGGAACCGGCCATCACGGGTCTGACGCAATTCGCCTCGCCCTCGACGGCAGGTGTCGCCACGCAGGACGGTCGTGCGCCTGGAACGCTCGAGCGAATCTTCATCTCGCCCGACGGTGTGATCGAGGGTCGGTTTGACAACGGCCAGACAGTTAACCTGGCACGGACGATCATCGCTGACTTCGAGAACCCGGGGGGTCTACAGCGCCTAGGAGGCAACATCTTTGCGGAGACAGAGAACTCCGGTTCCCGCGTCGAGGAGCGCCCCACGGTCACGATCGGAACACAGGTCATTTCCGGTGCGCTCGAGTTGTCGAACGTCGATATGGCTCGTGAACTGACGGATCTGATCATCTCGCAGCGCGGCTTCCAGGCCAACTCGCGAGTGGTCACGACCACTGATCAGATGCTGGCCGAGACGGTCAACCTCAAGCAGTAATCTCTCGCTAGTCTCGTAGACCTTTGTGCGAGGCTGGTAACATTCGTAAAGGGTGACTGCCGGTCGCCCGGTCTTTCAGCAAGGACGTGGGGTGCGGAGGTCTTACCGATCTCCGCACCCCACCCCTCGCTGCGTCTAAGGAAAGAGGTGGCAGCAATGGTCAAGATCACACGACTCAACGACTCAGTTCTTGTCGTCAACGCTGATCTTATCGAGTTTCTGGAGGCCACCCCGGACACCATCGTCACGCTCACAACAGGTCGGAAGGTCGTCGCGAAAGAATCCATAGACGAACTGATCGACAAAGTCGTAGAATACAAGAGACGTGCTCTCCGGCTTGAACCGGAGGTCAAATCTCGTTAACCGTACGCTCGTTCTACTAGTATTCAAGAGGTATGTCTTATGGACATAACCACCATTGTCGGACTCATCGCCGGCTTCACGCTCATCGTTATGGGAATCCTCAGTGGCGGAACGATGTCGGCGTTTATCGACACTCCGTCTCTTCTGATCACCCTGGGCGGAACGCTCGCGGGAACGCTCATCAACCACCCGCTGAATCAGATGGTCGGTCTGGTAAGTGTGGGAATGAAGTCGTTTTTCTGGACGAGTCTCCCCTCGACCGAACTGATCGAAAAAATCGTCGGTTTCGCCGAAACGGCACGGCGAGAAGGTATCCTCGCGCTCGAGCAGGCCGTCAAGGAAGTTGACGATGCGTTCATGTCAACCGGCATCCGCCTGGCAGTTGATGGCACCGAGCCCGAGCTGATCCAGACGATCCTAGAGACTGAGCTGTCGTTCATCGAGGAACGACACAAATCCGGGGCGAACATGTTCACCTACATGGGATCCGCCGGTCCGGCTTTCGGCATGATCGGGACTCTGGTGGGTCTCGTGAATATGCTCCAGAACCTGGATGATCCCTCGGCGCTCGGACCCGGTATGGCGACGGCGCTGATCACGACCTTCTACGGCGCTGTGGTCGCAAACCTGGTCTTCATCCCCATCTCGGGAAAGCTGAAGATCCGGTCTGCCGAAGAGCTGCTACAGAAGCGAATGATTATGGAGGGGATTATGTCCATCCAGTCGGGTGACAACCCTCGGATTGTCGAACAGAAGCTTGCCACCTTTATCGCGCCGTCCTTGCGGCCAAGCGGTGAGGAAGACGGAGAGTAGCGTTTGGCGAAGCTGATCAAAGATGATGAATGTCCGGAAGGCCTGCCCGGGTGGCTAGCGACCTTCGGCGATCTCATGTCGTTACTCCTGACCTTCTTTGTGCTCCTCTTGTCTTTCTCGTCTATGGAGGAGGTCAAGTTTCAGAAGGCCATGGGGTCGTTACGCGGTTCGCTCGGCGTGTTCGACTCGAAGCCTGAGTTGAGCCAGCCGATCCGCGTCATGATGCCGATGGTGCGCGGGAGTGTCGCACAGTCGCAGAATATCCGAAAAAGCGCCGAGGAACTCGAAGAAACGCTCTCGGGCGAGGGATTTGAGGGCGACATCACGCTCGAGGGAACGGCGAGCGGGCTTGTCATTCGGATTCAGGCGCCCGTTCTGTATGACGTGGGGCGGGCTGTTCTCAAACCGACGATTCAGAATGCACTTAACAAGATCGGCGCCATGCTGATCTTGCTCCCGAACGAAATCGTCGTCCAAGGGCACACGGACAGCAAGCCGATCATCCGGGGCACTTATCCTTCAAACTGGGAGCTGTCTTTTCAGCGAGCAGTCAACGTGGTGCGATATCTGATCACCGAAACCAACCTTCACGGTAGACGGCTTAGCGCTGAGGGCTACGGCGAATTCCGGCCGTTTGTACCGAACACGACCGACGCGAATCGAGCTCGTAACCGACGCGTCGAAATCCACATCCTCTATGCGGGTGAGGTGGACGGGAATCTGGAAATCATCGCGAAGGCATTTGAGCAGGCCGGCGTCTCGGGCCAGCGGGACGCCGGTGGCACGATCTTGAAGAAGCGGAGTTGGGAGCGATGATCGCGATCACGGAGAACACTCAATGGCAATGATCAAAGAAGAAGACTGTCCTGAAGGCCTACCAGGCTGGCTGGCGACCTTTGGCGATCTCATGTCGCTTCTCCTCACATTCTTCGTACTTCTTCTCTCGTTCTCGACGGTGGATGTCATGAGTTTCCAACACGCCATGGGCTCGCTTCAGGGCGCACTGGGGGTGTTGTCCGGTCAGCCGCAGCTGAGCCTGCCGATCCGGCAGTCCATGCCGAAAACGGAAGGAAACCTGTCCCAGGCCGAGATGATGAACAAAGCGGGCTCCAAACTCGAGCATGCAATCGAAGAGGCCGGTTTGCAGGGGGATGTCCACCTGGAAGAGTCGACATCGGGTATCATCATTCGCATCTCGGACAAGCTCTTCTTCGAGACGGCCGACGCAAGCGTACTAGAGAGCGCGTCCATCGTCCTCGATGCCGTTGGCAAGGCCATCAGCCAGATCCCGAACCACGTCAACGTCCAGGGACACACGGACAGCCGAATCATAAACACTCCTAACTTTGCGTCGAACTGGGAGCTTTCTGGAATGCGGGCCGCAGCGGATCTCGATAACCGGCTACAGCGAATACCGGCCGCTTGCGCCGAACAGCTCGGACCTCAACATGGCGAAGAACCGTCGCGTTGAAATACATATCCGATACATGAACGAACGAGGCATAACGCCCAGCCAGATCTACAATCGAGTTGAATCCGAAGGCGTGTCACTGGACGGACGTCAACGCCCTCTACCGGAACCAACCGAACCCTAACACCCCGCATAAAGCAGGTCCCTATGGCAGAAGAAGACAACACTGACGATGTCGCGGATGAAATGATGCGCGTGATGGCCGAAGAAGCCGGCGAAACCGAGGCCACCGACGAGCCTGCAACAGAAGACGAGGCCGAAGGAGGCAGTGACGACTTCGAGCAGCAGATGCTCCAGGCCATACAGGACGAGATGGGGGGTGACGGTGACGAAGCCCCTCCGGAGGACGGAGGAGACCTGGAATCCCAGATGATTCAGGCCATGGCGACCGAGACCGGTGCGTCGACCCGGCAGACGGCGGCCGCGATCCAGCACCTGGGCGGGATGCCAGAGGGCATATCTTCGACCAATGTTCGTCGCATCCTCGACGTCAAGCTCTCGGTTTCTATCGAGCTTGGGAACACGACCGAAAAAATCAGCACCCTCCTCCACTGGACAGAGGGTTCGCTGATCGAGCTCGACAAGGTGTCAGGCGAGCTGGTGGACGTCATCGTAAACAACAAACCTTACGCGCGCGGCGAGGTTGTCGTCATCGCGGAGAACTTCGGTGTCCGCCTGACCGAAATCTCACCAGCACCAGCACCAGCCCGATCACCCGTCTGATCGGGATTTCCCAGCACACCGCTTCCGGAATGGGCGTGGAACATGCTTCCACAAGAGGGGAAAAGTATGCCCTTCCCGGCTCTGCTCCGGCCTCCACCCGTCAGATTCGGCCTCTCGATCCTGGTGTATCCTCATCCGCGGCTTTCCCAGAGCCTGCACGCACTTTCCGCAACTAGACAGGCAGAACGTCCAAAAGGCGGGAGGCCTTTGCCGATCTCGCGCCCCTTCTCGCATCATCACCGAAGACGTGGCATATCCGTTGCTCCCCAGGGTTCCGACCATTACTCGGAAACACCAATCGGAGCAACACTGTGAAACGTATCCTGCACTATGTCGCGATCGTCTTGCTCAGTCTGACAGGACCGATCTGCAGCATCTACGCTGCACCAGAGACGTCTGAAGCGGCTTCCGCCGACACATTGCGGACCACGTCGGTGGCAAGAACGGCGCAGCCGTCCGACGGCCAAGGTAGCGGCGTTGTCGACCCGTCAGTGGTCTCGTCTGCTACGGCAGCCCTTCCCCCCGGTGAGGCCCTGCCCGACACCGTGGGTCTCATCACGCGGATGGTACTCTCCCTGTTTGCGGTCATCTTCCTGATATGGGGAGCCGTTCAGCTGCTCAAGCGGTTCAGCTCCGGCGGAACCAGGTCATCGGGGGCCACGCACATTCGCGTCCTCGACCGGGCCTACATTGCACCCAAGAAGTCCATCTACGTCGTACAGATTGGCGACAAGGCACTCGCCCTTGGCGTCTCCGATCAGCAGATGACCACGCTCACCGACCTCGACCTTCAGGACACGCTCGCACAGTATGCGGATGCCCCAAGCACGCCCGTCGTGCAGCGTTTTACCGATGTTCTAAAGACCGTGAACGCCCGGTTCGTCAGACAGATTGAGGAGCCGGCGACGTGAATAGATGGCTGACAATCGGGCTGATGACAGGTGTCATCGCCCTTTTTGCGTTTCCTGAGAGCGTGCAGGCTCAGGGGCTTCCGAAGATCAGTGTAGAAGTCGGCGAAGCTCAGTCGGCGGAAGACGTCTCGGTCACACTCGAGATCATCTTCCTCCTGACGATCCTGTCGCTGGCACCAGCGATCCTGATCATGCTGACATCCTTCACACGGATCGTCGTGGTGCTCTCCTTCTTGCGTATGGCGATCGGGACACAGCAGATTCCGCCCACGCAGCTGATCGTCGGACTCTCGCTCTTCCTGACCATGTTCGTAATGGGACCGATCTTCGAGCAGGTCTACGACGAGGCGGTTGTTCCTTACGTGGAGGAGGAGATCGACCATACACAGGCGCTCGACCTGGCCATGGCACCGATACGCAGGTTCATGCTCAAGAACACACGAGAGAAAGATCTCGCTCTCTTTACTAAGCTGGCGCGTCAGCCACGTCCCGCAAACGTCGATGAGCTGTCCAATCGGGTCCTGATACCCAGCTTCGTGATCAGTGAACTCAAGACCGCATTCCAGATCAGTTTCGTTCTGTTCATACCCTTTATCATCATTGACATGGTCGTCTCCAGCACACTGCTCTCAATGGGTATGATGATGCTACCGCCTGTCACTGTATCGCTACCGTTCAAGATCCTCCTGTTTGTGCTCGTCGATGGCTGGCACCTCATCGTTCACTCGGTCGTTTCGAGCTTCAAGTAGGATGGATTCCGTTATGACGACCCGGTGCGAATCACACGGATCGGAACACCTGAAGAGTCTCGTTGGAGACCCGACAATGCCGCCGTGCAAGAAACACGGCTCCCTCTGGCGTCTCGCCTGCCTGCTCACTGAAAAAGCGTGCAGCGACAGAGAGGCCTCTTCGCGTTCGCTCCCCCGCTCCCTTGCTCCCTCGCGGGGTCGAGATGGGAGGAGAGCCAGATGAGCCCGGAGTTCGTCGTCCATCTCGGCAAGGAAGCCATCTTCCTGATGCTTCTGATTTCGGCACCTATGCTGATCGCAGGTCTTGTCGTCGGTCTGGGGATCAGCATCCTGCAGGCCGTAACACAGATCCACGAGGTCACGCTGACCTTCATACCAAAAATCCTGGCCGTTTCGCTGGCACTGATGATCGCGCTGCCCTGGATGATGCAGAAGATGCTCGACTTTATGACCATGCTCCTGGCACGCATCCCGATGATGGCGAGCTAACCATGTTCCGCTCTGGTCATTTGCCTGCCCGACGGCCCGCCTGCAAGAGCATCTGCAAAGGTGAAAGCTTCAGCAAGAGTGGGGTGGCTGTCACCGGCCGCTAGCCTATGGATCTAACGTGGCTCGATTTTTCCGTCGCACGATTCCAGGTCTTTCTACTCGTCTTTATTCGCATCATCGGCGTGATCGCGGTCAGCCCGTTCTTCGGACACCGAGTGATCATCAGCCAGGCAAAGGTCGGGCTTGGGCTCATCATCGCCGCGACACTGTTCTCGTCTATGCCGGTACAGCTGGACCCTGAACCGAACCTTCTCCCCTACGTGATCCTCGCAGCGAAGGAGCTGATTCTCGGGATGCTGTTCGGCTACACCGCACGACTTGTCTTCTTCGCCGTTCAGTTTGCAGGAGAGATCATCGGTATCGACATCGGATTCGGCGTCGTTAACATCATCGATCCCCTGTCAGCCGAGCAGATCTCGGTAATCGGAACATTCAAGAATCTAATCGCCATCGTCACGTTCTTGGTGATCAACGGACATCACGTAATACTGAACGCCTTGATCCAAAGCTTCGAAATGCTCCCCCTGGGTGGTATTCATCTCTCTGCGGGTCTAGGCTCTGGAATCATCGAGATGACGGCACAGGTGTTCATCATGGCGATACAGATGTCGGCACCCGTGATCACTGCGCTCTTCATGACATCGCTGGCACTCGGTATCGTCGCCAGAACGGTGCCCCAGATGAACGTCTTTATCGTCGGGTTTCCACTCAAGATCGGGATCGGTGTTGCGATGCTGATGATCTCGCTTCCGCTGTTCCAGGTCGTCCTGGTCAAAATGTTCGCCGACATCGGCCCAAACCTGAGCATGCTGCTCACACAGATGCAGGCTCCGTAGGAGGCAGCGACCGAATTTCGACGGTGGTGTTCGATATTCCGGTTGCCATTGAACCATGGCTGAAGAGTCCTTTCAGGAAAAAACAGAACAGGCAACGCCCAAGCGCCGCGAAGAATCGGCGAAAAAGGGACAGGTTGCCAAAAGCCAGGAGCTCAACTCTGCGGTCGTCCTGATGTCCGCGCTTGGTGGGCTATATATGCTGGGTGGGATGATGTATCGAGACTTGAGCGGGTTCACCATCGATATTCTTTCGAGCCCGCACACGGTCGATGTCAGCCTGGGCAACATCTGGAACCTGGCGGTGACCTGGGCGATGTTCTACTTCGGTGTCTCTGGCCCGATCATGCTCGTTCTCGCCACGGCAGCCCTGGTCGTTTCCGTGTCGCAAGTCGGTTTCACCATCAATGAGGAGGCGCTTAGCCTGAAGCTCCAGCGCCTCGATCCGATCGCGGGGGCCAAACGTCTGATCTCCAAGCGATCGCTTGTCGAGCTCGTCAAGGGTCTCCTTAAAATTGGGATCGTCGGATACGTCAGCTACATCACGATCACCCCTGAACTCGGGACGATGGCAACACTGCTGGACGTGGGTATTGGGAGCACATTCGCCTACATCGCGATGATGATCATGCGGGTCGGATTCCGGACGGCCCTGATCCTACTGATCCTGGCCGTTCTGGACTACGCCTATCAGCGTTGGGAACACAACAACAGCATCAAGATGACCAAACAGGAAGTGAAGGAAGAGCAGAAACAGACCGAGGGTGATCCGCAGGTCAAGATGAGAATCCGAAGTCTGCAGCGCGAGGCGGCAAGACGCAGGATGATGGACGAGGTCCCGGAAGCGGATGTCGTCATCACAAACCCGACACACTTCGCGATCGCAGTGAAATATGATCCGGAGATGATGGCAGCTCCGATGGTTGTCGCCAAGGGTCAGAACCTGGTTGCGCAGAAGATCAAGGAAATCGCTCGTAAGAATGACATTCCCTGTGTCGAG
The DNA here is from genome assembly GCA_964471275.1 of uncultured bacterium. Taxonomy (GTDB): domain Bacteria; phylum Latescibacterota; class UBA2968; order UBA2968; family UBA2968; genus UBA2968. Next base: position 1,740 of record CAYYGZ010000002.1, on the reverse strand, counting down.
AATAAGCCGCTTGCGCAGACCCTGTTCAAGGCGGCCGAAATCGGCCAGGAAATTCCACGGGACCTGTACAAGGCCGTGGCCGAAGTCCTGGCCTACGTCTTCCGTCTGCGTGGCGATACCGCTGAGACTAACTAGTACGAGTCAGGCCAAAATGACACCTATTCGGACAAACATTCAGCTCTCGGCGCCTTCTCCCCTGCCCCCTACCGCCCGCGCTCTGCATTCAAGGGTTGTTGGAAAGGCGCTCCCGTTGACTAAACTGTTGAATTGTCAGTATATTATGGCTGAATTACGGTCGTCAGGAGGAACGCGGTGAACGCGATCTTTGACAAGATATCCGAATTCACGGATGTCATATTCGCCCTGTCCGTTATCGGTATGATTTCGGTGATGATCATACCGATGCCTCCCGGCCTGCTGGATGTACTGCTCGCGTTCAACATCGCGTTCAGCTTGATCGTGCTTCTGATGACCATCTACATCACCAATCCCCTCCAGTTATCTGTATTTCCGGGATTGTTGCTTGTTCTCACCCTGTTTCGCCTCTCCCTCAACGTCGCCACGACGCGACTGATTCTCGGCGAAGCCTACGCAGGTGAGGTGATCAACGCCTTCGGGCAGTTTGTGGTCAAAGGCAACTATATCCTGGGTATGGTCGTTTTCCTGATCATCGTTATCATTCAGTTTGTGGTGATCACGAAGGGCGCTGGTCGAGTTGCCGAGGTCGCCGCGCGATTCACGTTGGACGCGATGCCGGGCAAGCAGATGAGCATCGACGCCGACCTCAATGCGGGCCTGATCACAGAAGAAGACGCACGCACACGTCGCCATAACATCTCGCGCGAAGCAGACTTCTACGGCGCGATGGACGGTGCCAGCAAGTTTGTCCGAGGCGATGCGATCGCCGGCATCCTAATCACCCTGGTCAACATTCTCGGTGGATTGGGCATCGGTGTCCTTCAGCTTGGCATGGCGGCGTCGGATGCCGCACAAACCTATACCATCCTGACGATCGGTGATGGTCTCGTATCCCAGATCCCGGCGCTGATCACATCGATTTCAGCCGGTATCATCGTGACACGTTCGACCTCCGAGGATAGCCTCGGAAAGGATCTGGGCAAGGAACTGACGTCGCAACCTCGGGCGATAATGGTCGCAACGGGTGTGCTTGTCGCATTTGCGCTGGTTCCCGGTTTGCCCTCCACTCCCTTCCTGATCCTGGCAGCGGCGTCTGGCTTTGTGGCCTTTACGGCACAGCGGGGTATCGATCGCGAGGAGGAAGAGGCCGAAGCTTCCGAGCAGGAGAACGCGCAACCGGAGGAGCGGGTCGAAGACTACCTGCACGTCGATCCGTTGGAGATACAGATCGGTTACGGTCTCATCCCCCTGGTCGACCCGGCACAGGGAGGCGACCTGCTCGATCGCGTCACCATGTTGCGGAAGCAGACGGCCCTTGATCTCGGAGTTGTCATCCCGCCGATCCGGATCCGGGACGACATGGTCTCGCTGAGACCGAACCAGTACACGGTAAAGATCCGCGGAGTTAACGTGGCTTCGGGAGACATTGAACCCAAGAACCTGCTCGCGATGGACCCGGGGTATGTTGAAGGCGAAATCGAGGGAACCAACACGGTCGAGCCAGCCTTTGGTCTTCCTGCAAAGTGGATCGTGGACACCGCACGTGAACAAGCCGAACTAATGGGATATACTGTGGTCGAGCCACCCGCCGTGCTGGCCACG
>CAYYGZ010000001.1:17117-59130 GCA_964471275.1 uncultured bacterium | reverse complement strand
ACGTTCAGACGATCGACGGCCTGTACGCTGGAGAAAAAACAGAAACAGGCCAACGCACAGCGCAGCAGATACGTTGGCCCGGTTCGGATGGTCGTGTCTCGCACTTAGGCTTCGTCCAGTGTGCCCGGGAGCAAACCCAGCGGAAGCGGATCCGGACGATCGCACGTTGTTGTGAGCGAAATGTGTGACTCCGTCGTCGATGAGTCGTCAAAGGCGGCCATCACGTCGAGTACGTGACAGGCGAGATCACCGTTGACACGATGGGCTCGGCCGTGGACCAACCCATAGGCCAGATCCGCTGCGCCGATCCCACGTGACACCTTGTCACTGTGCGTGAGCGGTACTTCCGACCACTCGTCATCGCCGGCTCGACGAACCAGGACTGGACCACCAAAACGGTTGGGATCGGGTACGCTGAGAGAACCTTCCGACCCGTAGATCTCGATACGAGGCAGGTTGTGAGACCAGACATCGAAACTCATGATAATCGTGACAATCGGCCCACTCGCGAAATCCAGCGTGCCGGCGAGATGTGTAGTCGTTTCGACAGGGATACGTTCGCCAAATCGATCACCCTCGCGTGTAATGATCCGTTCAGCATATGTCGTCTTCGTAGAGCCTGAGGCCCTGCTCACGGGGCCCAGCAGATTCACAAGCGCCGTTATGTAGTAGGGGCCCATGTCGAACATCGGTCCCCCACCCGCGTGATAATAGAAATCGGGAGCGGGATGCCAGCTCTCGTGGCCGTGGCCGACCATAAACGCGGTAGCCGCAACCGGCTCGCCGATCCAGCCATCGTCGATCAGCTTCCGGCAGGTTTGGATCCCACCACCGAGAAAGGTGTCCGGGGCGCACCCAACACGGACGCCTCTCTCGCGTGCCAGCGCCAGCGTCTTCACACCATCCTCGCGCGTAACGGCGAGCGGCTTCTCGCAGTGTGTGCTCTTGCCCGCCGCAATCGCAGCAGCGTTGACTTCGAAATGGGCCTTGGGAATCGTCAGATTGATGACCAGATCGATGTCGGGATCGGCCATCAGCTCGTCGACTGAACACGCTTTGGCTATTCCGAATTCGGCGGCCTTTTCTCTGGCGCGATCGACCACAAGATCGGCACAGGCCACAACATCCACGATACCGTAGGGTTTGAGTCCCCGGAAATAGGCGGCACTAATCGTACCGCACCCAACCACACCGACTCGAACTGGCACATTCACGACGATCTCCTTCTGTAGGTCATCTGCGAATCGCATCCGCCGGACGAAGCCTCGCGGCATCCCGTGCAGGAATCAGAGCAAATATGTAGCAAAACAGGACGGCGACACCCGTTATCACAAACAGATCCCAGAACCGTAGCTCCACCGGTAACGCGTTCACGATAAACACGTTTCCAGGCAGCTTCAATGGCGCAAAGATCATCTGGATTAGACAGGCACCCACGCCCGTTATTGTACCGAGAGCAATCCCGGAAAGCCCGATTCGTACTCCCGTGATCGAGAACACCCTGGCGATACGTCCCTCGCTGAGCCCCATCGCCTTCAGAATGCCGATATCCCGTCTTCTTTCTGAAACGGTCATCGAGAGAATGCTCACGATGTTGAAACCGGCGATCACGACAATCAGGCATAAACCCAGATAGAACGACCACTTCTCCAGTTGAATCGACGCATAAAGATTCGCGTGCTGCTCCATCCACGATATGATTCGAAGACCAGGAAAACGTGAGGACAACTCTTCAGCGATTTCGTCTGCCCGCAAGGGATCATCGACGCGAACTCGATACCCGTCAACAACGTTGGCCATCCTGAGATCACGCTGGGCGGCACTCAACGAAACCAGAGCCACACCAGCATCGAATTCGGCGTATCCCGTGTTGAAGATACCGGTCACCACATACCGACGCATCGGCGGCGTTCTTCCTGTGCTGATCTCCGATGGGGGAAAACCGACGCGTATTGTGGATCCCTGCACCGCACCGAGTTTGTCCGCCAGGTAGGTGCCGAGAACAACGCCGTATTGGGCAAACCGGCTAGTGGTGTCCTGGACGGAAAGATCGACACCGCCCGGTGTCCACATGTAGTCGCTGATTGCGCTTGTTGAGGCAAGTGCTTCCGGCTCGATCCCGAGAACCGACACACCGGTCTGGTTCGACCCTCCTCCGGGGACCCGTCGGAACACGTAGCCCTGTATCTGCACATACCCGCCGACAGCCACGACGCCGTCGATCTGAGTGATCGAATCAGGATCGACCTCGCCCATCTTCAGACCGAGACCGGACCTCGCCTCTATCGTAATGTGCGGGTTAAGCGAGAGCAGACGCTCCCAGAGCAACCCCGAGAAACCGTTCATCACGGACAGGACCACGATCAGCGAGGCTACGCCCAGACCGATACCCAGACTGGCAATCCCGGATGTAACCGATACCCGTCGTTTGCTGCGAATGGCACGGACGTGGCGCTTCGCGATGTAGAGTTCCACATTCATACCGCACGGATCGCTTCCGCGGGATCCTGAGCACCGGCATCACGAGCCGGCAGCCGCGTAAAGAGGTAGCAGAGCGCGATCGCTCCGATCGATACCGCTGTAAAATCGATAGCAGACATCTCCACAGGCAACGAGTTGATCAGGTAGACCTCTCCTCGGAGACGTATCAGCTCAAACCTGCCCTGGAGCCAGCACAGCGCAAAGGCGATCGAATCGCCCAGCAGCACGCCAGCAAGACCAATCGTCAAACCCTCGACCGTGAACACCCGCCCAATCTGCTTCGCCGATGTTCCCATCGCTTTCAAAATCCCTATCTCTGCTCTTCGCTCGATTACCGACATCATCATCAGGCTGATCACATTGAATGCGGCTACAATCACGATCAAGCTGAGTGCGATTCCGCTGAACCACGTCTGCATCCGTATCCAAACATACAGATTGCCGTGTTCATATATCCACGAGGACGTAAACAGCCCTGGGTGGCTCTCATCGAGAACAGCTGTCAGTGCTACGCCAACCTCGTCGACGGCAAAGGGATCATCCAGCTTGAGACGGATACCGGTGACCATCTCCCGCCACCCCAGGTCACGCTGGAGTGCCCGAAGTGGAATCAGAACCAGGTTCTTGTCGAACTCGTAATAGCCCGTCGAGAAGATGCCCGAAACGACGTATCTCCTGAGGGGTGGCAGCCCTCCCATCAGGAGCTCACGCGGCAGCAGGCTGAGGTGGATCTCGTCTCCTGTCTTGACCGCGAGTTGGTCGGCAAGATGTTTGCCGATCACGGCACCGTAGACACCGGCCTCCTGCTCTTCCAGCACGAGTTCTCCCGAAATGATCCGCTCAGAGAGTATCGTTGTCGCCTCGACCCCTTGCGGCATCACACCTCGCGCGATACAACCAGATCGACGCAGCCGACCATCCCCGCCCTTCCGGAGCAGGAATCCTTCCGCTTGCGCGAACCGGGATGCGCTCTCTACACCAGGAACTGCGGAGAGGTGGGCCGACAGGGTGCCGGACTCGACAAATGGCTCGCTATAGGCCTTCCGCACGGTGACGTGAGCGTTCACACCGAGCAGTCGTTCCTTGACCACGGTCGCATACCCATTCATTACTGAAATAGCAACGATCAACGCCGCAACTCCGATCGCGATACCGGCAATACCCACCGACGCCGAAACGGTCAGGCGCGAACTCGAGCGAAACGCCTTGAGATGTCGGTGAGCGATCGCGTATGGGAATGGGAGACTCACAGGTATCAGGTGCTCTCGCCCTTACGGGTCCAGCGGATCTCGGTCACAACCGTGATCGCAACGGAAAGGATGACAACCATAGGAACCAGGATCATAGCGTGGGATCCCGTGCTCAGAGATATGGCGGTTGCGCCGAACAGGACGGTCCAGACAACATACACGCCATCGACAGCAAGGGCCGATGAACCGGACCGGTGCAGACGCTGATAGAGATGAAACCGATGCGCCCGCGTCACATTTTCCGCGCGCCCCAGTCTTCTGATGATCGTGTAAGTGGCGTCGAACAGGAATGCACCAAGCGGCAGGATGCCGATGTAGAAAGGAACCCCGTAGGCTTCTCCCGACAGGGCCGTCCAGGCGAACGCAAGCCCGAGAAAATGTGACCCGACATCTCCCATAAAGATTCGAGCAGGTGGTAGATTCCAAACGACAAATCCGAAGGCTGCGGTCCCAATTGACAAGCAGAGAACACTCAGTTCGGAATAGACAGGAAGGTAGAGTGCATAGAGCATGCCCCCACTCACACACGCCGTCAGCCCACTCAAGCCATCGAGACCATCCATGAAATTGTAGATATTCTGCGTGTAGACAAGAACAAGCGCAGCGAAGATGATCGCTGCAAGTCCCTCGACCAGACCGAAAGGCAGCGTAACGACAGGAACCATGCCCCATACCAGGACGATTGTCGCAGCGACCTGAATGCCCAGCTTTGTCACCCAGCTCATCGCTACTTTCTCGTCACCTATCAGGATGAGCAGACAGCCACCAGCAAGACAGAGCCGGAACGAAGCAAGTGGTTGGGCAATCCCCAGCATGAGGGAACTGAATGAGACCGCCGCGAAGACCCCGGCCAGCACGCCCAGCCCTCCGACCGTAGGTCGAGGCCGGGAGTGAAGACTCCGCTCATTCGGTATATCGACCAGACTCAGTTTCGGTGCCAGCCAGACCAGACCTCGAGTGACAGCAAGCCCCACAACCAGCGCGACAAGCGGAGGAAGCACGGTCATCTCCGTATCCCCGAATCTCTGAGGCCATCCGTGAAATCACGTGGATAGTAGGCCTGCTGGTTGGTGGCTTCCTGAACATCAAGGTGACGATCTTCGCGCATCCGTCTGACACGGTCTCGGGTCACTTTGGTATCCCGAACAAATTTCTCCATCACCCAGGCAACCGTAGCTGCGACAAACATCGGCACATACAATTTCAGGGGGTGCTTCCCCACGCAGGATGCGATCTCATCGATCATCTGGGAGCAGGTCATCGCTTCGGGGCCACCCAGATCGTAGCACGTCCTGTGCGTGCCCTCACGAGGCAGTGTTGCGGAGATCACAAAGGCTACGTCCTCGACGTGGACGGGTTGACCGAGAGGCTCACCCGACCCGATAACTGGCAAGACGGATCGTTGGAGAATCTGCTCGCGTATGACTGAAACATTCCGGTCGCCCGGGCCGTTGATCATTGCCGGTCGGAGAATTGCCCAAACGAGATCTGAATCCATGACGAGCGTTTCGCCACGTATCACGGCTTCAACCTGCTCTGTGGCATACAGGGAATATCGCCAGGCAGAGCTCAGAAAGACAGCTCGCCGGATACCACCGACACGACAGACCTCGAGCACACGTTCGGCCATCCGAATCGGGGCGGCACTGATCACACAATCCAGTTCGGAAAGATGCTCCAGGATCTGTTCGAGATCGAAGCGGACCAGCTCCACGTCCTTCGACACAAGGCCCGACGCCCTGGCCGGATCTCTGATCAGCCACATCACCGACTCACCCGAATCCACCAGGGCATCAATCAGGAACCGGCCGATAAAGCGGGTGCCACCCATTACGCCTACCATGCAGCCTACACTCCCCGGGTAAGCGAAAGTATCCGGCTGTCAGTCTCGACGCGGCGGCGCATGATATGCCTTCGCTTTCCAAGTGTTGAGGTCATCGCGGCGCCAACTTCTGACAGAGCCCGTGGGATAGCACTCAGTTTTCTCGGGGCGCGAAGAGCGATCAGCGCCCAGAGTATCAACTCGCCAAGCAGGAAGGCGGGCAGAAACCGAATCAGAAGCCCGGGCGTCGCATTCTTCGCCAGGGACAGATACCGGTTCTTGACGATGTGCCTCAAAAACAGTTCTGACTTGTCAACGACACGGACACGCCGCCCCTGAGAGGCACTCCCAATGTGACGGCACACGAGCTGACTTCGATACACACACCGCCAGCCCTGCAGCTGCATTCGCCACGCGAGATCGAGATCCTCCATGTAGGCGAAGAATGATTCGTCATAGATCTCACCTTCACAGGCCACATCGGCCAACATGGCTCTCCTGCAGAAGATCGCTGCCCCGCTCCCCGCAAAGACTTCCTCTCTGTCGCTCGGATCGGTGCTGTTGACGAGGGCCAGCCTCTTGAGAAGATACCGGCCCTGGAAATCGAAACCTTCCGAATCTGTCCGCGTCACAGGCCCCGTCACCCATCCGATCCGTGAATCCTCCTGGGCGGCCAGCTGGGCTCGTTCCAAGTAGTTGGCTTCCAGGAACACATCGCTGTTGAGAATCAGAACAAAGGAGTGACGCGTGGCGTTGATCGCGCGGTTGTAGCCTGCGCAGAAACCTTCGTTGCGAGGACGCGTGAGAAGTCGAACTTGCGGGAATGACCGACGTATCAGAGAGGGAGAGCCGTCCGTGGATCCGTTGTCCACAACGACGACCTCATCGGGAAGGCGGCTTTGACTGTAGAGTGACCGGAGACACCGAGTGATGTGACCGCCACCATTCCAGTTGGCAATCGCTACCGAAACGCATCCGTCCGTTGGTTCGGACACCGGGCGCTAGAACCGCTTCTTCTCGAGACCTTCCAGCCGATCACGCAGGGTCGCAGCCCGTTCGTATTTCTCTTCGGCAATGGCCTCTTGAAGCTGCTGTGCAAGACGCTGTTTAAGCGTAATCGGGCGATTTCGCTTGATCTCATCTCGCCATGTCTGAAGCGCGTATATCTCTTCGCTGTCTTCGGGAGACTCGAATTCATCGAAGGCTTCCAGCATCGTCTCGATCTGACGCACGCCACAATCAACGATTTCGAGAGCGCCCTCATAGTCCTCCTCGAGCAGCCTGAGCTCCCCGTGGGCCTGCGTGTTGATCATGGTGACATACGGGCGATACTGCTCGAACAGCAGCTTCTGCTCATCACTGGACGAATGCTCGTTGACCAGGTCAAAAATCGCAAGATTATGGCTCGTATCGGTGATGACACGATCGTAATCGCCAAGTCGCAGCAGACAGACATAGCGATGATAGTACTGGAGGCTCTCCTGATCGAGACGATCGCGATCGTCATCTGTCAGTTCGAAGGAGTTCTCGGACTTCGCTTCGTGCTTCCGGATTTTCTTCTCAAAGTGCTGGAGCAGCGATTCGTGACCGTGTGGACGTGTCCCGTCGGGACGACCATCGAGATTCATCTGTAGCATCCCGAGATCCACCCTGACCTGCAATTTCTCGCGACCATCCTGACCAACAATCTTCCGCGCGCAAATATCTTCCGCGTTGAATTCCCAGTTGTTCAGGATCTTCAAGATGTCTTCCATTTGCCTTTCTCCGTGTAGCCGGCTCTCACGCCACCACCCCATATGAGCCCCATCCTCCAGGACACAGGCATCCACCGATCACGTGCTCATCCTCCAGAAATATGGAAGATCGCCAATCAGGTGTCAAACGTTTTGCCCTCTAAAATCACCCGTCGGCAGGCTCATCCGTGATCTCGTGCTGTGCCAGATGGACAGTCCGTGTGGGAAACGCGATCTCCAGACCGAGACGCTCGAGCGAATCCATGATCCGAAGATTCACATCCTCCCTGACAGCGAGATACTCATCCCAGACGGTAGACTTCGAGAAATAGTACACCATGATATCTAGTGAGCTTTGCCCGAAATCCGTGAACCGAACAAGAAAAAATTGCTTGTCGACACCCTCGTGTTATGTAAGTATCGTTCGGATGGCTGCCACAGCATCGGACATCTGATTTGAGGTGGAGCTGTAGGTCAAACCAACAGATATCCACACCCGGCGCGCTGGACGCCGGTCCATATTGTCGATGATGAACTCCGCGAGTCGACTGTTTGGAACGTGAATCAGGGTTTTCTCAAAAGTGCGGATCCTCGTCGAACGGAAACCGATCTCCTCGACAACACCCTCCAGGGCGCCGTCGGGTGACTTGACCCAATCACCGATCGTGAACGGCCGATCGACCAGAAGCATGATGGACCCGAATAGATCGGCCAGTGTCTTCTGTGCTGCGAGTGCCACGGCGAGCCCCCCTACGCCGAGCCCCGCAATCAATCCCGATACCGAGTATCCGAGATTCTGGAGTACCAGCAGAGCGGCCAGAATGCCCACCACAACTTTGGATGCTTTCGACACAAGAGGCACGAGCTGATCGTCGAGTGCCGAATCCGTTCGCTGGGCCCACCGATGCAGCACCCCCGTGAGCACGTCAACCATCCGGAGCAGCAGCCAGGCAAGCAGGATACTCACGCAGAAGGCCATTCCCTTGTCCAACCACTCATTTATGTGATCGGGTGGCCTGAATGTCTCCGCGGCCAGGTGGATGCCAACAACGACGATGGCCCAGCCGATCGGTCGTTCGAGCGCCTTGACCATCAGATCGTCCACTTCGGTCTGGCTCCGACTCGTCACCTGGCTGACAAATCGTCCCAGCACCGTGATCAGAATGCGACGACCGACAAGCCCTCCCAGCACGCAAAGGAAGGCCACACCCAATTGCTTCAAAGACACGATCGATCCCCATTGCTCGAGGATATGTTGGTATTCATTAAGCACAGAGGACTCCCGGTAAGGTCAAAGGTATGGACATTCGATTTTCGGAAACCGTCAGCTGCCTCGCTTGACACACGTGCTGGCCCGGTCTATTTTCGCCGCGCTGATCCCATTGGAGAAGAAACAGTGAATGAGACAGAAGGCATTGTCGTCCGTCAGCACCTGGGTCACTATTTCGTAGTGATCGGAGGAGAGCAGTGGGATTGTGCCATTTCTAGCCGGCTCCGCAAGCAGCTCGAATACCCCAAGGCCAGCCCGGGTTCCCGTCGCCGTCGTGTTCAGCGTGTGCGTCGTACAAAAGTCACAGACCCTGTTGTCATCGGCGATCACGTCGTCATCGACAGGGGTGAGGACTACACGGGCATGATCCGAGAAGTTCTCACACGCCGGAACAAAGTGTCCCGGAAAGCGTCGGGATCTGGGCGCAAGGAGCAACTTCTCGCCGCCAACATCGATCGCGTTGTAACTGTGTTCGCCGTAATGGACCCGGTACCGGACTGGAACCTGCTCGATCGAATGCTCGCCATCGCAGAGTGGCAGGATCTCCCCGCAACCATCTGCATCAACAAGATGGATCTGGAGCGGGACCCGATATGCGAAGTGACATCCATCTACGAGCGTGCCGGCTATCGCGTCGTCTACACAAGCACCGAGACGAACGTCGGACAGGATGAATTTCGCGAACTTCTCAGTGAAGGGACAACTCTGTTTGTCGGCCCCTCAGGTGTCGGTAAATCGAGTCTTCTCAATTGGCTGCAGCCAGGGCTGCAGCTCCGCACAAGGGAAGTCAGCCACGTCATGGGCGACGGTCGTCATACAACGACGCATCTGGAACTCGTGTCTCTCGATGGAGGCGGGCTCGTGGGAGACATCCCTGGCGTCAAGGAATTCCACTTCTGGAATATCGTCGCAGAGGATGCTCCCGAACTGTTCCGCGAGTTCCACGACTACCTTGGCCAGTGCCGATTCTCCGATTGTTCGCACGTTCACGAGCCCGGGTGCGCAGTCAAAGATGCAGTTGATACGGGGGATATCTCCCGGCTCAGGTATGAGAGCTACCTGAGACTGCGTGCCGACCCGTAGGAATTGCGGTCGGGATATCCGACCTGCAATCGCTAAGCACGAAGCACACGTTCTCGAAACAGCTCCAGAACAGCACCCGCGTCAACCCCCATCGCGACACGAGTCCGTGTCCCTTTTTGTTTGCCTGCGCGCACACCCACACGCCGATCCGTCACCAGTTGCCCGCTGGTCAGATGACCCGCGACCTCGACATCCACCAAAATTCCCTCAACACTGAACAGGTCTGGCTGCAGCCCGTAAGCAACAGCGGTCGGGTCGTGTAGATGCAGACCCGCATACCCGCCGTTTAACTTACCATACTGGACGACAACTTCCGTCACCTTCTCGAAGAAGACACAATTGGGGCGCTTCGCGGGCCGTATGTCGGATTCAATCTCACCTTCACTGATGCCCACCTCACGTGTCACATCGAGAGGAATGACTGTAACATTCGCCGCCGACCGTATCACCTCGCGTGCAGCGTCCGGATCGGCGAAGAAGTTGAATTCTGCCACAGGTGACGCGTTTCCGGATGCTGACACAGCCCCCCCCATAACAACGATCTCGCGGGCCCTGGCCAGCGTTCCGGGGATCCTTCTCTCTGCCAGAGCAAGGTTCGTAAGCGGCCCCACCGCAAAGATCGAGATCTCACCAGGACAGGATTCGAGTGACTCGCAAAGGTATCCCACCGCATCTGGGTGAGCATTGCAATCCGACGGACCCAGCTCAGCATTTCCCAGCCCTGATTCGCCGTGAATCTCCTTAGCGAATACGGGTGGCCGTTCCAGAGGGGCGCCAGCACCCGAGTAGACCGGTATGCCGGATCGATTCGCAAAGGCCAGAATCCGTAATGCGTTTTCGGCACCGGAGGCAAGGGGCACGTTACCACTCACAACCGTGAGCGCCCGGACGTCCAGCTCTCTGGACGAGAGAGCCAACAGAATCGCCAGTGCATCGTCTACCCCAGGGTCGACATCGAGTATCACGTCCACAACTGACCTGATCTATCCCCGAATACGGATTGGACACCCGAAAAGACTGTCGCCCCGAACACAAGTGGCGGTATCGGCGTGTCGAAAGGTCCGATCCTTGACTCACACTCCCCGCCAGCAGCGAAGAGCCTGTCGAGCCGGCCCCAGCGTGTTTGTCGAATCACGCGTGGTTCAGAGCCCGTAGAGCTCAGAGTACTTGAGCCTCAGATGCCGTACCAGCGGCTCGTGACTCAAGGGCTTACCAGTCACTTCCTTTACCAACTCGTTGGGCAGGTAGCGCATGCCCTGGCGATAGATCTTCTCCGTGCACCACGATTTGAGCGGCCCGAAGTCACCCGCGGCAAATTGGGCATCCAGATCGCCCAACTCGTCGGTGGCGGTATCGCAGAATTGTGCACCATACAGATTCCCCAACGTATAGGTCGGGAAATACCCGACGCCCCCGCCGCTCCAATGGATATCCTGGAGGCACCCATCGGTATCGTTCTCCAGCGCGAAACCGAAGAAGTGTTCGAATTTCTGATTCCAGAGTGAGGGAACATCATCGACCGAGAGATCCTCCTCGATCATCGCGATTTCCATCTCGAAACGAAGCAGAATGTGGAGGTTATAGGTAATCTCGTCGGCTTCTACACGAATCATCGAAGGCCGCACATCATTCACAGCGAACACGAAAGCATCCTCCGACACATCTGAAAGCACCTCAGGGAAAACTTCCTGGAGTTTTGGATAGAAGTGACGCCAGAAACCCCGGCTCCTTCCGACGAAGTTTTCCCACGTGCGTGATTGAGACTCGTGGATCCCCAGCGACACCGACTCACCCATCGGGGTTCCCCAGTGATCCGGATCGAGTCCTTGCTCATACAGACCGTGTCCGGCTTCGTGCAGAATCCCGAAAAACGCTTGATTGAGTTCGTTTTGGTCGTAACGAGTCGTGATCCGTGTGTCTCCTGGCCCCATCCCGCTGCAGAAGGGATGTGTTGTCACATCCAGGCGTCCCCCGGCAAAATCGAAACCGATCGCCTCGGCGGCCATCTTTCCGAATGTTTCCTGACGATCTACAGAGTAGTCTCGGTGCAGGATCGAAAGGTCGGGTCTTCGGGGAGCCGAAGCAATAGCCTCGACCAGAGGAATCAGATCGTCCCGAAGAGCCTTGAAGACTTGCTTCAGATTGTGGGTCGTCTCGCCGGGCTCGTAGTCCACCAGCAGAGCATCGTAGAGCCCTCCGCCATTGCTCAGAGCACGAGCTTCTTCTTTCTTCAGGCGGATAATTTCGGCGAGTGTCGGTTTGAAGGCTGCATAGTCGTCCTTCTCCCGCGCATCTCCCCAGACCTGCTGTCCCATCGTCGTCACACGCGCGATCTCCTCGACAAGCGACTTGGGCAGCTTCGTCGCCCGGTCATACCCGCGTCGCCAGTGCCGGAGGTTAACAGATTCCGGAGTCAGCAGGTCACCGGTCTTCCCCTCTGCCTCATCCAGGAGTTGTCCGACACGCTTGTCTGTCACGCGATCGTGAATCAAGCCTGCTAGGAGGGCCAACTGATCACCACGATGCTTGCTTCCACCTCGCGGCATGTAGGTCCGCTCGTCCCAACCGAGTACGCTTCCGCACGAACCCAGAAGAGACGTTTCCTTCATATGATTGTGCAGTTTGGTGTAGGAGTCGTTATTTGCCATTCCTGAACTCTCTTGTATGATTTCCAGTAGCAATGAAATACCGAACACGATACTAACGGGAGGACATTCCCCCGTCAAGTAGAGCCGGTCTCTATGTGGATACCGACACCGGCTTGCCGCGTTCGATCTCCGAGCGCATATTCCGCTTCCGGACAACGCATGGGAAACAGCAAGGATTCACCTGGCCTGCTGGCACGACTCGCCTCCGGGGGGGCGACACCGAGCAAGCTGTGGAGGATCTTATACAAACGGTTGACCGGGAGCTTTTAGGTGAGAAACACGCTGAACTCTGGCTCAACGGGCTGAATGCAGCGAAAGAACTGGATACCCCATTGACCGTTGAGCAGATCGCCGCTTCTTTACCGAATAAGAGCAGGCAATTGTACAGACGCGCCACATCACACCAGCAGGAAGGAGGATACGCATGAAGCTCGAAATCGAATACTGCGCACAGTGAGGCTACGAAGACCAGGCCGTCAGTTTGACGGACCAAATTCTGAAAGCATTCAAGCAGGACATTGAAGCATTCACGCTGATCCCATCGGGTGGGGGCCGCTTTGAGGTGACCCTCGACGGGGATCTCGTTTACTCGAAGCTCCAGGAAAAGCGCTTCCCCGAGTACGCAGAGATCGAGCCGCACCTGAAGAAGAAAGTCAACTAGCAGACACACAAAGGCCGCCGACGCATAATTGCATCGGCGGCCTCTTGTGAATCACATCTCGCTATCAGTTCACGGAGGAGGCAGTCGCTGTGACAGATGACTTGGCACTCCCTGCGCGTGCGGCCCGTGAGAGTCTCCGAGGTTTGATCAATGCCTTGTCGATCACCTGATCGACGTGATCGACAAAAACCAGTTTGATGTTCTTCCTTACACTCTCTGGAATATCCTCCACATCCTTCTGGTTGTCTTTCGGCAGGATTACGGTTTCGATCCCCGCCCGGTGCGCGCCGAGGATCTTGTCTCTCACGCCACCAATCGGCAGAACCTTACCACGCAACGTCACCTCACCTGTCATCGCGACCTCCTTCCGCACCGGACGATCAGTGAACACGGAGGTCAGCACCGTCGCCATCGTGACGCCTGCAGATGGGCCGTCTTTGGGAATCGCCCCTGCAGGCACGTGAATGTGGACATCCTGATCATCGGCGAAAGACTGCTCCAGACCAAGCTCGGACCACTTCGATCGAACATAGGTCATCGCGGCTTCGACCGATTCCTTCATGACATCCCCGACCTGTCCCGTCAGCTTGAGACGACCCTTGCCCGGCATCTTCGTGGCTTCCACAAAAAGCACATCCCCACCCACAGGCGTCCAAGCCAGCCCGGCCACAACGCCAACCTCGTTGGACTCCTCCACCGTTTCGTACCGATACCGAACCGGCCCCAGAAAGCCTGGCAGGTCTGATTCCTTCACCCGGATCCGACGCACCCGCCCTTCGGCAAACTTCCGCGCGGCCTTGCGAGAAATCGTTCCGATCTCTCGCTCCAAGTTCCTAAGCCCCGCTTCCCTGGTGTATCCCCCAATCACGGAGCGTAGCGTTCCCTTGTCGATAAAGAGCTTCTTCGTATTCAGACCATGTTCTGCGAGCTGCTTCGGTACCAGATATCTTCGAGCAATCTCCAGCTTCTCCACTTCCGTGTAGCCCGACAGTTCCAGAACCTCCATCCGATCGAGAAGAGCGGATGGGATCGTGTGCAGGGAGTTGGCGGTGGCGACAAACATCACCTTGGACAGGTCGAAGGCGACATCCAGATAGTGATCCGTGAATGTGCTATTCTGCTCCGGATCCAGCACCTCGAGCAATGCCGAGGAAGGATCCCCTCGGAAGTCAAACCCAAGTTTATCAATCTCGTCGAGCATGAACACCGGATTGCTCGTTCCTGCTCGGCGCAGGCCCTGTATGATGCGACCGGGAAGTGCCCCGACATAGGTACGTCGATGCCCCCGGATCTCGGATTCGTCTCGCATCCCACCAAGTGACATGCGAATGAACTCACGTCCCATAGACTCGGCGATCGATCGACCCAAGGAGGTCTTCCCGACACCGGGGGGACCGACTAGGCATAGAATCGGTCCTCGCATGTCATCCTTCAACTGTCGAACAGATAGATACTCGAGAATCCGATCCTTTGGTTTGTCCAACCCGAAGTGATCCTTGTCCAGCTTCTTCTGGGCAGCCCGGACGTCGAGGCGATCCTTACTCGTGCGAGCCCAGGGCAGATGCACCATCCAGTCGAGATATGTCCTCGACACACCATACTCGGGTGAAGCCTGGGGAGTTGTCTCCATACGACCAAGCTCGCGCTCGGCTTCCACTCTGGCCTCTTCAGACAGCCCGGCTTCGGCGACCTTTGCCCTGAGCTCATCGATTTCCTGTGAGCCGCCGCCATCACCCAGCTCGTCCTGAATCGCCTTGAGTTGCTGTCTCAGAATATACTCGCGCTGCTCGTCCTGGAGTGTCCCTGCCGCTTCAGACTGAATCTTCTGCCGCAGTTCGAGTATCTCTACCTCCCGGTTGAGAAACTCATTAACCAGCTCGAACCGACGGCGGACGTTCAACTCCCCCAGGATTTCCTGCCGCTCCTCGAAATCCAGGTTGAGTTGGGTACCCACAAAGTCGACTCGCTGCCCCGGCTCGGGCAATGCCGAAAGCGCTTCTGCCATTTCACTGGGAACGTTGGGAGCAAGCTCGACCGCACGGCGGAAATGGCTGAGCACATTCTGTTCGAGTGCCTCGAATCGAGTTGAGCTCTCGACAAGGTC
This sequence comes from uncultured bacterium, assembly GCA_964471275.1. Taxonomy (GTDB): domain Bacteria; phylum Latescibacterota; class UBA2968; order UBA2968; family UBA2968; genus UBA2968. Next base: position 44,078 of record CAYYGZ010000001.1, on the reverse strand, counting down.
CTCAAGGTCACGAACAATGACCTCCGGATGCGTACTCTCGCGCACCACCTTCTGGATACCCACACGGGATACACCGTGAACCAGCAGCTGCAAACGGCCATCAGGTGTGCGTTGTGACCTGACAAGCTGGATCGCCGATCCAACGGGGTGCAGATCATCCTCTGTGAGTGACGACACCGAAACTGGCGCCTCCTCTTTCGTGTCGGTCGGTATCCGCCCAAACAGGGCAGCCACCTTGTGGCCGGTCTTGAGCGCTGCCTCTACCGTCTGAATCGCCTCCTCATCCTCGATGATCAGAGGTGCCGCCATGTAGGGATAGATGACGACTTCCGAGGATGTCAGCAGCGGTAGATTGGGCGGAAAAGACCGTTTTGCGAGGGCTTCCTGCTCAATCGGTTCTTCTGGTTTGGGTCCATCTGAAGCCATAGTCGTACTCCTGTCGTTGTCGACGCTTTACCTTTGCACGCCGGTCGACTTCGCAAGTTGCGTGCCTTCCTGCGACATGCAGTCTATGTTTAGGTTTAATAAAGGCTTATATCATTCTCCTGTGATACAGCCGGCAGACAGCACTGCAGCTTCAATGCCAATATGGCAGTCTGCCGCTCACTCGTGGATGAAACTGTCGGTCTCGACCCGGGAATGACCGCAGATATGGCGGGATCCACCGGGAACTTCAGTTGTATGATCAGAATCCCGGTTCTATATTTCGTCGACGTCTACCGGACAACCGCACTGGTCCAGCCCAAATGACCTCATCACAACCTTATCGACTCGTCATCCTCGGCGGCGGCGTGAACGGCCTCTGCGCCGCGTTTCACGCGGTACAACGAGGAATAGGTCCCGTCGCGCTGATTGACCAGTACAAACTAGGGCACGATCGAGGGAGCTCGCACGGCCACTCACGCATCACACGCAGCGCTTATGTGAATGAGGACTATGTCAACCTGATGCAGGTTGCGCACCTGGAAGCTTGGCCGGAGCTGGAACAGCGTCTGGGATCGCAACTCGTGTATCCCACCGAGGGTTGTTTCTTCGGTCCGGCCGGGGGCAAATACGAGCGTTATGCAAGGGCGGTCACGAACGTCGGTATAGACTGCGTTGAGACATCCGTAGAGGAGGCACGTCGGAAGTACCCTCAATTCCGTTTCAGCGATACACCGGGCGTCATCCTGGACCGAACCGCAGGACTTGTCGCAGCACAAGAAACGATCGTCGGCCTTGCCGGCTATGCAGCAGAGCACATCGACGTGATTGAGGAAACCTCAGTCACCGGCATCGACCTCGGTTGTTCGCCGATCGAATTGGCCACAGCTTCCAGCACGTTGACCGCCGAATCGCTGGTCGTTACCGCTGGCCCCTGGGTGAGACGATTGATTCCCGAGCTGCAGGACACCGTCACCGTCGCACGACAGACCGTTCTGTTTCTCCGACTGGATACGACCACGGAGGCCCACGGCCTAGGTGCATGCCCGGTGTGGGGTTATCTCGGTGGAGACAGCGACTTCAGCTACTATGGACTTCCGGAATTCGGTCAGCCAGGGATCAAGATGGCCCGGCACATCGTATCCGGACGTGACGACGATCCTGATGACCCTGTCGACCCGACTTCCGCCGAAATCAAGGATTCGACTGCATTTGCCGGGGAGTGCTTTGCAGCCAGGCTGATCGAGGTCCTAAGTGTGGAGAAGTGTCACTACACCAACACCGGAGACGAGGACTTCATCATCGATCACCATCCGGCCAATCCGGCTTGCGTGATCGGATCCGGTTTCTCGGGTCACGGATTCAAGCTGGGTCCGGTCACAGGGAGAGCCCTGGTTGATCTGGCCATCGACGGCGAACCATCGAACGGAGCATTCACGAAGGCTCGAGATCGGTTCAAACTCAAGAAAGACAAACCATGAGATGGGGATGCTGCGGTGACCTGGAACGTCTAGAAACGATCGAGGCAGCAGGTTACGAATTCATCGAATCACCGGTTCGAGTTCTGTGCGTCGATGAGCCGCCGCCAGCGGCCGACCGCTACCGTGATGCCATCCGGTCGTCAAGTCTGACAGTCGAGGCGCTCAACGTGTTCCTTCCGGGAACGCTCCCGATTATCGGACCTGACGTGAATAACGATTCCCTCCGCAAACACGTCGACACGATCATCTCGCGAATCTCAGGCCTGGGCACCGAGATCATCGTGCTGGGCAGCGGCGGGGCAAGAATGATCCCAGAGGGATGGGATCGGTCGACCGCAAGAGACCAGTTACTGGCATTCTGCAACCTCGCTGCAGACATCGCCGGTCCCGCCGGGATCACGATCGTGATCGAACCGCTCTGCTCGGACGCCTGCAACTATATCCTCACCGTGTCCGAGGCGCACGCGCTCTCAGATGCCAGCGAACGACAGGAGATCGGAACGCTCGCGGACCTCTACCATATGCACACGAACGGTGATCCCCTCACTGAGCTGGCAGGGGTACGGGCCGACCTCAAGCACGTTCACCTGCCCGTGCCCAACATCGACGGATTGATCCAGCACGACACGGATTTCGATCACCACGGCTATCTTACCGCTTTGAAGAAATTCGACTATACCGGGCGGATTTCGGTAGAAGACAACGGGGGCCGATTCGGTGACTTCGACAACGAAGCTGAGACTGTCCTGTCCTATCTGAGAGAGATGTGGGAATCCATATGAGGAAGACAGAGTGAGAATCACAGAAATCAGAACAGTGCCTCTGTTCGGCAAGACACCGGAAACGGGATGGTCTCGTGAACCGGGCCCCGATGAGAACCTGCACACGCTGGTCGTCGTCGATACAGATGAAGGCATAACGGGTGTTGGCAGCAGCTTCACGAGCCGCGGGCTTGTCGAGGGTGCACTGGAGCTTCTCCGCCCGGCCCTGATCGGCGAGTCGGCGATCGAGCCGGAGCGCGTCTCCGAGAAACTCCTGCAGATGACCTTCTGGCAGGGACGAGGCGGCGCGGTCACCCACGCGGTCAGCGGGATTGACATTGCCTTGTGGGATATCTTCGGCAAAGTCTGCGGTCAGCCTGTCGGAAGACTGCTCGGCGGGTGCTATCGAGACCGGATCAAGCCCTACGGATCTTTGCTGTTCGAAGATCCGGTGACCTTCCCCGACATCCTCACGGCAGCAACGTCTCGCGGCTTCACGGCACTCAAACTGGGCTGGGGGCCTTTTGGTCGTGTCGACGCGGCGATGGACGAAAAGCTGATCAAGACCGCTCGTGACACGGTTGGGCCGGAGGTGGAATTGATGGTCGATGCTGGGGGCAGCGATCAGTTCTGGCCTCACGGATACAAGTGGGCGCTCGAGCGTGCCAAAATGCTCGCAGACTACGACGTCGTCTGGTTCGAGGAGCCACTCCCGCCGGATGACATCGACGGGTTTGTGCGGCTGCGTGATCACTCACCCGTTCCGATCGCTGGCTGTGATGTGCTGACACGACGTCAGAGCTTCATCCCTTTCATCGAGCGCGGTGCCTTCGACATCATCCAGCCGGACGTGACCAAGGTGGGGGGAATCTCTGAGCTGCGACGTATCCTCTGGATGGCCCTCGATCACAACATCCTGCTTGTGACGCACGGTTGGAACACAGCCCTCGGATTGGCAACCGATCTGCACATTGCCTCGGCACATCCGACGGCCCGCTGGGTCGAATACATCACACCTTCTCCATACATCGAGGAGATCGTGACCACACCCTTCGTAATCGACAGCGAAGGCCTTCTCGAGATCCCCACGGCACCAGGGCTCGGTATCGTCCTCGATTGGGATCGGATCAGACACTACTCGGGCGGCGCACTCTAGCGAAGCCGTCCACCACAGAACAGGAAAGACAGAGATGAAAATCGGGATTGCGGGGGTCCACTACGGACACATTGGCGGGATGTTTCGCTCGGCCATCAGTGCATCGAACGGAGAAGTGATCGGGATTTTCGAACCCGATGACGGGTTGTTCCACAAGTATGCGGATGAACACGAACTGGCTCGGTTCGATAGCCTCGAGGCCCTGGTCGACGCCTCTGACATGGTCGCGGAGGGAATGCGGCACGAGGAGAAGGCGGACCTCGTCGAAACGTGCGCCAGACACGGCGTCTACACGTTCCTGGACAAGCCGCTCTGCAGAAGCGGCGCCGACTACGGTCGAATCCGGCGAGCGGTCGAGGCGAGCGGGATTAAACTCACCATGAATTTCACATCGCGCAGCCATCCACCGTTTGTCGCACTCAGGAAAGCGATCGAAAATGGCGAACTCGGTGAGCTGGTCAGCTTGATCACAACGCATCCGCACAAGCTGGCAGACACCACGCCCGACTGGTACTTCGACCCGTCTCGATACGCGGGCGTCTTCCACGATCTCGCCGGTCACGGCGTTGACCAGATTCTCTGGCTCTCGGGCTCAACCGCCACAGCCGTCCACGCCTTCTCCACCGTCAAGAGATGGACGGGTCATCCCCGCTTGGAAGTGGATCACGTGCAGGCATCGATCCAGTTGTCAACCGGTGCGCTCGCCACGGCGACGGCGGATTGGCTCACCCCCCAGAACTCACCCTCCTTCGGCGACACCCGCTTCATCATCATGGGCACAGAGGGGTCTGCGCATCTGCGAGCCTACGCCGAGGACGGACTGCTGATCTGCTCCGAGAGGAATGGCCGCTACAGTCCCGATACGCCCGAAGCCAGCAATGCAGGATTTGTAGAGAATGCGATCGCTGCCTTCGAGAAAGGGGAAGAGAATTTCGTCTCGACGCAGAACGTGCTGAACGTGACAGCGACCTGTCTTGCTGCAGAGCGATCGGCCAGAAACGATGGTGAGTTGATCCGACTCTAGCGGATCCGGCCAATCGGCTTGTGTTGTCGTCTCGACAGATGTCCCGGCATCCTAGATGCCCGGCTCTATCGCTATGCCCACGCTCATCAGAACGAAGAGGACAACGATTAGCACACAGAGCGCCGCAACCACCAACCCACCAGACTTCAGATTCTGAATCTCTTCTGTGTTCCCCACCACGTCGACCAGAAATCTCATCATTCCCTCCCGGGGATGGCAGTGGTAGATCTCAACAATACTCAGGTACATAGAAAAGATCCGGGGCAGTGCCCCGGGTCAATCGGACCCAACCCGCTGTAGCAGGCTCAAGATGCGGTTTGCCTCAGACTGAATGAGCGTCTTTCCTCTGAGTTACCCTTTCCAGCCGCTCAGCTACGGGCTCGAACCCCACGCCGGGTCGATACCCGAGTCTCACTGTGCAATCGTCATCCAGTTCAACCCAGTGATCCGTGATATCTTCGACATACCATTTGGTTGACGGAAACAGGTCTGCGGGATACGTGAATCCGGACAGGGTACCCAAAGCTGCGCAGATACCGGCACCGACTCCGCTCTCGAGCATTCCGCCAACCCAGGCCTCGATCCCCTCCTTCTTCGCCATATCGTGTATCTGCTTTGCGTGATACAGCCCCCCGACGCGGCCGGGCTTCACGTTGACCACACGGCAGGCCCCGATCCCTAGGGCGAGCGCGAAGTCTCTGGGGTTCTTGATGGATTCATCCAGACAGACAGGCGTGTTGATCATCTTTTGCAGTTCTGCGTGCTCGATCAGATCCGTATCCTGCAGCGGTTGCTCGATCATGGCCAGACCGAATCGGTCGAAGCCCTTCAGCGTGCCCTCGTCCTGGTGCAGATCGTAGCCGGAGTTACAGTCCACGTGGATTACCTGTTCCGGAAAGGTGGACCTGACCGCCTCGAGCATCTCGATATCCCAACCGTGCTTGACCTTGAGCTTTATCCGCGGAAAGCCCTGATCAACGGCTCCCTGGATATGGCCGAGCAGCTCGTCGATCGTGTCCTGGACACCAAAGTCGGCCCCACAGAGGATCGCATCGGACTCCCCTCCCAGCACCTTCCAGAGCGGCTCACCGAGCATCTTGCTCTGCAGCCCCCACCAGGCCGTCTCTACGGCTGCCTTCGCAAACGGATTGCCCTTGTATATCGACATCAGGTCCAACAGTTCGGCCGCGAGATCGATCTCCTCACCCAGGACCGTTGGCAGCAGGAACTGATTCACCGTTTCATACACTGAAATCGCAGACTCCGGGGAATAGGTTGGCGCAAAGAAGGGAGTTGCTTCCCCCCACGCCTCGTGTCCTCCCCCCTCCAGCCTGACGATCACCGAATGAATCGTCGCATCTTCGCCGTAGGCTGTACGCCAAGGGCTGATCAGCGGCAATTCCACATACCTGACTTCTGCAGATTCGATCTTCAAAACACACCCTCCTGGATCAACGTGCGGGCATCCAATATACCGTTCTCACGAAGACCGAGTCAAATCGATGGGATCGTTGACGGCTCATGAGCAAACCTGTATATTCTTTCGCTCTACGTTGTTGACTTTTCTAAACTTGGCTTCAATTCGCACTTCTTCCTGAGCGGTAAATGGCGCACCCAGACGACATACGCAATTTTTGCATCATAGCCCACATCGATCACGGGAAATCCACCCTAGCAGACCGGCTTCTGGAGCACACCCTGACGCTCGGTCACAATCAGATGAAGGACCAGGTGCTCGATTCCATGGATCTGGAGCGTGAGCGCGGCATCACGATCAAATCGCACGCCGTCCGGATGGGGCATAGGGCGCCCGACGGAAGCAACTACACGCTCAATCTGATCGACACACCGGGCCACGTCGACTTTTCCTACGAAGTATCCCGGTCCCTGACGGCCTGCGAGGGGGCCCTGCTTCTCGTCGATGCAGGTCAGGGGGTCGAGGCGCAAACCGTATCCAACATGCTTCTGGCCATGGAACACGATCTCGAGATCATTCCCGTCATCAACAAGATCGACCTCCCTGGCGCGGAAGTGGATCGTGTGGTCATGCAGATCCACGACCTTCTGGGAGTCGAAGAATCGGACATCCTCAAGATCAGCGCCAAGAACGGCATCGGTATCGATGAGGTTCTCGAGTCTATTATCAACCGAATTCCCGCTCCCGCGGGAGATGCGGCAAAGCCCCTCCGGGCTCTCGTCTTTGATTCGATATTCGACCGATATCGAGGAGCCGTGGCCTACATTCGCGTGTTTGAGGGAACGCTGACGCTCAACCAACCGATCCACTTCTTTTCGACCAATCAGAAATACGACGCTGAAGAAATCGGCCACCTCAAGCTCGGTCGCGTGAAGACCAACAAGCTCGAAGCCGGGGAAGTCGGCTACCTGATCGCCGGCATCAAGGAACTGGAGAATGCGCGCGTCGGGGACACGGTCACGGGACAGGAGCATCCGGCCGATACGCCGTTGCCAGGCTACAAGGAAGTCAAGCCGATGGTCTTTGCCGGTCTGTATCCGGTCAATTCCGACGAATATGAAAACCTGCGATCAGCGCTTGAAAAACTCCGCCTGAATGATGCATCCCTGCACTACGAGCCCGAAACCTCGACTGCCCTTGGGTTTGGATTCAGATGTGGTTTTCTCGGCCTTCTCCACATGGAGATCATTCAGGAGCGCCTCGCGCGAGAATTTGAGATGGAGATCATCACGACCGTCCCCAATGTCGAGTATGAAGTGCTTCTCACGGATGGGAACGTGGTGAACGTACAGAACCCTGCGGATATGCCCCCACCGGGCAAGACCGAGGATATCGCTGAACCGATTCTGGATGCCCAGATCCTCGTTCCATCAGAATTCCTCGGCAATGTGATGAAACTGGCTCAGGACAAGCGGGGCTCCTACATCACCACCGAGTATCTTGACGCAGATCGAGTGATACTCAAATATGAGCTTCCCCTGGCCGAAATCGTACTCGATTTCTACGATCGCCTGAAGTCCGTGACCCGGGGCTACGCGTCGTTCGACTACGAATACAAAACTCACCACGCATCCAAGTTGGTAAAGTTGGAGATCCTGATCAACGGAGATCCGGTCGACGCGCTATCGGCGATCGTCCACCGTGACAACTCTTACCCCTGGGGCCGGGCACTCTGCACCAAGCTCAAGGAACTGATCCCCCGGCAGATGTTCGAGGTGGTCGTCCAGGCGGCGATCGGCAGCAAGGTTATTGCGAGAGAGTCGGTCCGCCCGTTCAGGAAGAACGTGACGGCGAAGTGCTACGGCGGGGATGTTACCCGAAAAAGAAAGCTGCTGGAGAAGCAGAAGGAAGGGAAGAGGCGGATGAAGCAGGTTGGGAGCGTGGAGATCCCTCAGGAAGCATTCCTGGCCGTCCTCAGCATGGACACCTGATCACGGTATGGGCAAGAGAAAACTGACAAACAGCGGTTTCCTCAGTGACACGTCACGCTTTGTCCGCTTTCTCGTTCTGCTCGTTGTCGGCACAGTTGCGGTGAGGGTCTTTGCGGTTCAGGCCTACCAGATCCCGGCCGCATCGATGGAAGACACGCTACTGGTCGGTGATTTCCTGATCGGAAACAAGCTTGCGTATGGTGCGAAGATCCCGATGACTGAGACTCGCCTGCCGGGATACCATTCTCCGAAAAACGGTGAGGTCGTAATCTTCAGATTTTCCCACGACCCCGAACGCGAATTCATCAAGCGCTGTGTTGCACTTCCGGGACAGACCGTCGAGATCAAGGACAAGGTTCTCTACATCGACGGACAGCGCACCATCGACCCTGAGCGTTCCAAATACATCGACCCACGCATACTGCCAAAAGAGTCGACAAACGGCGTTCGCGATAACTATGGTCCGGTAACCGTGCCTCCAGAACACTACTTTCTGGTCGGTGACAATCGGGATAACAGCGACGACAGTCGATTCTGGGGCTTCGTCCCACGGGACCTGATCGTAGCCCGGGCGGGCCTGATCTACTTCAGCTGGGCCCCCGATCCTGACGCACCCACATACAAGGGCGCATCATCCCTGCCGGATATCGTTCTTTACAACCTGACCCACTTCCTGGATCGTGTCCGCTGGAGTCGAATCGCCAAATCGGTCAATTGATGCCTGGACTCTACATTCACATGCCCTTCTGTGCCTCGGCCTGCCCATACTGCGACTTCGCCTTTGTCGTCGGCAGAGATGCCCTTCGTCCCAAATACACGGATGCCCTGATCACCGAAATCGAGCGACGGCACACTGAGACAGGTGACAGCCTGGACACGATTTATTTTGGTGGCGGGACACCATCCGCCGTAGAGCCAGCCGATCTCGCACGCATACTTTCTGTAATCCACAGAATCGAGGACGTCTCACAGGATGCAGAGATAACGGTCGAAGCAAACCCGAACGATCGCCACAAGTTTGGCGATCTGTATCGCGCAGGTGTCACGCGACTCAGCCTGGGAATTCAGTCCACCGACGACGGAACGCTAAAGGGACTAGGACGGTCGCATACCGGGAAGGATGCAAGCGGCTCGGTCGAGAAAGCCCGGAAAGCCGGTTTCGCGAACCTCAATGTAGACGCGATCTTTGGAAATCCCGGTCAGACTGTATCCCAATGGCGAGACGATCTGACCGACCTGATCGCACTTGGCCCCGATCATATTTCGATCTATGGCCTAACGATCGAACCCCGTACACGCTTCGCAAAACAGCAGTCCGGCGGACAGCTCGCTCTGCCGGATGAGAACACCCAATCCGCGATGTATGACATTGCGCTGGAACTCACCGAAAAGGCCGGAATCCTGCAATACGAAATCAGCAATTTCGCCAAACCGGGTCACGAATCCCGACACAACCTGTCGTGCTGGCGTGGCGATACCTACGCCGGTTTCGGCCTTTCTGCGCACTCATACTCAGGCAATTGGCGCAGCTGGAATGTGCGCAACATGAACGCATACCTGGACAGGATCGAGGGGGGCGAGACGGCAGAAGAGGGTTCCGAGAGGATAGCGGACAAAACCAATCGCATCGAACGAATCATGCTTGGGCTTCGCACGCGGGACGGTATCGATCCCTCCTTGCTGGATCAGGACCAGACATCGACGAGACTCCTCTCAGAAAATCTGCTCGAGAAAGACGGGACACGTCTCCGCCTGACCCGACGGGGGAAGCACGTGGCAGACCTTGTCTGCGCAGAACTAGTCCGGAACCTCTGATGGAGTTTTCACTCAAACTACCCGGATCCACCGCCAACTTGGGTCCTGGATACGATGCCCTCGGTCTTGCGCTCGGGATCTACAACCGGGTGACCGTGCGACCCATCGACGCCGAGGAACATCGGATCCGTCTGTGCGGCTGTGGATGCGAGGAACTCCCGTTGGACGGATCCAACCTGTTCTTCCAGGCCGCAGAGACTCTGGCGGAACGGCTTGATCTGAAACTGCCGCGCATCGAAGCAGAAATGACTGTAGGGATACCCCTCGCACGGGGTTTGGGCAGCAGTTCGACCGCTATCGTGGGGGGTGTGGTCGCGGCGAATCGCCTCTTGGACGATCCGCTCTCACGAGCACAACTGCTGGACGTCGCAACGGAGATGGAAGGCCATCCCGATAACGTTTCACCGTGCCTGTATGGTGGGTTCACCGTCTCGATGATGTCCGATGGTCACGTAACTTGCGTGCACGCCGAGCCCCCCCCGGAACTCCGGACAGTCGTGGTCATACCGGACTTCCAGCTGAAGACCCAGGATGCCCGCGACGCGCTCCCCGATGAGGTCTCCCATAGAGACGCCACCTTCAACGTGGGTCGGTCGAGCGTCTTGACGGCGGCAATGCTGCAGGGAGATCTCGATGCCGTAGGGGCGGCAATGCAGGATCGCATGCACCAGCCATATCGTGCCGCCCTGATCCCGAACTACGACGCCGTGACAGCGGCGGCTATTGAGGCTGGTGCACTCGGGGTGGCACTCAGCGGCGCGGGTCCCTCCCTGTTCGCCATCACGAAGGAAGAGACTTCGACAGTGGGTGAAGCAATGGTGAGGGTCTGGGAACAGAACGGGATCACGGCCACGGTCCACGAACTGCCGGTTGACCTTGAGGGAACGGTAATCGAATGAAGACAATCCGGAACCACCACTCGCTTCCCCCGGTCATCAGGCTTCTCCTCTGGACACTCATATTCGCACTCGTATCTCAGCCCATAGCGACAGTTGCGCAGAGAAAAAGAACCGGCGAAACCGAGGGAAAGTCTTCTCGCTCCGCTATCGAAACGTTCTCCAGCAGGGGTGATGAGCTCGGCGGCCAATCTGAGCTACCGCTCGGATTGGGGACCATCAGCAAGGCCGCCTTCGACGCGATCATACGCACGGGTCTCTACGTTCTCGGCCCACACGATATGTTTTCCATCGTCGTCGACACGGATGAGGAGCTCATCGCGCGAAATGTGCCGGTTGGCGCGGAGGGGACGCTTGTCGTGCCGTTCGTGGGCGCCGTACCCGTCGCGGGGAAGACCCTCAATCAGGCACGCCGCGACATCGATGCTGCCATCGCCAGTCGATTTCGTCACCTGGATATCACGGTCAACCTGTCTCATCTACGCTCCTTCCCTGTGAACGTCATCGGCGAGGTCGAGTTCCCGGGAGCCTACCTCGTCAAAGGTGTCGAGCCCGTGTCCGAACTGATCCTCAAAGCGGGCGGCTTCCTCGACGAGAACAAGGGCGATGCATCCCTTCGCAATATCGAAATACGGACCTCGTCGATCACGGGAGCTCCAGGAAACATCCGCAAGGCCGATCTCATCCTGTGGAATCTCACGGGCGACATTCGGTACAATCCCTTCGTTGTGGACGGTGACCAGATCTTCGTACCCGTAAAGGGCGACTCGGTCACTGTTTCCGGAGCCGTCAGACGCCCGGGGAGCTACGAGCACGCACCTGGGGATCGCGTAGCCGATCTTGTCCGGCTGGCTCGTGGTCTGCTCGGGGACGCGTCCGGATCAACTGCCGAGGTGCTCAGGCTTTCTCACAGCGATGTCGAACGCCTGCCGATCGATCTGCAGGCGGCGCTCGAGGGCGACCCGTCGGCAAACGTGATCCTGCAGGCAAGCGACAAGCTCTTCGTGCTGGGCGATCAGCCGCGTGTCACGCTGGAGGGCGAAGTCCGGTTTCCTGGCGCCTACCCGGTCACACCCGGTCTGAAGCTCAAGTCACTGATCGAGTTGGCCGGTGGATTCACCGAGTTCGCCTCCCTCCGTCAGTCATCCGTTATCCGCCGAGTCGAATACGGTGTCGGTCTCGAGGAGGACGTAAAGCTTGCCCGTCTCCTGAATCTGCCACGAAGCCAACTGACGGATGGTGATCGCGCCTATATCACGATGAAGACACAACAGGTCCCCGGACGGCTCCCCGTCGACTTTGTTGGTCTCTTCGACAGGAACCAGGACAGCCAGAACATCGAGCTCAACGGTGAGGACCTGATTCGCATCCCCCGTCTACTGCCGACAGTCCTCGTAAACGGCTCCGTTGTCTCGCCTGCGGCGATCCCCTTCGACCCGAGTTACACGGCTGGAGATTACATCCGACAGGCTGGCGGGTTCGCCGAGAATGCGAGGGTCAGAGATGTCTATGTCATCGTGGGGAGCACGGGTAACTCTGTCCAGGCAGACGAGGTCGAAATTGCCCCGGGCGATGCCATCTTCGTTCCGGCCAAGACAGCAGGTCAAGCCTGGCGCACATTCCGTGAGTTGATCACCGTTGCGGGTCAGGTCGCTACGCTGGTCCTGGTCGTCATCTCAATCAAGAACAACAATTGATGCGAAACGAATCGGGCATACTCGACCACATCGCCATCCTGGTGCGGTGGCGAAGATTGATCCTCACAGCGTTCCTGGTCGTTACGATCGCAACAAGCATCGTGGCGATGATTTTGCCAGAAGCATTCCGCTCGACCGCTGTTGTGTATCCCCCGGAGAAGGGGAGCGACATGCTGGGTTTGGGTGGCCTCGCCGATGACTTGCCCGTTGGCCTCCTCGGTCTCGGAGAGAGCGGCATATCGGCAACCGACTTCGTTCCCGTTCTCCAGAGCGAGCGCGTTGCGGAGGCGGTTGCCCAACGCTTCAATCTTGCTGCTGAGTACGAAACAGAGACGCGCGAAGAACTGCTGATGGCAATCGCCGAGCATCTGGAAGTAGACCTCTCCCGCGAGCAATTCCTTACGGTGTCCTACGAGGCGGCTACGCCGAAGGCCGCAGCAGACCAGGCCAACGCATTCGTCGAGGAGCTCGACCGGGCGTTACGCGCTCGGAAGCGTGAGCAGGCTGGAAGTCTGCGCCAGTACTTCGAAACACGTGAAGCAGAAGCGTTCCGAGATATGACGACCGCAGAGCTGGCATATAAAGAGTTTCAATCTGACAATATGGCCATCGACCTTGAAACCCAGGCCAAGGCCCAGATCGAAACCGCCGGTGTGCTGGTCTCATCACTTGCGGAATTGATCATCAAGAAGGAAGTCGCTGATCGGATGATGGAAGATGATCATCCGAAGCTCAAACAGTTCGCACTCGAAATCGATGCGACCAGTCAGGCAGTCGATCGCATGCTGATGGGTACCGAGGGGATCTCGCAACCCGACAATCTCCCGGACATCGTCATCCCTTTCCGGGACGTGCCTGATCTCGGATTGCGAGCCCTTCAGCTGATGCGCGACGTCGAGATCCAGAACGCGATCTACAAGTTTGTCAGGCAGGAGTACGAAAAATCAAAGCTCGAGGAGGACAAGGAATTCGCCCAGGTAATCCTCCTGGACAAGGCCGCCCCCCCAGACACGCGCAGCAGTCCGCGACGTGCCCTGATGGTTCTGCTTGCTGGGGGTCTCAGTCTCGTAATCAGCATACTCTTTGCATACGTTTTCGAAGCGGTTTCGAACCTGGATGAGTCGAACAGCCAGAAGTGGTCACAGATCAAACAAGATCTCAGGCGATCCTGACGTATCCACGAACCGTCGCCTCCTGACAGAAGCGATGATGAAATCGTCCTGACCGCCGATCGGTGAAACCCGGAACCCGCGGCGATTTCAGGCGTTTGGGAGTCGAAGAATCCAATCGATAACAGAAGGGCCTCATCCAATCGTAAAACGAGCAACGGGTTACGGGCGGAAACCGCTCTGCGCCAGCTAACCGCTAGCCATCCACACCAATCACTCAGAGCCGGAACTTCGGACCGTTCGATTCATCAATGATCAATCTCAGGCCTATACTTCTGCTCCTCTTTCTCGGGTCGCCGCTGGCAGCTCAAGATGCGTTGATTTCGACCATTGCCGGCGGGGGAACCGACATCGGCGACAACGTGTCGGCGACCGATCTCCTCCTGAAACGCGCCCTCGACCTGACGGTAGACATCGACGGGTTTCTGTACGTCGCCGATACCGACAACCACGTCGTGCGACGCATCGACCCCCTCACGGGCATTGCAACAATCGTAGCGGGAAGAGCTGGCGAGGAGGGATTCTCTGGCGATGGGGGTCCAGCTACAGACGCACAGCTGAGCCGACCTGGCGCAGTATCCGTGACCGACGCCGGCACGCTCTACATTGGGGACACGGGAAACCGCAGGGTGAGATGTGTCGACCCTTCGACAGGCACCATCGCAACTGTGGCCGGGACCGGTGAGAGAGGCCGATTCCCTGATTTTGTGAACAGCATCCCGACCGGGGAGGTTGAGTTCGGCGAAATCGTCTCATTGCTCGCGGGCTCAACCACGATTTTCGTCGGAGACGGCCTGGACGCAGATGGCAACGGCAACAACCAGATTCTTCAGATACTCCTCGATCAGGATTCGACCCAGGTAATCGCCGGTACGGGACGCCCCGACTACTCGGGCGAGGGCGGAATCCCGACCGATGCAGGTATGACGGTCGAGGGTATGGCTGCGGATTTCACCAGCGGATTCAGTCTGCTCTTCGCTGACTTCAATGCCCACCGTATCCGCGTCATCGGCACCGTCGACAGTGCGACGGCAATCACGACGGTAGCGGGTCGAGGTCCTGCCGGCATTTTTGGCGAGGGTGGATTCTTCGGGGATGGCGGGCCGGCAACCGACGCTCAGATGAACTTCCCGACGGGAGTCGCCGTATCACCGGACGGTAGAATCTACATCGCCGATTTCGCGAACAGCCGGGTCCGCGCAGTCGATTTCGACGGCAACATGGTCACGATTGCGGGCAACGGCTCATTCGGGAACGGGGGTGACGGTGATCTGGCCCTTCGGGCTTCTCTCCGGATCCCGATCCGTGTCGCGATCGATCTGGACGGGAACCTGCTCATCCTTGATTCAGACCGCGATAGCAGCGTAATCCGCCGGGTCACCAATCCGGATCTCCGATTCCCACTGTATGAGAGTGATCGTAACAAGGTCAACTTCGCGCCGACGTCCCTGGGATTCGGCGCATCCTTAAGCCTGCTGATCGCGAATGGAGGGAATGCGATACTCGATCTGACAGCGTTCGAGTTCGACAATCCACTTTTCTCCGTAGAGGAAGAGCTACCGATTTCTATCGGTCCGAATCTCCAGCGTGCGGTGGCCATTCGGTTCGATCCCATCGGTGAGGACCCGGTATCCGGAAACCTGACGATCCGGACCAACGACCCGTTCCAGCCCGTGCTGATCCTGCCCCTCTCTGGTTCCGGCATTGTTCCCGACATCGACGTATTGCCCGCCCAACTGGCTTTCGATCCAACATTCACAGGGGAGACGCGCCAGCGCCGACTCCGAATATCGAACCTTACGCAGGGACAGCTGTTTATCGAGGGCATCACACTCTCGGACACCACGAACTTCTCCTTCACGCCGCTGAGTCAGAACTTTGTTGCCACTGGCTCCTGGGAGGACATCAACGTCCGGTTCCATCCGACAGATAGTGGATCCTTCACATCGGAACTCGCAATTCTGTCGAATGACCCCGACGAACCCGAATTCATCATCCCACTTTCGGCCACCGGAATCCTTTCGAAGACCGGTGGCTTCGTCGATCTGGCCAACAGCCTGGGGGTTGCCGATCCCGGCGCCTCGTTTGGGGTTGCGTGGTCAGACTACGACGCGGACGGCGACCCCGATATCTACGTCGCAAAGAGCCTCCAACCCAATCGACTCTACCGTAACGATGGTGCGGCCTTTACAGACGTGGCCCCCCTGCTGGGTGTCGACGATGCGGGTGACGGAAGCGGCGCCGCGTGGGCCGACTACGACGGCGACGGCGACCTCGATCTTTACGTAACGAATTTCGGCCAACCCAACCGGCTCTACCGAAACGAGGGAAACTCATTTTCCGAGGTTGGCGCGTTGGCAGGAGTAGATGATACCGGCGACGGATTCGGTGCTGCGTGGGCGGATACGGATCGAGATGGTGACCCGGACCTTTATGTCGCGAATTTCGGCTCCAATGTCTTCTACCGGAACCTCGGAAACGGTACCTTCGAAGAGATCGCCGATCAGCTTGGCATCGCGGATTCGAGCAGCGGCATTCAACCCGTCTTCGCCGATTTCGACAACGACCGGGATCCCGACCTCTTCGTCGCGAACAGCGGACCGAATCGTCTCTGGTGGAACAACGGTGACGGGACCTTCGAGGACTCGGGCTCTTTCGCCTTCGTTCCTCAGGACAACGGTGCAAGCACAGGCGCAGCCGTCGGTGACTTCAACAATGATGGCTACCTCGACCTGTATGTCCCCTACTTCGGTACCAATCGACTCTACCAGAACCAGGGAGGGGAGGGATTCATGGACGTCGCTCTCGCCTTGGGTGTTGGCGATACCGGGAATGGTCGCGGTGCCGTATGGGGTGACTTCGACAACGACGGATTCCTCGACCTCTTCATCACAAACCGGGACTCGAAAAACCGGATGTTCCGGAATGTGGACGGGAACAGTCAGTTTACCGAGGTTGGCGAGTCCTTCGGCGTGGCCACGGTGGCAGACAGCCGTGGCGTAGCGTTGGCGGACTTCGACGGTGACGGCGGAATGGATCTGTTTGTCGCGATCCAGAATGATCCCGACCAACTGTTCCATAACCAGGAAGCGGAAGGAAACTGGCTGACCGTCTCACCCATCGGAACGACAAGCAGCATGGACGCGATCGGAACACGAATCGAGATCATCTACAATCGGATCCAGCGAGCCATTCGAGAAATCACGGGAGGTACCTCATTCCTCTCCCAGGATGCCCTATCCGCGTCCTTCGGAATCGGCGAGGCGGAGACCGTCGACACCCTCAACATCCGCTGGCCGAGCGGCGTATACCAACGCCTCAGCCGGGAGGATATCGGCGTCAACCACGTTCTCACCATTGTCGAAGAGGATCCCCTTCCCCCGGTCGACATACGGGTCGCAACGACCACAAACGTCCTTGTGGCCAACGGGATCGCCTTTACCGATATCGCCGTCTCGCTTCTGGATCTGGAAGGGAATATCTCTCTCGTTAGTGACCGTGACATCAGCTTTATGCTCGACGTGGGTGGCGGTCAGTTGTCCTCGCCTGGAGGTCGGATCGCTGATGGATTCGCTTCCTCACAGTTCACTGCGGGTATTCTGCCCGGGACCGTTTCGATTTCGATCGTTGTCACCGGTCTGCCGACTGAGCGTCTTCTCATCGAGCTTATCCCGCCGCTGGAGCCATCTGACACCTTCATCGAACGAATCGCTGGCTCGGGCAGCAGCGGATTCTCCGGAGACGGTGGACTGGCCACCGAGGCCGTGCTGAACACGCCGCGTGCCGTCACCCCAGACGATGCGGGAAATGTCTACATCGCTGATACGGCCAATAACCGGATCAGGGTCATCTCGGGTGCAGATTCGACAATCACAACGATCGCAGGTTCCGGGGCAACCGGGTTCGGCAACATCTTTGAAGAGCCGGCTGTCGACGCCGATATCGGTGATCCGCGGGGAATTATCTGGTTGCCGAACGGAGACCTGATTGTGTCGGAATCCAACGGCCAGCGTGTCAGACGGATCGATCTGGCGGCTGGAATCACAACCGGTTTCGCGGGAACGGGCTTTGCCGGGTTCAGCGGCGACGGAGGACCGGCAACGGAGGCCAACTTGACGGGCCCCCGTGGACTCGCAGCGGATGCGAGCGGGCGGACGTTCCTGATTGACTATTTCAATGAAGCGGTTCGGCTGATTGATAACGGCATCATCTCGACGATCGCCGGTGATCCTCTGGACTTCTACTCATTCAGAGACGGAGTCCCGGCGACTGAATCCTCGTTGGCAAATCCCAGCGGTGTCGCTGTGGACGGTGATGGGAACGTATACATTGCGGAATCCTCCGGTCACCGTATCCGCAAAGTGGACACCACCGGTCTGATCTCAACCTTTGCGGGAGATGGTGCAGCAGGATCAACGGGAGATGGCGGGCCTGCCGGTCTTGCGCGATTAAACGCGCCGCAGGATGTCGTCTATGGCCCTTCCGGCAGACTCTATGTCTCCGATTCCGGGAACCACAAGATCCGCGTGATCGATCTCTCTTCGGGAGTCATCCAGACCGTCGCCGGAAGCGGACAGCGAGGAAGCACGGGGAACCAGGGCGATGCGCTGAGCTTCAGCTTGAACGAACCGGGCGGGCTGGCTGTTGCGCCGGATGGATCCGTGTTGATCGCGGACGCCCAGAATGATCGCGTCCTGCGGCTTACCGTGCAGTTCCAGGATGCCACCGTCCCGACCGAGCCGCCACCTGTCGATCCGGGCGGAGGAGGTACGGGAACCGCGGATTTCAATGGTGACGGGAGCGTCGATTTCCTGGACTTCCTGCCCTTTGCGGAAGCCTTCGGAACATCAAACCCCGCTTTCGATCTGGATGGCAACGGGATGGTGGGCTTCTCCGACTTCCTGAACTTCTCGAACGCCTTCGGGCGACCGATCTCCTCCAACCCCGCATACAGATCCCATCCAACCGGAGTCAGACGTTGATGTCGCAGGCGCCGATCCTGGCCGCTACCGCAATCAACATCGCTGCCGCAGCGGCCCGTATCCGCAACGGCGGGATCGTCGCCTACCCGACTGAAACCGTTTATGGTCTCGGGGTCGATCCACACAACCACAATGCGCTGCAAAGAGTCTTCGCAATCAAAGGTCGTTCACCTGATCGCCCTGTCCTGCTCCTGATTCACGACCGAGCTGACCTGAACCTGCTCGCCTCCGGCATCCCTCGGATGGCGATTCATTTGATGGATCGATTCTGGCCGGGCCCGCTCACGCTGATCCTGCCTGCGCGCGAGGGGTTATCAGATTACATCACATCGGGTAGCGGTACTATCGCAGTGCGACAGGCAAGTCCGGGTCCGGCGGCAGACCTTGTGCGGGCAACCGGCCCCATCACGTCTACCAGTGCCAACCGAAGCAATCATCCTCCGGCCACAGCATCTCGCGAAGCTGCCGGTCTGCTCACAGAGGAAGATGGTTTGATCCTCGAAGGTCACTGCGATCCGGACGCACTCCCTTCTACCTTGGTCGACACGTTGGGCAAACATCCCACGATCATCCGACACGGAGCCATCCCCGAGGCCATGATCCTCACCTGAAACGCAAAAACCCGCCGACAGACGGTCGACAGGCTCCTCGATACATCTCCCCTACTGGAAGTAAACTACTCGTATTGATCGGGTCGCAACTCCTTCTCCGCATACGCCATCGCTACCCCTGAGGTTTCGAACATCTCGACAATCCGGCCATCCAGCTCACCGTCCTTGACCATAAATCCGAGGATTTCCATCGCTCGATTCAGGTGCATCGGGTCGCGATACGGCCTGTCCGGTGCAGTGACGGCTTCGAAAATATCAGCCACTGCCAGAATGCGAGCCTGCAAGGGGAGCTGATCCGCCGTGAGTCCCCGCGGGTATCCCGCACCATTCAGCATCTCGTGGTGCCCGCCGGCATAGTCGGGTACCCCCTTGAGGGTTTTCGAGAAGGGCAGCTGAGAGAGAATCTTGATGCTGATTGCTGCATGATTCTGGATCACCGCCCGCTCCTCATCGGTCAACGTCCCCTTCCGAATCGACAGATTGTAGAGTTCGTCCTTGGAGATCACGTGCTGCGATTCACCACCGATCTCGACGACTCGGTCCGCAAGCGCCGCCAAACGCGCAACCTGTTCGTCGGCCATGAATTCGCCGCCCCGGTTGGACTCCTGAACGAAGTCTAACTCCGCATCCAGTTTCTCGAACTCACCCTCCAGAGACCCCATCAGGGCATCAATCTCCTCCCCTGGCTGCTGCTGCTTCAGAGCTTCGATAACGAGGTCACTCTTCAGGATTTCCCACCGGGCCTGGACCAACTCGACTCGATCGTGAATCGTCTCCAGTTTTGTCGCCTTGTCGACGACATACTCCGGCGTTGTGATCTTCCCGACATCGTGCATCCAGGCCGCAATCTGCAGCTCGTCAAGCTCGTCCGCCGAGAATTTCGTTTCCGCCCACTCCTCCTTGTTCGATCGGTTGATTGCACCCGCGATCCGCATTGTCAGATCAGCGACACGGCGAACGTGGCCCGCTGTGTAGGACGACTTTTCGTCGATTGCCGCCGCTATCGCTTTGATGAACGCGTCGAACATCTTCCGGAGATCGATGATCAGTTGAGCGTTCGTAATCGCAACCGCGGCCAAGGACGCCAGGGCGATCACGAGATCCTGGGAATCCTCAGAGAACGAGATCACGCCATCTGACCCGGGCGCCGATGCGTTGATCAGCTGCAGGACGCCGATAATATCGTTTTCGTGATTACGGAGGGGGACAACTAGGAATGACTTGGAACGATAGTTGTTTGTTTCATCGTAGGACCGGGTGCCCGAAAAATCGTACCCATCGGCCTCATAAGCATCCAGGATGTTTATGGGGTTACCCGTGTTGACGCAGGCCGCACACACGTTGTTGGTGTTGGGCTGACCTTCAAAGGTGAGCGGGACAGGCGGCAAGTGGATCGGGATACCGCTCGTTCCGCCCATCCGCGTCCCCATCGTTTGATTCTGCAGGATCTTCCAGTCCAGATAGCTCCCATCGTCGCTGATGACATAGAGCGTTCCGCCATCGGCTCCCGTAAACCGCCGAGATTCCTCCACGATCATCTCGAGCAGAACATCGATGTTCCGCTCACTCGAAAGAGCGGTACCGATTCGAACGAGATTCTGAATCTGCAGTTTCAGTTCATCAGACAAGACGGTGCTCCCTAGGGTTGGACAAGAAAGACAACCAGTTTAGGGGGAAATCTAGGGCACTGTCAAGCTGGAGGTCGATCCCGAATTTCGAAGGGAGATCCAAACACTACTGGTCGAGCGAGAGACGATCGATCGTGCGCTTGTGGGAGTCTGAAGACAGCGAGCGCTGTCTGAGATGCTCTGCAAAGCTCCGTGTGGCCACCGCACGCCGCTTCACCTGCCTCACCCATTCGTGCGCCTCAGAGGCCCGCAACACCTGCTGAATCTGTGGACGAGGATACTCGGAGTTCGATTCCGCGATTTCAGCCACACGGTTGGGTGAAGACGCCCTCCCACTGACCCCGGACATGTAATCAGCCTGCATGCGGGAAACCTGATCCTTCTTGTGCTCAGAAAGCTCCTCAATTACCCGCAATCGGTCACCGGAAAAGGAGCTGAGGCGTTCCAATTGGACAAGATCCCGGGCAGTCAACGTAGACTGTCGCCGCCCCCCCGACGTCTCGTTCTCGCGCAGTGCACTCCGACTCAGGATCAACTGCTGGCGATTGGCGGCCAATTGGGATGCCCACACCAACTGCTTCAGAACGGAATCTGAGTACAGCGACGTCCTGTTGATCGTACTCCTTACCTGCCCAGGGATCGGCAGGTGAAATGAAGCCGATGCACAGATGACGAGCAGTAGCGTCTTCAAGAGGCCAGCTCCTCTGTTTCATTCTCACGAGCGCGAAGTCGTCCGACAAGCGTCGTGTTCCTGAGAGCGACAGCATTGTTCTTCACGGCAATACCCATCGCCTTCCGGGTTCCGATCATCACAACAAGCTCTCTTGCGCGGGTGATGGCGGTATAGATCAGATTCCTCTGAAGCATCACAAAATGCTGTGTCGTGATCGGCACGACAACAGCCCTGAACTCAGAGCCCTGACTCTTGTGCACCGTGATCGCGTAGGCCAGGGCCAATTCGTCGAGTTCGCCAAATTCATACTCGGCCGCCCGATCCCCAAACCGAACCAGGACCTCCTGTTCAACCGGGTCGATGCGCCCGATACGGCCGATGTCACCGTTAAAAACATCCTTGTCGTAGTTGTTCCGGATCTGCATCACCTTGTCGCCATCCCGATACCGGATCCCCCCGCGTATGATCTCCGTTCCCGTCGGATTCAGGGCGTCCTGTAATCGCTCGTTCAGGGACTGGGCCCCGGCCTCTCCTCGATGCATGGGAGACAGAACCTGGATGTCTCTCAGAGGATCGAGCCCATACGTCTTCGGAAGCCGTTGGCGGCACAGATCGCTGATCGTGCTGGCCACATCCTCGGGGTCGCCAACCTCTATGAAGAAGAAGTCTCCATCACGCTCGTTCGCCAGATCCGGCATCCCTCCCAAGTTGATACCGTGCGCGTTTGTCACAATCCGGCTCGTCTGAGCCTGGCGGAAGATCTCACTGAGCGTGACCACCGGGACCACCTCGGATTCGATCACATCCTTGAGGATACTGCCGGGACCAATCGAGGGCAGCTGGTCCACATCGCCGACCAGAACTACTGTGGAACTGATCGGGATCGCACGCAGGAGGCTGTTCATCAGAAGAACGTCCACCATAGAAATCTCATCGACAATAATGGTGTCCCCCTCCAGTGGATTCTCGGCATTTCTCACAAATCCCGTTCCAGGGGCATACTCGAGCAACCGATGGATGGTCCTAGCCTCCTTACCCGTAGCCTCCTGCATCCGCTT
Organism: uncultured bacterium; assembly: GCA_964471275.1. Lineage (GTDB taxonomy): Bacteria > Latescibacterota > UBA2968 > UBA2968 > UBA2968 > UBA2968. Next base: position 21,296 of record CAYYGZ010000001.1, on the reverse strand, counting down.
GGCGGCTCGTCCTGTAGGTGCCGCCAGCACGACCTGCTTCCTGCGAGCTTCGAACAGACTGATCATCCCGTTGACCGTCGTCGTCTTCCCCGTACCCGGCCCTCCGGTCAATACCATCACGTTGTGACTGAGCGATTTCACCAAAGCATCACGTTGTCCGGTCGCGAATGAAACGCCGTCTCTTCGCTCGATCGCGGCGATCTCGGCCTCCACATCCCCCGTCTCGATACGCTGGATCTGTGCGAGCGCGCAGAGACGCGTCGCGATGCCCTGTTCGGACCGCATCAGCATCGGCAGGAAGAGTCGATCCTCTTCAGAGATCAGTTCTTCTGATCCGACAAGCCGATCGATGCCCTGACCGATAAGCTCGACATCGACACCCAGAGCATCAGAACACGATGCCAGCAGATCGTCTCGACCGACATAGACGTGCCCATCATCGCTCGATGCAGTCGTCAGCACATACATGATCCCTGCCTGAATCCGCTCCACCGACTCCCGCTCAATACCCATATTCTGTGCGATTCGGTCAGTGGTCAGGAACCCGATCCCCCATATATCGTTGGCAAGTCGATACGGGTTTTCCTGCATCAGGGCCACGGCATCCTCGCCATATTGCTTCCAGATCTTTACCGCATACCCGGTCCCTACGTCATGAGATTGCAGAAACAGCATCACGTTGTGGACCTCCTGCTGCTCCTTCCACGCCCGCGTAATCATCCTGGCGCGTTTCGGCCCAAGCCCTTCGACTTCCTTCAGCTTGCCGGGCTCAGACCGGATCACGTCCAGAGCCTTCTCGCCAAAGTGATCCACGATCCGCTTCGCCATCACAGGTCCGATACCCTTGATCATCCCGGACCCGAGATACTTCCGAACGCCATCAAGTGTCGATGGATACTCGGTCTGGTAGTTGGTGATCTTGAATTGCCGGCCATACTGGCCGTGGTTGGACCACTCCCCGTCCATCACGACACTCTCCCCCGCATTCAGAGCCAGCGTCTGACCCACAACGGTAATCAACCCCTGGGTGCCCGATCCCGCCGGGCGCAGCTTGGCGACCGTAAACCCGGAATCCGCACTCTGGTAGGTAATCCGCTCGATCGTACCGCGGAGCTTTTCTAGACCGTCAGCCATACCGTCCAAACGGAAATCGTGAAAGTGAACAGAAGGGCGGGGTGGGAAGACGATGGCGACTCGCGTCACAGGAGCTTCCGTGATCTCGACGCCGATCGGGAGGATCGCCGCCGCACGCGGGTACGTACGTTCAGGTGATTCGGGGGGAAGCAGAAACAGGATGGCTACACAGAAGCCCTGCTCGTTCGCAAACGCGCATCAGGCCTGATAGACGATTCTTCCAGCTACGACAGTCGCGACAGTCTCAAGTTTCCGATCTCCTTTCTGCCACCGGAACAGGGACAGCGTCGCTTCTTTCCCCTCCGACACGGATCCGGCACAATCGGTCAGCCTAAGCAAGCTCGCCGGATTCGCGGTTGCCATCTGAATGGCATCGGGAAGACTCGCGTCGGTATGGGCTACCATATTGGCGATACCCGTGTCCAGGAAGAGTGCCGCGCCAGCCAGATAAGGTGTGCCAGCCAGACTCAGTCGACCGTTCTCGGCAAGCTCAACACCACCTCCACCGACCGTGTTCCCGTACACACCTGGTGGGAGCCCGGCGACGGAAGCGATATCACTGACGATGCAGATCCTGTCTCGCTGTTTGGACCGATAGAAACACTTGAGGACGGCGGGCGGGAGGTGGTGAGAATCGGGGATGATACCAGCCCAGAGAACGTCGGAGGCCAGCTGCTCCCAGATGTAGTTGGGATGCCGGGGAATCATCGCGTGTGCCCCGTTCCCGAGATGCGTAGACATCCGGGCGCCGGCAGAGACAGCGTCAGCGATCCGCTCGGGTGTTGCCCCTGAGTGACCGATCGAGACGATCACGCCGGTAGCTGCAACCTTCTCGATGAAGGCCAAAGCACCTTCGCGTTCCGGTGCCAGCGTAAAGATGGCAATCTTGCCGCCAGCGACGTCCTGATACCGCTGAAACTCGTCCCAGTCCGGATCACGCGTATGCTCGAGCGGGTGTGCCCCCCGGGGCCCATCTTCTGCGGAGATGTAGGGTCCCTCGACGTGGAAGCCACAGAACGAGGCAGCCGCGTTTTCCGACTCCTCACACGCTCTCGCCAGCAGGCTGAGCCCTTGTAAGGCATCCTCGACGGACGAAGTAGTGACCGTTGGACACCACTTGGCCGTACCGACCTTATACATCCACTCGGTCGTCTCGATCACCTGTTCAACGCTCAAATCTTCTGCTTTATAGCTGATACCACCGACGCCGTTAACCTGCACATCGCAGATACCTGGGCTGACCCAGACATCATCTCCCCCGACGTCACCATCTATCCTGCCGTTGGTTGAGATCGAATGGATCCGATCACCGTCGAGCAAAATTGTAACAGGATTGTCTGTACCGACTATTCTTCCTCGAACCTGCATAGGAATCCTCTATCGTGTTGCTGTGCCTGATGTCAGCCAATGATACCCATCGGCTTTTTGATCCGCAACACGACCTGATCAGGTGCGGGTCAGCTCGTCGATCACGGCCTCGGCCACTTCTTGGGCGTTGCCTTCACGGCTCTTCTTCTCCGACCACGCCCACTGCTCGAGATACGCGTCCGTGTTGACGAGGCCTTCCTCCATCGCAACCTGATCGATCGCCATCTGGAAACGTTCAGGCAGCAGGTGCGATATCGGTCGACCGTCGTCGAACACACGAATCTGTGCGGGAATGCCCCGCCAGGATAGGACCTGGTATTCAGCCATCGAGTGTCTGCCTGAGAGCAGCGATGTGCTCGGGTTCTGTCCCACAGCACCCTCCGACAAAGCGCGCGCCTGTCCCGACCAATTCATCGAGATACCCGCTCATGTCCTCGGGAGACTGGCTGTAGACAGTCTCCATGCTCCTGTTGAGTTGAGGCATTCCAGCATTGGGGTAGGCGATGAGCGTCTTCCCGTCAATTCCCCTGTCCTTCAGCGCTCGTGCGAGCTGCTTTGTGCCCTCGATCGCATATGGCATCCCGGTATGGTCAATTTCCCGTGTCTCGGCCCCGCAGTTCAGACCCATCCCGTTTACGTATGGGATAAGATCCTCGTTGTCAGAATGCTCACCACTCGCAAGTGAGTCCAGGAGTGACGTGGGAGAGTGCCCCCAATCCGTCTTGTAGACGATCTCACCCGATTCCCGATCCTTTGTGTATTTGTAGGTAAGGCTGACCAGAATCGGCAGACCGTGCTTCCGCGCCTCGTCCACCGCGATCGCAACTTCATTCGCAGAGAACTGCGTCTCGATAATGAAGAAGTCGACGCCCTCGCCTGCCAGAGCGGCTGACAGCCGCCTGTGGGCATCGCGCACCTTCACATCCGGAATCCCGAACGTCGTGTCGCCGGCATCGGCCTCGATCGCTCCCGGAGCCGGGCCCATCGAGCCGCCGACATAGACATCCTTGCCGCTCTGTTCGGCAGCCACCCTCGCATTCCGCGCAGCCAGACGGGCGATCTCATCCGCATCCTCGCCTTCCTTGTCCGCCATTTCCAGGTGCAGCGCGTTCGCCACAAACGTGTTTGTCCCGATCGCCTCCGAGCCTGCGGCTATATAGGCCAGATGGATATCCGTAACCGCTTCTGGATGCGATTCATTCGCCAGCGTGCTGTTCGTCAGCTCAACACCTCGGGCAAACAGCTGCGACCCGAATCCTCCGTCATACAGGATCGCCCGATCCTCTTTCAGACGCTCGTCGAATGCTTTCATATGTCCCTCATTGTTTGGCTGCCAAACTAGGTCCTGACTCTACCCCTCAGCCCGCATCCTCTGCGCAAGAAGATTGGCGGAAAACGTAAGAGGGCAGAGGGAAAGCAGGAGTCGACCCCACTCTACTTCTCGAGTCTCGCTTCTCGCCTCTTACTCCCACTCGAACATCATTGGATCAAACTGACACGCTTCAACAAAAACCTCGAAGAAATCGGGTTCCGTTTCCAGCTCCATGTGTTCAATCACATCGGGAAGCCGCTCAGCGCTCTCTCGCATCGTCCGGGATAGCAGTGCATCTCGTGCACCGATAACTGACGCATTCCCGACCTTCAGCCAGACCCTGGGCGAGCTATTCCCGGCACTCG
>CAYYGZ010000001.1:0-17107 GCA_964471275.1 uncultured bacterium | reverse complement strand
GGTCTTCCGGCACAGGGGGCAAGAATCCGATCTCGATCGCGTTCGGTATATCAACGTAATTAGCGAACCCCCCGGCCAAATACAGCGTCTCCACATCCTCGGGTTTCACGTCCAGATGACGCATCACGAGGTACATGCCGGCTGTGTTCGCAGCCTTGGCCTGGGCAAGATTGCTAGCATCCTGACGAGAGAACGTGATCTCGCGTTCAGGATCGACCGTCAAAGCCAACTGCTTGTCTTTGAACGCGCCGCTAGGTGCCATCCATTCATTTCGACGGAGCTCCGCCAACAGGTCGATCAGCCCAGACCCACACAGACCTTCTGGCGGCAGATCCCCGATCGTGTGGAACTTGAAAGTGTCATCCTCGATCGTCAATGTCTCGATCGCGCCCTCATATCCCGCCATCCCGAACTCGACACCCCCGCCTTCGAACGCGGGTCCGGCCGGACACGAAGCCGCCACCAGTCGATCACCTTTCTTCACGACGACCTCGGTGTTTGTGCCGACATCCACGAGCATCGCGATTTCGTGCTCGGCGAGCATGTTCAGCGCAATCATGTCCGCCGACGTGTCTCCCCCAACGTGGCTCGCGATGATCGGAAGACCCACGGCGCGCCCGTTCTGATTGATGCGGATCCCGATCCGGTTCGCTGGAGCGACGATGGATGTGGTGCTGCGCTCCTTTGCGAGGTAGGCGTACTCGATCGTAGACTTATATGGCTTCTGACCGATCGGCTGCACGTCGAGTCGAAAGAACAGGTCACGCATGGTCGCGTTCCCGGCAACAACGATCTCGTAGATATCCTGCGTCGAGAACCCGCAACGGGCCGAAGCTTGCTCGATCTCCTTATTCAGACTACTGGACGCAGCCTTCCAAAGCTCCCCCTGGTTCTCCCCAACATCGTACGAGATACGGTTCATCACGTCGCTGCCACCGAATCGCTGAGGATTCTCGAATGAACTGACGGTGATGCTCTCACCGGTCTCCAAATCGACAAAGTCGGCAACAACCGTCGTAGTACCCAAATCCAGGGCGATCCCGACGATCCGGCCGCGATACGCATCCACACGGTCGTTTCCACTCAGGACCTGATCGCCTGACCGCCGGATCACAGGATCGAGATCCCCTTCGAATCTCCCGGAAGCCGTCAGGATCTTGGGCTCCCGTCGGAGGGGTGTAAAGGCCACATCGGTGTCGGTCTGTTCGACTTTCGCCTGGCAGGCCAGTCGAAAGGGATCCTGCAAGAATGCCTCTTCTTCAGACCGAGAGCTCAGAGCCTCTGCTCCCTCCTGAACCTCGACGACACATTCGTGGCAGGCGCCACCTCTGCTGCAGGAGGTGGCGACCCGAAGGGCAAAATCATCGGCGTAATCGAAGAGGGACCGGCCTGTGCAGGACTCCGTCTTACGCCTGTTATACTTTACGTGCGCCATGTGTGTTGTACCCAAAGATTACCCCGCCAGACCCACGGCCAAGCGGGGTGCAACAGAGTGCGGTGATTCAGGAACTGCGACCGGTTCTCAGTATGTCGTGCATCTCTTCGGCTGAATCAGGATCCATCTCCCACGCCGACCGATACTCGAGGCTATCATCGCTTACGCAGGGGATTGTGTCAACCTCTGTTGATCGATCCTGGAATCGGCAGCCAAATCTGGCCGTGCACTGATCGAAGCGATTCTTGTAGGGACAGCGGGTGAGTGACACTTTCTCCGCGTGCCGAACCATACCCGAGAAGAGAGCCGTGATCCTGTCCAGGCGAATCTGATAATCTTCTCTCGTGGGTCCGGGCTTCGGACCTTCGGAAAACTCGATGCCATCGGATCGATCAGTCACACACGTCCTCGGCTATCTGTCGTCCACATCCGCCAGAAGCCTCTTCGCTAACTCGACGCAAGCGAGTGCGTCCTCGCCATACCCGTCGGCCCCCATGTCGTCCGAAAAGTCCTGAGTCACGGGAGCCCCTCCGACCATGATCTTGACGTCATCCCTCAGATCTGCGTCGATAAACGCCTCGATCGTCTTACCCATGTTCGGCATAGTTGTCGTCAAAAGAGCCGACATCCCCATCAACGGCGCGTTGTGCTCCTCAACCGCTTCAAGGAAGGCGTCTTCCGATGTATCCACTCCCAGATCGTGAACCACAAAGCCTGCTCCTCTAAGCATCATGATGCACAGGTTCTTCCCGATGTCGTGCAGGTCGCCCTTAACGGTTCCCATAACGACGGAACCCACCGGCTTGATCCCCGAGGCCGAGAGAATCGGCTCTATGTGCGTCATCCCCGCCTTCATCGCCCGTGCGCACGCCAACACCTCGGGTACAAAGATGATGTTCTCACGAAACTTGATTCCGACGATCCCCATCCCGGCGATCAGGCCATCATCCATTACCTCGAGGGCCTTGATCCCCTCGCCAAGACAATGTGTCGTCAGCTCATCGACCCGTCCGTGGTCCCCCACGATCAGCGCGGCGGCCATCTCCTGAAGAACGGGCCTCGTCTTCGCGAAAAGCTCGATGTTCCGTGCGATCTCATCGGGGCGATCGATATGCTCCTCGATCTCCGTCCGGATGAATGCATTCTGGATGTCACCTAGTTCTGCCATATCAACGCTCGTGCCAATCCTTCACAGCTTCTGGAATTACGGTCAGGTTCTCGATCGGCGTCTGCAGCGGAATCGCACACTCCGGCCCAATCAGCTGAACGCCCGCTTCAAGATTTCGGACAACTTCCTCCTTCACGGCCTCTGGCCCCCGCGAGAACAACGTTTCCGGATTGTTGATGTTTCCGACCAGAGAAATCCGATCTCCCATGATAGCGATCGACTCCTCCGGCTTATTTTTTGAATCGAAATGGAATGCGGACATCCCGGTCTGCGCGATGTAGTCCATACGATCTACTGTTCGACCGCAGATATGCAGAATCAAAGGGATCGGTATCTTTTCCACAAACTCGATGTGCAATTCACGCAGATAGCGCTCGTAGTACTCGCCGCTCACCAGGTCACCCGTCGCGTGATCAGGCAAGGTCAGCGCATCGGCACCCGCCTCGATTTGAGCTATACCGAACTCAATCGTGATCTGCTTGAGCTTGTCGAGAATCCGCTTGGTCTGATCCGGATCATCGAGCGACATCAGCAGGAACGATTCGACACCCATGCAGTGATATCCGAGCGACCACGGCCCCATTGTCTTCCCGATGATCGCCACATCGTCGCCGTAGTCCCGCTTCAGGATCTCGATCGCCTTGATCACGCACTGCACGTCTGGATGCTGCATGTAGCCTGACGGAATCTTGATATCTTCCAGGGTCTCCCAGATGGGCTCCGACATCTTGACCGTAGGCCAGTTGTCCTTCTGCTCCCACTGAATCTTACAGCCGACCGCAGATGATTCCTGGATGATCGAAAACACAGGCATGATCGTGTCGAAACCCAGCTCTGTATGTCCCGTCGCCGCCAGCCTAGCCATCAGCTCGGGATCCCGGTTTGCCTCCGGGAACGGCGCATCCACCAGATCCATCAATTCGACCGTCGCCATCGACGTCGGATTACACGTCGGTGTACGATCCACAGGCTGCCGATTCAGCGCAGCCAGCACCCTCTCCCTCGGCTTCATTTCCTTCACATCGCTCATAGAGTTTTCCAGATCCTACACGCCCCTCCGCCCCTACCCTCTTGCGATTCTGAGGTCATTGATGACTCGGTGCCGTAAGCACACCACGAGAAGACGCCATTTCCTGCTCTCTGACGAGTGCCCTCACATTTGGTGCGCGCACGAGGAGCAACCCAATCAGCGCATCGTGATCTTGTTCGCACGGGTATCGCACCCGATCATCGCGCCCATCAATCAGATCCATTTCTCCGAGCTTTGCGAGACCGTTCGCGACCGCCTTGATGCGTCTCTCCGGCGCCTTTGCCTCGTCGCTCGCCGTGACCTGGTAGAGCCCTGAGCCGTATCTGGAGACATCGATGGTCAGACCGGACTTCTTGTCGAGTGTCTGTAGTGGCCTGGCCTCGGCGGGGATCTCGGTCGTCTTACCCGCTTCCAGGAAGAGACGTCTGACCGCCGCACTGTGTGTCGCGCCACAAGGGAAGGATAGGGTTCCGGTGGCATCCTCATCCATACCGCCAAGCACTGCCATGGTCCGTCTGACAGAAGCTAGGCGCTCGTCCGCTCCCTCCTTGCTGCTGTAGGAATGGACAAGGAATTTCGCGGACTCACCGGGCTGGCGATAGAGGCCGATCGAGATCCCCTCGAAGTGGGGGTCCATCGTGATCAGTTCGATCCGACGCCCGATATCCTTTATCTCAACCACGTAATACACTCCGATGACTTGACTATGACCGCAGAAAGTCGATTATTAGGTCAGGTCTGATGGTCAGACCAATTCAATGTAACCCGCTGTCTCCTGACGGAAAAGCGGAAAAAGCGAGTGACCGGAAAAGGTATACGACCCATCCGCAAGCGGTCCATTAGCGACGAGATCGTGGATCAGCTGGTCGATCTGATCGGTCGGAACGAGCTGAGCCCGGGCGAACGGCTTCCTCCCGAACGTGATCTGTGCCGACATTTTGGCGTCGGACGGACGTCCCTGCGTGAAGCTCTGCGCTCACTTGCCACGCTGGGAATCGTCGAGGGACGCGTCGGCGAGGGCACCTTCATCTCCGAAGACAGCAGCCGACACCTCGAGAAATCCCTGCAATGGGGGATCCTTCTGGATGACAAAGGGGTGGAGGATCTGATCGAAACACGCCTGATGCTCGAGTGTCAGACCGCTGAATCTGCCGCGCAAAAAGCCACAACGGAAGACATCCGATTCATTGGCGAGACCCTCTCGGACCTGGAAACTGCCCTGCGTAGCCAGGAACGCTTTCTGGCGGCCGACCTCACTTTCCACCTCGGTATCGCCAATGCCTCGCAGAATGGCATCCTCGCCAATATGGTGAGCCTTACACGGAACTATCTCCAGCAATGGATCGTTCAAAGTCTGGATGACCCGTCCTCGCCAGACGGTGAGCGGCGGGCGCATCTATCGCTTGAAGAACACCGTGCGATCCTAGCGGCCATTGAGGCTAGAGACCCGAGGCTGGCCAGAGAGCACATGCGACTCCACATCGCATCCTCCAGCCGTGGCCTCAAGAGGACCGCCAACGTGTGAGGTGAACCATGCCGGTGTGGCCTTTCACACCGATTGTATTCAGCCTGTCCTGCCTGCTGTTCCGTTCCACTCCATCACCCTCCGAAAAACTCGAGATCCAGCCGCTTACCGAAGACCGTTGGGCGATCGTCGCGAAGCGCACCCTTTGTGCACTACCAGTCAGCATCGACACAATCGGTCACGAAATCGACGCGGAGAAATGTCAAGCATATCGACTGTTCTATGGACCCTCAGAGCTGCGCAGACCGTTTGCCCGCCAGCGCCCATACCGGATCTCCTCCTGCCCTTCACTCTCCCTGTCACGAATTTTAAGTTCGCCTCGTTCTTCGAATCCACGAGAGGAAGACCGTTCGTCATGATCCGGCATATCCGAAGCGCCAGACGGTCTACAAGGGTCGTGTGGCTCAAGCAAGCCCACTTTGACGCACTCTGGCTCGGCACCTGGGTCTCGGCACCTCCTACACCCCGGCAACCGCCTCGATCGTGGACATCGAACTATCACGGCATCTCGATCGGATCACGAAGCGCCAAAAGGCGAGTATCACGATTGGCGAGGACGTAACCGATGGTTGTCTCCTCGGAACCTGGGACAACGGGTCTATCTATACGGCCCTGAAAAATGAGGCGACCAAGCAGATCAACTCTTCGGAAGCCGATCGGCTCATCATACCGGGACAGGTGATGAAATCGACCTTTGGTTACAGAATCCAGGGCACGCTGACTGGCGAATTCACCGGGCTGTTTGCGGGGCTGACGCTTGAAGAGATTTCGGCAGGCGAGGAGATGAAGTTCGGCGCTGCGGTGGGAGGCATTGCAGGGATGGGTATCAGATTTCTGGCAGGCATCTTCAATGCTGAAGGGCCTGAGACTTACGAATTCACGCCGGCCGTGCGGCCCGACTCCTACGAGTTGCACCTGACGATGTGTTTCTGACGACCAAGCTTCTTTGCCAGTGCCGCGATACAGGCGGGCCCTGTTCCGCAGCAGCCGGCGATGGCGCTCGCACCGGACTGCACGAGGCCAGCCAGTCCCTCAGCAACGCCGGAGTCGGACACCGGATACAGCAACCGCTCCCCCACCCGATCGGGGACACCCGCGTTCGGGCTGGCATAGACAGACAGGTCGGCTAGTGACCGTATCTGCCGACAGGCCTCTTCAGCGATTTCGCCGTCGATGCAGTTTACGCCGACCGCGTCCACGCCAGAGTCACCCATCCTTCGGATTGCAGTTGCGAAATCTTCGCCATCCAGCGTCGCAAGCGAACCATGCCGCTCTACGACCACGAAGCTCAGGATAATCGGCAGGTCACTCGCCGCGCCGACAGCATCAACCGCTGCTAGACCTTCGTCTGTCGAGCACACGGTCTCTACACACACACCATCCACACCGGCATCGAGCAGTATGGCCGTCTGCTCTGCATAGATTGATCGGTATTCATCCACAGACAGGTCTGCCCCAGTTGGCCCGACAGACGCCACCACGAACCCAACCTCTGGGACGACAGACCGAACAAGCCTGACGGCTTCGCGGTTGATCTCTTCGATCCGCTCACCCAATCCCAATCTGCCCAACCGAACCCGGTTCGCCCCGAACGTATTTGTGAGAACCATTTCTGATCCGGCAGCGAAGTAGTCGAACGCAACTTGGCGAACGATGTCAGGTTGCTCGAGTGTCCAGAGCTCCGGTGGGGTACCAACGGGCAGTCCACGTGTCTGGAGCTCAGTCCCACAAGCACCATCCCCCAGAAGGAACTCGTCCCCGAGGATCCGATCTCTGAGTGAGGGCGAATGCGCAGTCACCTATTCCCCAAAGACAAAGCGCTCGACGGCCGCAGTGAACCCGTTGTCGTGAAAGGATGCGACGTGCTCGACATCCCGTGCCATCTGCTTCGTTCTCTCATCAGCATTCCCTAGCAGCACGCCCACACCAGCCGACTCCAGCATGGTGAGATCGTTGCTCCCATCACCTATGGCCATGGCCTCGTTCACATCGACGCCGCAAGCCTTGCAGATTTCCGCAAGTGCCTTTGCCTTGTTCACGTCGGGATGCATCGCCTCAACCCTGTCGGAATCCGTGCGCTCGATATAGAGCCGCTCGCTGAATCTCGCTTTCAGATCGGCATAGACTGACTCGCGCTCGGTCTCTCCAGGACAGATCAGGATCTTCGGGGGCACACCATATACCCCCTCAATGATCTTCTGGGTGAGATCCGGATCGATCACGAACTCAGTCCCGGTCTGGACGGTCATATCATCGATTGTCTTGTCCTGGCGTAGAGCGATGTAGTCTTCGATCTCAAGACCTGCACCCCCAAGCTTGAGGTGACAGTAGATGTAGTTCATACCCACACGGCCGAGTCCTCCGGTGATCTCCCAAAAAGTATCCACCGGCATCCTTTGCTCGTGCAGCGGTCGACGTTTCCCGTCTCTCACTCGATCCAGCACGACGGCGCCGTTGTATGACCCAACGCTCAACGATTCAGCGAAATCCGCGTTCTGCTCGAAGGGATACTGACTCTTGGAAATACTCCGACCGCTGATCGAGGCCACGTGGATGCCAGCATCAATCAGCCGCTGAATGGTATCCAGCGTACTGGGCGTCGGCACATTCCGGTGATCCACAACCGTGCCGTCCAGATCGAACGCAACGAGCTTGATCATGCCTCTCCCTGAAACAAATGTGCCGGGGCAGTAACCCCGGCACAAATGAGCAAACTTATACCGATCCTCGAGAACGTCCCCGGCCAGGCCTCAACGCGTGATGGGTGACGATCGACCTAACCGTGTCAAGCTACAATCATAAATCGACCCGTCGCGACCGTAGTGTGGAGCGAAAGACCGCTTCCGACGAATCCGGGTCTCATCTGGAGTCGGGGGCCTCGCTTATGCACTGTAGATCGTCCGCCAGCCTCGGCGCGCGATCGATTCCTGTACGATGGCCCTTCCGGGTTCGTGGAATCGCCATCCGATCTAGGACCCAGACGTTAGCTCACAGCTCCGCTAGTCTCTCCTGTGCAGATCCTCATACCCGGTCAGGTGGTAGTCATATCCCAGATAGTCGAGCAGATTGCAGAGCGCCCTGAAAGCTACGCCGAATCCATCAACGCCGCTCATGCCGCCGAACTGACCACCGCCCTTAACGTGCGGTTCGAGGTCGATGAAGACCCCGGGTACGCCGAGCGATTTGAACTTGGCATCCAGGTCCGGCACCATCGTCTTGAAATCACGCAGCACCATCTCGTGACCGGCGTCGCCCTGATCCACCGGAATGAAGCGCGTCAATCCCCGCCCAGCCGCCATTTCGAGCATATCCGGCTTCTCCGGCTGACAGAATCCCTTGATGTGTATCCATCCCAGACCTGGTTTCATCTTGAGATAATGCTCGTAGGCACTCTCCGCAGAGTGCCCCATGTATTCCATGTTTCCCACATCCTCGATGATGTAGCTGTAGTCGCTGCCGATCTTCTCGTGCAGAGCGGCGAGGGTCTCGCCGTCGCCACCAATCAGATCAGATTCAACCTCGAGACCGTAGATGATCCCCTCCGCCTCGCATTTCGCAACGATTTGCTTGAGCTGGTCTGCGGCCTGATCGACGTGGGGCCAGGGATCCGTTCCGTGCGGATGGTAGTATGTGAACCCGCGGAGAAGCTTTGTATCGAATGCTTTTGCCAGATCGATCGCACGCTGAACGTCCTTATCCAGGTATTCATCGAACGGGACGTATCTGTTTTCCGTTCCATCATCGACCTCGTTGAGCTTCACCTTGCCGATCGGGGATCCGATCGATGAGATCCGGATATCATAGGCCTCGTGCAGTTCCTTGACCTGATCGATCTCCTCATCCGAGAGTTCCATCACATTCTTCATGCCCTGATCAACATCGATGAATCTGATCGTGTAGTAGGACATGCCAAGCGTCCGCATCATCGTGAACTGCTCTTCCGCACGCTTGCTCACGGGACCTTCATCCGCAAACCCCGAAAGAATCACCTCTGCCTGTGCCATGCTGTCTTCTCCTCTAAGGACGTTTGATTCGCAGAATATGGATATTCTGGCTCTTCGTTACACGCTCGACCTCGGCTAGTGCGACTCGGGCCGCCGCGTAGGTCGAATCGATGGCCAGCACGCGCTCCAGACTCGCCACGGCGTGCTCCCATCTCTCCACGCGGGCGTGAATGACGCCCAGGTTGTAGTGTGCCTCGGCCCGTCCAGGATACAACTCGATCACCTGGCGGTATACTTCCTCTGCGGCCTTATCATCGAAGCCCACACCATACCGCTCGCCGGACAGATTGTGTTCATACACAAAAGCTTCAAGCAGGCGTGCCTCGTACCGGTCCGATCGCTCCTCTGCTGCTGCCACCCACTCGAGCGCCTTGTCGCGATCCCCCGACTTGATGTGGCAGAGCGCCAACCCACGGTAGGCTCGACCATCCTCGGGCAGCCGGGTCTGCAATCCCTGGTAATGCTCGATCGCCTCCGGTATCCGCCCCAGCGCAAGCAAGGCCCCGGCCAGCCCCAGACGTGCCCCCTCGTGCTCGGGGTCGATCTCGGTTGCCAAGCCGAAAAGTTCTGCCGCTTTCTCGTCCCTATTCGCCACCTGCTCCATGATCGCCAGATTGTTCAGCGCAGGAACGTAGCGGGAGTCTCTTCTCAGTGCCTCGTCGTAGGCTTCACGCGCAGCATCAATGTTCCCCACATCTTGATGATGCAGACCAAGATTATAGTAAGCCCGTGGTAGCTCGTGCCGCGCCGTTTCAGTCGCTGGATGTGCAGGGGATTCATTGAGTAGAGCGGTCCAGTTCGCGATCACCCGCTCCCAGTTGCCGGCTTTCCAGTACGACTGCCCGAGGCGGAACCGGGCGACCGGATCTCCCTGCTTGAGCGACAGACATTCCTCGAACGCAATCGCTGCCTCGCCGTACTGGTTCAGCGCCATCAGTGAAAGGCCGAGCTGGAGCCTGGCTTCGAAATAACGCGGTGACAGACGTACAGCCGCCTGAAGGGCAAATGCGGCATCCCTGTGGTTCTTCACCCGGGAAAGCGCCAATCCGAGGTTGTAGTGAGCGACGGTCATGCCCGGATCGAATTCGATCGCCTTACGGAAGGCGCCTGCTGCCTGACGGTAATCCCCCCGAGCCGCGTGTTGTGTTCCTCTGTTGTTGTAGACCTCCGCTCGGCTGAGTTGAGAATCCTCATCCCGTCCCGGATCTGGCTGCGCAGAATCCACGGACACCGGTAGAACCAGAAGCGCGAGCACACCGGCAAGTCGCCGTGCTCGTGATCGCGGCAATCGGTTCACGTAACCAGCTCCGGAGGAAGATGGTCCACGCGGTTCAGATACCCGAGAATCAATTTGCCGTCTTCGAAAGAGAAATGGGTAATAGACGTGTTGCGCGAGGAGATGGTCCCGCTTGGCAGCGGCCCGTGAGCGATCAGCGCACTCACGAGATCCTTGATAAAACCACCGTGAGCGACGATGGCGATGCGCTCATCAGTCTCTGCGTATACACGCCAGAGTTCATCGGCAACTCGCATCGCGCGTTCCAGCCACTGGGACTCCGTCTCACGGGGTCTGTTCCACCAGCCCTCCTCGCCAATCTCGTCAGGGATCACAACGCGAGGAAAGCGCTCAGAAATCTCGGATCGCCTCAATCCGGGCAACGTCTCCACATCATCTAGCCAGATCCCGCATTCCTCGTGCACGTCGACCCAGATATGTGGGTCCAGATCGAGCGCCTCCGCAATCGGTTCAGAGGTCTGAAGACACCGCAGGTGGGCAGACGTGAACAGCTTCGTGATCCCGAACGTATCGACGGAGCCCGCGGAATTGTAGGGATCTTTCGCAGCCTCTTCGGCGAGGAACCTCGCTACCAGCGGAGCCTGCTTCTCTCCGACGTCCGTCAAAGGTGGATCTGCAACGCGGCCGATCCCATCAGGCAGTGTATTGTTGAACGATTGTCCGTGTCGAACCAGATAGAGTTGCATCAGCCACCCAGAGTTGAGAGTGTAGACATCTCGAGCAAATCGAATGTCACGACATCGCTGGTGCCCCCAAGATCGGCAACCGGCGCGAATCGCAGCGTAAGTCTTACTGGTGCACTTCTCCCAGGGGAGAAACCGGCTTCAAAGTCACGCGTGGCGGAGGCGATCGTCACTCCACTACGGCGAATCGACCAGGTCATTCGAAACGGTACGTCAACCGTCACGAACCCTGTATGGACAACCGTCGCATCAACGATCAGACCGGACATGAGTTCGGGGTTGGCTGTGTCCTGGACACGTGTCTTCCTGACGTCTGAAATCGACAAGAGAGCGGAGAGGCTGTCATTATCGAGCTGCAGCGGGTCACTGGTGCAGGCAAGCATAGACATCGTGGCGAGACTGAGCCATAGCCGTCTGGACACGTCACCCACACTGAGCATCGTGACTCCTCGATCGATTGCACGGCTCCTGAAACCCCATTGAGGAATCGGAACAGCCAGCTTCAGGATCAGCGAATTCTCCTCGCGCTTTGCCCAAATCTCCCTTCCGGGGCAGGGGGTATCCTTTCCCCACCCCGACACGTCCCCTATCTTCATTCAGCCGCCTCAGGGCCTTCCTGCCCGGTGAACCGAGGAGCCAAATGAGAGCTTCCCGCGGCGCGTAAAGTAACCGCTCGGGACGGAATCTGTCAATTAAAGGCCTCCTTTGAGAAGGGACCTCATTGTCGAGCATCATCCTCATCAGACACGCCCATCCCCAGATCGATCGGGAAAGTCCATCGCGAACCTGGGAACTCTCCAGCGAAGGACTTGCGGGCGCGCAGAGATTGGCGCACTGCCTGGCAGACGCCGAGATCGACCTTGTGTTCACGAATGAGGAACCCAAAGCGAGACAGACGGGCAAGACGATAGGAGCCCATCTGAGTATCGAGACCCGAACCCACACCGATCTACGCGAGCACGACAGGACGGGTGTCGGCTACCTTGAGCAGACAGACTTCGAGCAGGCGGTTGGAGGTCTCTTCACAACACCGGAAGAACGTGTCTTTGGTCAAGAAACGGGGCGCTGAGGCGACCGACCGATTCCAAACGGCCATTGCGCACATCGAGCATGATATCGATGACAGATCCGCGAACATCGCCTAAGTGACACACGGAACAGTCACGAGTCTCTATGCGGCTCGGGTTGGGGGCATAGACGGACACACCGTGTGGAAACACCTTGGACTCCCGGCGACGATATCGATCGTGAGACGAGATCCATATCGCGTGTCGTAAATGCGTACTGGCAGACAAGGTCTGCTACGCGCGGAGCTGCGCGGCGGCAAACGAACCCCTGCGATCGCTCAACCCATTTCCTCATCCTGCACATCCAGTGACACAAGACCGACCGACGGCAGCCAGAACGAAGCCTTCAGCTGTCATGGGATGCTAAATGCCCGGAGGCGTGAACTCAAATCCAGTCGATACGAATTCATTCGCAGGACAACGAAGGTTTTCGGAGCAACCGGCAGCCACTCCCCAATCAGCCAAGTGGCAAGATAAACACTATAGGAACAGCCATTTACAGCAAAACAACCAGTGTCACCATCACAGTTCCTACATTTACGCAGACCCATAATGGCAGAACCCGATCGTGTCGCGGAGATGAGAATGCAGATTATTGATCTATCGCAGCCCCTAAGAAGCGGGATGCCGGTCTATCCAGGGGATCCGGAAGTCAGCATCGAGGTCACACAGGAAAGAGACAAATCAGGCTGGGAGCTCCGCACAATATCTCTTGGGACACACACGGGCACGCACGTAGACGCACCATCGCACGTCTACGACGGGGGAAGCTCGCTCGGTGACATTCCGCTGGATCGTTTCGTGGGAATCGCCAGGCTGGTGTCAGCCCATCAACAGCTGCCGGAGCAAACGGGCCTGATTTTTGATAACCGGATCAGCACGGCCTGCTTGGAGACCATCCTGGACGTCCACCCCTTGTTCGTCGGCGGTCCCTCCCTGGATGAAGAACTGGAACGTTCGCTCCTCCAAAGTGACATCATCACCTTCGACGGGCTCGTCAACCTGGATCAGTTGCCTCGGGACCTTCCGTTCACATTCTGCGGCTTGCCTCTCCCAATCACCGGGGGAGATGGTTCGCCCATCCGCGCGGTGGCATTGATCGGGTAGGCTACTCGATCTTCTGGGTGATCTCTCCCGTGCTGCGGTCCTTCAGGATCACTTTGGTTTTCCCGTCCGGCATGTGTTCCCGCTTCATCACGACCAGTCCCTCCGCCGTCTCTTCCGCATACTGCGCTTGTGCGTCTGCCTTTGGATCCCCACGCCAATCGTCGATCTCGATACCTTCCCACAGACGCGACCTGGCGGACCGGTAGCACGCATCCACGACTGCGTTCACGACATACCCGTCGTAGAATGTCTCCATCGGCTCGCGGCCCTCGTCCATCGCATTGAACATCTCGGAGAACATCGTCGTGTATCCCAACTCGTGCGCCTCGTCACCTACGGGAAACATCCAACCCGTTTCGGCCTCTGCTTTCTCGGCTACATAGCCACCCACTCCGACGTTCGTGAACATCTCGTATCCCGTGCGTAGAAAGTGGTCGAGCCAGATCGTCCCCTCGGTGCCCGACACTTCGTCACGCAGATCCATCCCTCCCCGAAACGCCCAGCTGACCTCGAACTGCCCCATCGATCCGTTCTCAAACCGGATCAACCCGACGCCGTGATCCTCAGCCTCGATCGGGTGCACAAGCGTATCTGCCCAGCACATCACCTCGACGGGCCGCTGCCCTTTTCCGATGAAATTTCGGATGATCTCCACGCAGTGGCAGCCCATGTCGACGATCGCTCCGCCACCGGCCTGTTCGAGATCCCAGAACCAATCGCTGTGCGGCCCCGGATGCGTTTCTCTCGACCTCACCCACAGCACGCGACCGAGCGCCCCATTACGGACACTGTCCATGGACTTGAGCGTCTTCGGCGGGTAGACAAGGTCCTCGAGATATCCTGCAAATACCCCGGCCTTTTCGACCGCATCCAGCATCGCCTTCGCTTCCGCCGCGTTTCGTCCCAGCGGCTTGGTGCAGAGCACTGCTTTCCCCGCAGCGGCCGCAGCCTCGACCGCTTCCTGGTGCAGATGGTTTGGCAGTCCGATCACGACCGTATCAATCTCGCTGTCCTGAACAGCCTCCGAGATGCGAGTCGTATGCTTCGGGATCTGCCACTTCTCCGCGAAGGCCTTTCCCCGCTCTTCGCTCCTGGAGTAACAAAGATGCACCCGGTCCCGGTTTCGTCCCCCGTGAAGTGTCACCGTGTAGAACATCCCGATGAAGCCCGTACCGAGCATCGCGATTTTGTGTGATTCGGCCATGTGAACTCTCCAGGTGTTTCAGATGCCTGCTGGAATTGCTTGGCGCAACATAGCGGGTGAAGCGGGGGGTCGGCAAGTCGGGAGATAGGCAGAATCTGGTAAAACTGAATGTGTTCGCCCGGGGTTCACGACTGCGGGCAACAGGCAAGCAACCCAAGGACATTCAATTCATGAGGAGAAGGGCTGCCCCACGCTCCGTGCCGGGCGGGACGCGGCCGTGTGCGGCCCAGCGACTTACTGGCGCGAGATTGTCGGAGGGGTGACCAAACAAAGAAAAGCGCAGACAGGTGCGCATCAGTTCCAAAGGTCGAATCGTCTGACAAGGGCCTCGAATCCGTTCCGCAGTGCTGCGTTCCCGAAGTAGACCTTCCGCATATAGTCCAGGGCCCCCGAAATCCGTTCGAAATCCCGCCAGAGTCGGTCCAAGATGTCCCTGTCCTGCCCGTCTACGGCGTGTGGCACCGCACATCGGTAGGCCCTCGGTCCCTCGGTCATATACCAACCCAGGTATCCGTGTCTTTCAACGTATCCCCGAAAGATGCCTCTCATGAACAGCGCATAGTCGCCTGTGTGCCGGAGCGTGCGGTAAGTCTTACTCGAGGAACCGACCGAATTACAATCAGCCTCGATGAGGAGGCCGACAACCGTGTCGATCTGTTGGCCTCCCGGGTCACGGATCTGGTAGAGCGCATCCGATCGCGCGAAACAAACCAGCAGGTCGACAACATAGGTTCGCAGAATGTCATCACCGGTCTGAAGATCGCCAAAACTCCGATCGACGATCTGTGTGAAGAGCTGGACCAGGCTCTTGTGGCGTATTGTAGAATCGGACATATCCCCATCCTCGAACCTTGACACGATTGGATAAAGCAACATAATAGGGCGATCGATCCACCACCAGACCGTCAACGATCCGGTCGATTCCGTGTGTCTTCGTGACAGAAAGGCAGTCCATGGAATTCCCGACAATCCGACCTCAGGCTTCAAACTATATCCACCCCCGTGAAGGTGAAGAAATGACACTCTCGCCTCCCGGCTTCTCCTGGTGGCGAGCTGCTGAACGTGGTGCGTGCGAGTACCGACTGATTGTCGAGCGCGAGGGAAGTCAGCATTACACCTCCTCTCTGACTCCCGATCCGATTCACGTTCCTACAGAGGTGTTCCCTCCGGGCGAGTATAAATGGCACGTCGAGGCCGTAATCGATACCGACTCTGTTCAGGCCAGGTCGTCCGACTATAAGTTTAAAGTCTGCGATGGGGCTTCGGAACAGCCGTGGACGGATACGCGCGAACTTCTGAACCGCGTTCCCTCAGAGCATCCCAGGGTCTTCTTTCTCGCTTCACAGCTGGATGAGGTTCGATCGACACTCTCGACATCGCGAGCGGAGGCATTCGGCGAACTCAGAAAAATGGCGGATGCAGGGCTGTGGATTGAACCGATTCCCGAGCCTGACTACGATCAACTTACGGACCACGCTGAGCGCCGCCTCGCATACCACGCCTGCTTTCAGGCGACTCGCAAGGTGCACGACAACGCGATGCGCGCGATGGCTCTCACCTACCAGCTCACAGGCGAGCAGGTATACGGCGAACGTGCCAAAGCTCTGATCGTCGACGCAGCCGGCTGGGATGTCGACGGGATCTCATCGATTCTGGCGCCTTACGGTGACGAAGTCGGGCTGGGTCTTCTGCGTGCGGGAGCAGAGGTCTATGACTGGCTGTATGACCTGTTCAGCGATGACGAGCGCATCAAAGTTTCGAAAATGGTCGGTGCGCGTGCGGACCAGATGATACAGCAGCTGGAGAGGAGCGACTATCCCTTCAAACCCGAAGGAAGCCATAACGGCAGACTCCCCGGGTTCCTCCTGCAACACGCCGTCGCGCTTGCAGAGGACGAACGAGCCGCGGGCTGGGCCGAGTATGCACTCAAGATCATCGCAACAAACTTCCCGCATTGGGCCGGTCAGGATGGAGGCTGGGCACAGGGCGTACCCTACGGCCAGTCCTACAACCAGCGCGATGCCGTGACCTTCCACACGTGGCAGGTTGCGACGGGTCACGATATCTGGCTCAAGCCCTTCTACCGGAACCTGCCCTGGTTCTTCTACTATGCGGTCTCGCCCGTTGGCGAGATCACGCCGTTCGGGGACACCGAGCAGAGCCACGTCCGGCCCTCGGGTGCACGAACCCTGATGCAATACCACAGCCTTCGACTACGTGACTCGCGTCTGCGTAAGTGGGCAGGCCAGGTCGGTCCGATCGGGGCAGGGCCAGGAACAGTAGATCCATTCCCCGGAATCCTGCTGGAAGACAACGTCGGTGAGGCGGACGGCGAGGCCCTGCCCAACGATCGCGTGTTTCGGGGTATAGGATGGGCGGCCCTTCACAGTGACATCACATCCCCCGCCGATGACTTGATGGTCGCGTTCCGATCCTCCCCCTACGGTGGGGTCAGCCACGGGCACGCGAGCCAGAACGACTTCGCCGTCATGAAGGGGGGCCGTGCTCTCATCTGTGCCGGCGGCGAGCGGTTCCCGCATCACGGAACACCCTTCCACAACGAGTATGCGCAGCAATCTGTCTCACA